>DAOUCZ010000157.1:0-14723 GCA_034431675.1 Anaerolineae bacterium | reverse complement strand
ATTCAGGTTGTCGGCCAGCCAGTCGGTGCTGACCAGCACCTCGCGGGCGGGGGCTTCTTGGGCGGCAGACACGCCGACCAGCAGGCCAAAGGCAGCCAGCAGGGCAAGGGTGACAAGGGTGCGGAACAACTTCATGGCTAGGGTACTCCTTAGAGAGAAAATCATCGGCTGGTGTGTGGGCAGAGCGGCGGGTGGTTGGCCGCTCAGCAGGCGGAAGGGGTGGGTTTCATCGCACAATCGGGGTCGCTACACATACAGCCTCGCTTTCTGTCAAACAAAAAGCCCCGTGCGGATGAGCACGGGGCTTGAGCAATCGCGAAAATGGCGACTGTTCGGTGTGCGCGGTGACTAGGCGCACCTCCCCGTGCTGTGATGCGTCATCATCGACGCACACGGTTTGCAACAGCACAGGCAGCACATCAAAACAGTCATGTCGTTGGTCGCCCTTAGGTGTGGGGTGGCACTGAACGATGGATACATCCTAACCCGACCCGCGGTGATAAAGCAATCACAGGACGGTTACGGACTGGTAACGAAAAAACAGGGCGTCGGGGGTGGGGACACAGGCCCAAACCGATTATGATGGGGGACATTCATCATGCTTCATCATGCCAAGGAGGCGGCCAGATGGCAGACAACACGATACAGGTCGATGGACTGCGCGTTCATCATCAGGTGGCGGGCGAGGCCGGCGGCGCGGCGCTGGTGATGCTGCACGGGTGGGGGGCATCTGCCGAGCTGCTGACGCCGCTGGGCGAGCGGCTGGGGCGGCTGGGGTATCGGGTGTATATGCCGGATTTGCCCGGCTTTGGCCACACCCCGCCCCCGCCGCAGGTGTGGACGGTGTTCGATTATGCGCGCTTTGCGCTGGCTTATGCCGATGCGCTGGGTGTGGGGCGTGTGCACTGGTTTGGGCATTCGTTTGGGGGGCGATTGGGTCTGATTCTGGGCGCAGACCACCCCGACCGCGTCGATAAGCTGATTTTGGCCGACAGCGCCGGCATCCGGCCCGATACCGGCGCGGTGGGGGGCATGACGCGCGCACTGAAATGGGTGCAGCGCGGGCTGGCCGGCGTCGGGTTGGGCGGGCTGGCGGAGGGGTTGGCCGGGCGCTATCGTGCGGCCTTTGGCTCTGCCGACTATAAAGCCGCTGACGGCCTGATGCGTGACACCTTTAAGCAGGTGATTGCGCAGGATTTGCAGGATTGGGCCGCGCGCATCGCTGCCCCAACCCTGCTGCTGTGGGGCGACGCCGATGTCGATACCCCGCTCAGCGACGGCCAGACCCTTGAGCGCCTGATCCCCGACGCCGGTCTGGTGGTGTTTGCCGGCGCCGGGCACTACAGTTATCTGGAGCGTGCCGCTGATGCAGCGGTCATCATCAAGCGGTTTTTGGGCTGAGGCGGCGGCTGGGCTGCTGCTCAGCGGAAGATTTCGGGGGATTGCAGCGAAATCACCTGCGTGTAGGGATGCGGGGCGTTCCACAAGTCCAGAAAATGCTGGTTGAGGTTCTGATACAGCGGGGTTTCTTCGCCAAAGGCGAGGATGTGCGGCGCATCTGCCGACAGCTTGCCGATCGAGTGCGTGCCAATCAAAATCGTCTCGTCTACCAGATACAGCACCCGTGAGGGGATGGCGTTGAACAGCTTGAGCGTGATGCGGTCGGCGACGTCGGGGTGACTTTGGGCAAAGTCGCGCAGGGTCAGCACGTTATCGCGGATGCGACCAGCGGTATAACCGGTTGGCTTGCCGAGGTCTTTATCGCGCTGGGCGGCGACCGAATTGGTCGGGTCGAGCAGCAGGATTTCGAGGCGTGCCCCGTTGTGCAGCGCGGTATCCAGCGACTCGGCAATCAGCTCCCAGCGCGCCGTCCAGATGGTCATGATACGGATGATGCGGCGGGCTTTGGCGACTTTTTCGCGCAGCAGGTCGTTGGGCAAGCTGGGATAAAACTTGCTGATGCCGCCAAAGCGCGCGTTGCGCTTTTTGATGCGGGCCACCAGCACCTTCATATCCTCTTCGAAACGGTCGTCGGTATGCAC
The DNA here is from genome assembly GCA_034431675.1 of Anaerolineae bacterium. Classification (GTDB taxonomy): domain Bacteria; phylum Chloroflexota; class Anaerolineae; order Aggregatilineales; family Phototrophicaceae; genus Flexicrinis. The sequence continues at coordinate 12,681 of DAOUCZ010000157.1, read as the reverse complement.
GTTTTCGTTGCGCTTGTAGTGCAGGCTCTTGATGGCGTCGGGCAGCATCGTCACCGGTGGGTGGATGGCATCGTCAATCAGCACGGGGATGACCAGCACGCCATCCGTCGTCAGCCCGTTTCGGATTTCGTCAAACACCCAGTCTGGCTCGCCGCTGCGGGCTTGACGGGACTCCAATTCTTCCAGCCATTTGCTGCCAATCAGCACCAGCATCACGTCCGAGCTGCGCAGATGGTCAAGCACCTCATTGATGTCTTCGACAGGGTCTTGCGGGTAATAGAACACGTTTTCATCGCCAAAAATCTCTTCGAGATGCTGGTTTATCTTGTGGGCAGCCGGCCCGCTGTCATCTTTGCGAAAGTTGATGAAAATCTTGATCATGGTGTGAGGTTCTCGCTACCCAACGGCAGCGAGAGATTGTATTCCGAAAAACACAAACCCGCCAAACCCGCCCCCAGAGCGCACTCTGGCGGCCCTCACAGCACGGGGGTGCGCAGGATGCCCAGCGGCCCGATGTCTAGTTCCACCACGTCACCGCTGCTCAGCCATGGGCCTTGGGCGCGGGTGGTCTCCAGCAGGCAGCCCGTGCCGACCGTGCCGCTGCCAATCACGTCGCCCGGATAGAGCATGACATCGGCGCTGGCGCGGGCAATCATCTGGCCAAAGCTGTAGTGCAGGTCGCTCCAGCGGCCTGCGCCGCGGGTCTGACCGTTGACACGCACGGTCATCGGCAGGTCATAGACCCCGACGCGGTCGGTGCGATAGGGCGCAAGCTCATCGGGGGTGATGACCCATGGGCCGAGGCTGCTGGCAAAATCTTTGCCTTTGGCCGGCCCTAGCCCGACCGCCACCTCTTGGCGCTGCAAATCGCGCGCCGACCAGTCGTTGAAGATGAGATAGCCAAGGATGTGCTGCTCGGCCTGCTGCTCGGGGATGTCGCGCCCGCCGCGCCCGATGATGCAGGCCACCTCCAGCTCATAGTCCAGCGCGGACGAGGCTTTGGGCGCGCGCACCGGTTCATCTGGGCCGAGCACCGCGCCGGTGTTGGAGAAATAGAACACCGGTATCTCATACCACTGCGGCGGCACTTCGCGCCCGCGGTTGCTCATGGCGGTCTGGACGTGCTGCTCAAAGGCATAAAAATCGCGCAAGCTGGGCGGGCGGGCAATCGGCGCGGCCAATCGGACGTCCGCCAGCGCAAAGCGTCGGCGGGCGTGCCCGTTGAGCGTGGTATCGGTGCTGCCGGCCTTCAGGCGTGCATCGAGGGCGTGCAGTTCGTCATAGAACGGCATACCACGCTCTAACCAACTGTGCAGCGTGCCTTTGGGGCTTTCGCCAACCTCGATCACAGTGTCGTTGACCAGCAGGCCAAAGCGTGCGCCGTCCTCTGCCGGCGGGGTGAACTGAACCAGTCTCATCAGGGCTGCTCCGCAGGTGTTAAGGGATCAAAGCGCCAGAAGGTCACCCCTTCGACCACCTGTGGCGCGGCGGCACGGCGACCTGCAAGGGCGGTCATCAGCAGATAGGTGGCGTCGCTGTCGGCCGGGCCAATCAGCCAGAGGGGTTGGGTGGCGCTCATGCGGTTGACGATGCCGACCATCTCTTCTGGCGAGAAGGCCCGCCAACCAAGGTCGATGCCGAGGCCGGCGCGCAGGTTGTGGCGCGCATGATAATAGCCGGCCACGCTGTCCTCGCTGAAGGTGGTCAAGGCCGGCTGATTGCGGTCGCGCTGCGCATGATAGGCGCGCACCGCCGCCGGCCACGGGTTGGGCGCGCTCATCAGCCACAACAGCCCCGCCCCGACAATCAGCGCCCCCAGCCAACCCACCGCCAGCGTGCGGCTGATGCGCCGCAGCAGGCGAAACATCAGCGCCGCGCCAGTCAACACAGCCAACAGGCCGCCCCAGCGCAGGCCCTCCAGCGAATCGCCGGCCAGCCATGTCCAGCCTTCTAGCACCGCTGCCGCCGGCAGATGCAGCCCACCGCCGCTGCGTTCCAGCGCACTGACAAGGTTGTCGCGCACCCCACGCAGCACATCACGCGGGGCAGCCGGCTCGACGTCCACCACATCGCGCGTCACCCACAGCCACCACGCCTCCCCCTCAGTGGGGGCGGGGCGCAGCACGGCCAGCGCCCCCAACATCGCCAGCATCAGCAGCAAGATCGCCGCGCTGCCCTCGCTAGTCGTCGCGCGTGTCGCCATCATCAGCTCCTTGTATGTTGTCCGATTCTTCGCGATATAAATTGACCAGCATGTTGGTCATCATGGTCGAGATATAGCGCACGGTCGAGATGGCCCGACCATAGTTGAGATGCGTCGGCCCGACCAGCCCGACCGCCCCCGACAGCTGCCCGGGCTGACCATATCGGCTGAGCACCATCGACACTTGCGACAGCTCATCGCGCTTGCCCTCGCCGGCAATCACCACCTGCACCTCGTTGGCCAATGGGCCAAGGAACTCGTCCAAAATCAGGTTGAGCAGCGGGCGCTCCTCAAACACGCGTACCACCTGCTGAGCTGCTTCGGTCTGGGCAAAAGCTGGCAGTACCTCGCTCAACCCATCGCGATACACCGTGCCCACCCCGCCAGCCGAGGCGCGTTCGATGACCTCGGCGGCCAGCTCCATCACCTCGCGCTCCAGCAGCGGCATCCCGACCGCTTTCAGCAGCAGGTCATTGGCGGTCAAGTCATGGCACAGCGCGTTCAGGCGGGCCGAGGCCTCGCTCAAAACGGCCTGTGGGATGCTGTCAGCGAGGTTCAGCATCCGCTGATGCACGCCCCCGCCCTGCACAATCAACACCATCAGCACCAGCCGGCCCTGCACGGCAATCAGCTCGAGATGCTTAAAGCGCCCCGCCGCGGCCGATGGTGCAGTCACCAGCGAGGCGGCCTGTGTGGTGCGCGCCAGCATCATGGCCACATAACGCATCCACTGGTCAGACGCCATCGGGGCGGACTGGATGCGCTCGGTAATCAGCTGGCGCTCGACTGCCGGCAGCTCGGCACTGCCGATCAGGTGCTTGACATAATAGCGATAGCCGGTCTGGGTGGGCACGCGCCCCGCCGAGGTATGCGGCGCGGCGATATAGCCCAGTTCTTCTAACACCGCCATCTCGTTGCGGATGGTGGCCGGGCTGACGTTCAAGTCGGCCGACTCGGCCAGATATTTGCTGCTGACCGGCTCGGCCTTTTGGGTATAGGCGCGCACAATCCGGGCCAGAATCTGCTCCTGACGGCGCGTAAGGGGGGGGAGAGGCACGGCGTCCATAGCTATGAATACAACCCATCCTGCGGACTGACTCTGGGTATCACAGACCTTTGTATGATACCATGCAGTCCAAGCAAGCAGGGAAAAATCATCCCAAGAGGAACCCATGTCGGACAAGACCTTTGAAGTGACCGAGAGCAACTTCGAGCGTGAAGTGCTGCAATCCGATACGCCGGTGCTGGTCGATTTCTGGGCGGAGTGGTGCGGCCCGTGCAAGGCAATCGCCCCGATTGTGGACGAGATTGCCGCGGACTATAGCGGCAAGCTCAAGGTCGGCAAGCTGGACGCCGATGCCCACCAAGACCTGCTGATGCGCTATCAGGTGTTGGGCATCCCCACCCTCATCCTGTTTAAGGGCGGTGAACCGGTGGCGCGTGTGACCGGCTTTAAGCCCAAGGACAAAATTGTGAAGGAGCTGGCGTCACACGTCAGCTAGTGCACCACACAGGCACACGCCTCATCGCAAGTTGCGCGGTGAGGCGTGTGCTGCAAAAAGCCTTGTTTTATCGCACACAAAAACCCATCTTTAGGACAATCATTTCATCATGAGCCATCCCCCTTCCTCCCCCCTCACCGATGTGGTCATCCTTGGTGCGGCACGCACCCCACAGGGCAAGTTTTTGGGCGGTTTGGCCGCCCAGAGTGCCGCCGACCTCGGCAAGGTGGCCTTTCGAGCTGCGGTAGAGCGCAGCGGCATCAATCCGGCAGACATCGCTGAGGTGATCGTCGGGAACGTGGTGAGTGCCGGCGTCGGTCAGGCCCTGCCCCGTCAGATTAGCCTTGGGGCAGGCGTGCCAGACGGCATCGGCGGTATCACGGTCAACAAAGTGTGCGGCAGCGGCCTAAAAGCGGTGATGCTGGCCTCCAACGGCATCAAGGCCGGCGACGGGCAGGTCTATCTGGCCGGCGGGACTGAAAGCATGAGCCGCGCGCCCTATCTGAACGACAGCCTGCGCACCGGCAGCAAATATGGCGAGGTGAAGCTGCGCGATGCGCTGCAAACCGACGGCCTGTGGTGCAGTCTGTGTGATTGGGGCATGGGCAACGCCGCCGAGTTCATCGGGCGCGAGCTGGAAGTCACCCGCCGCGAGATGGACGAATTCGCCTATCGCAGTCATCAGCTGGCCGCCGCGGCCACCGATGCCGGCCACTTTAAGGCCGAGATTGCGCCGGTGGTCATCAAGGGCCGCAAAGGCGATACCATCATCGAGAGCGACGAGCCTATCCGCCGCGAGACCACCCTCGACGCGCTGTCGGCGCTGAAGCCGGCCTTTGAGGCCGATGGCGCAGTGACCGCCGGCAACGCCCCGGGCATGAACGACGGCGCGGCGGCCTTGGTGGTGGGCAGCATGGCTTATGCCGAGCAGCACGGCCACACCCCGCTGGCCCGCGTGGTCAGCTATGGGCAGGCGGCGGTCGATCCCAAGTGGATTTTCTATGCGCCGGTCAAGGCGATACCGGTGGCGCTGGCACGCGCTGGCTGGACTGCCGCTGATGTTGACCTGTATGAGGTCAACGAGGCCTTTGCGGCGCAAGTGTTGGCCGATTTGCGCGGCCTTGCGCGCGACGGGCACGCCGTTCCGCTGGAGAAGGTGAACGTGCACGGCGGCGCGATTGCGCTGGGCCACCCGCTGGGGGCAAGCGGCGCGCGCGTGCTGATTACCCTGATTCATGCCCTCAAAACCCGTGGGCTGAAGCGCGGCGTGGCGGCGCTGTGCCTTGGCGGCGGAGAGGCGGTGGCCATGTGCGTTGAGGTGCTGAGCTAAGCCGGTTGTCCTGCCTTTTTTCGCCCCCGTCTCGGGCTGGAGACGGGGGCTTTTTTTGCGCCTGTTTATCCCGCTTATATGGTTCTGATACGCCTTTGATACACCTCTGACACCCGTCATATAGCCCTCATACACAGCAAGACTATAGTGAAGGCAACATCAATTGATACACGGTGCGCCGCCAAAAGAGGACAAAGACGCACCATAAAAGGAGGCAAAAATCATGTCGATCATCATTCGTCAAAACCCGCTGCGTGAACTTGCGTCGATGGAACGTATGTTGAGCAATTTCTTTGAGGACGCGGCACGCGTCATCCGCCCGACCGCCGACACGGCCACCGGCCTGCTGGCGCTGGACGTGGTGGAAACCGACAGCGCCTACACCGTCACCACCGCCCTGCCCGGCGTCAAGGCCGAGGACATCACCGTCAACCTCAACGAAGGCGTCCTGACCGTCAGCGCCGAAATCCCGCAGCGCGTCAGCGAGCAGAAGGAAGGCGAGCGCGTGCTGCTGCGCGAGCGCACATGGGGCAAGTTCAGCCGCACTCTGCGCCTGCCCAACGTGATTGACAACGACAGCGTCGAGGCCACCTTTGAGAACGGCCTGCTGACTCTGACCCTGCCCAAGGCCCAGAGCGCCCTGCCCCGCACCATCCCCGTGAAGGCCCTGAAGGCCTAACCCCTCCGGCCAGTGCAGTCCCTCCCTCCTACCCCCTGTCTCCGCATCTGGAGACAGGGGGATTTTTGGTGTTGTGTCGGGGCGCATGGCCGAAAAACGCGGCGTCATCTACTCTCCCCCTGCCGGCAGACGCTTTGAGCATCGCCCAGCAAAACGTGGAAAAGCACTTTGTGGTGCTGGGTGTGCTCGATTATTATGATGCGTCACTGCTGATGTTTGCGCAGGTCACTACAGACTCGCAGGGTAATCGCTTCAAATTTTCTGGTAGGGTCAAACGGGCGCATCACGATGCTTCACGGGCGCATCACGATGCTTCACGGGCGCATCACGATGCGCTCCTACTGATTTTGAAGCGGTTGCCCTGTGCAGCCTCGGCGTGCGCAAGAAATGGAACGGTTTCGGCGGTATAATGCATGGTATGGCCGCCTGTGGCGCTTCAGCCGGCGCATCCGCCAGACCCGTGTGTGGCATCGCCTCCGGCAGCGGATTGCCCCGACATGGCAGCGTGACGACGAAGAAAACCAATCACCCACGGATACCCCTATGACCGATGAGCTGACCCCGCCCACCTCGCCCACCGACCTCCCGCCGTCGGAGGACGCCTTGCCCTCATCGGGCGATGACGCGCCGGCGCACGCCCCATCACAAGAAGTGGGCGGGGCAGACCAGCCGGATGACCTGCTGGCCGACGAGGCCGACGACGAACTGCCCCTACTGGATGACGAGTCGCTGCTGGAGGATTTTGGCAGCGCCGAGACCGCCCCGCTGGACATCGACATCGATGCGGCGCTGGCCGCCTTGGGGTCGCTGGACGATGTGATGAGCAAACAGGCCGCCGCCGAGGCCGCCGAGCGCGAGCGCATCGAGGCCGAGCGCCGTGCCGAGGAAGAATATCGGCGCTGGGCCGAGTCGTATCGCTTTGCCCGCCCGGGCATGGCGCGGGTGCAGGCCGGCAGGCCGGCCTCGATTGTGCCGGCACTGGGGCTGATGGCGCTGGGCGCGCTGCTGACCTTTGGCAGCGCGCTGGACATCCCACCGGTAAGCGCGCAGCAAACCGCCGCGCTGGCGCTGCTGATTGCTGGCGCATCGCTGCTGTCTTATTGGCTGACGGCGCGGCGCTGGGCGCGCGGGGCGCTGTTCAGCGGGCTGTGTGCGCTGGGGGGTGGCGTGTTGGTCGGCCTGCCGACCGTGAGCCTACTGGCTCTGCCGGTCAGTGCGCCGTGGATGGTGCTGGGCGCAGCGCTGGCCCTGACCGGCGGCCTCAGCCGCCCGACCAGCGGCACACTGGCCGCCATCGGCGGGATGGTGCTGGTGGCCTCGGTTGTGGCTGTGTTGATATAACCGACGCCGCCATGCACATCGCCATTGATGCCAGCAGGACAACCGTCCCCAACCCGACCGGCACAGAACGCTACGCGCTGGAACTGATCCGCGCGCTGGTGGCTGCTGCGCCGGAGCACCGCTTTGGGCTGTATTTTCGTGATGAGCCGCCGGCAGGACTGTTCCCCGCCGTGCCGCAGGTTGAGCTGCGTGTCATCCCGCAGCGGCGGGTGTGGACGCACACCCGTTTTGCGGCGGCGCTGTGGGCCGATCGGCCTGATGTGGCCTTTGTACCGGCCCATACCCTGCCGCTGGTGATGCGCGGGCCTGCCGTGGTCACCGTACACGACCTTGGATACCGTTATTTTCCACAAGCACATCCGGCCCGCGCCCGCGCCTATCTGGAGCTGACCACGCGCTGGAGCGCCACCCGTGCCGCGCGCGTGCTGGCCGACAGCCGCGCCACCGCCCAAGACCTGACGCGCTTCTATGGCACGCCGGCGGGCAAAATCCGCGTGGCCTACCCGGGGGTGACGCCGCCGCCGGTTGGGGCGCTCGCGCCGCTGCGCCAGCGGCTTGGGCTGCCAGAGCGCTATCTGGTGTATGTTGGCACGCTTCAGCCGCGCAAGAACATCGCGCGGTTGGTGCAGGCCTATACCCAGCTGCGCAGCGCATTGGGTGAGGATGCGCCCGGGCTGGTCTTGGCCGGCGGCAAAGGCTGGCTGTATGACCCGTCATGGGCGGAGGGCGTGGCGGGTGTGACGCTGGCCGGCTATGTCAGCGATGAGGAGAAAGGCGCACTGCTGCGCGGCGCGCTCGGCCTTGTCTTCCCGTCGCTGTATGAGGGGTTTGGCTTTCCGGCAGTCGAGGCGATGGGTCTTGGCGTGCCGGTGCTGGCGGCCAACAGCTCCAGCTTGCCCGAACTGACCGGTGAGCACGCGGTGCTGGTCAACCCGTTGGACGTGCAGGACATCGCCGACGGGCTGATGCGGCTTGCCACCGACGACGAGCTGCGTGCCCGCCTGAGCGCTGCCGGCCCACAGCAGGCTGCGCGCTTCACGTGGGAGGCGTGCGCCGCACAGGCGCTCAGCGCGCTGCAAGAGGCGGTGAGCTGATGCGTATCTTGGCGGTGCAGTGGGCCGACATCGGCGATTTGATTTTGACCACGCCGGCGCTGTCTGCGCTGCGTCAGGCGCACCCACAGGCGCACATCGCGCTGCTGACCTCACCGCACGCTGCGCCGCTGGTCGATGGGACAGGGCTGGTCGATGCGGTCTATCCCCTGCCGCGCTATGCCCCGCTGCGCCAGATGCTGAGGCTGTTTTGGCAGCTGCGCGCCGAGCGGTTTGACCACGTGATGTTTTTCCATCACCTCAGCACACGGTCGGGGGCACTCAAATATGCGCTGCTGGCCTATTTGAGCGGGGCACGGCGGCGCATCGGGCTGGACAACGGGCGCGGGCGCTTCCTCACCGATCGCGTGACGGATGTCGGCTTTGAGCGGCATCATGCCGAATATTGGCTGGCATTGGTCAGCCTGTTGGGGGCAGACCCTGCGCCGCGCCCGTGCGTGGTGGCGCGCGCGCCCTTCCCCCTGCCGGATGATAGACCGTATATCGTGGTGCATGCCGGCGGCGGGCCATATAACCTTGCGCGGCGCTGGGAGCCGCAGGCGCTGGCGCAGGCCGCAGACCGCATCGCCGCGGAGCACGGCGCGCGCGTGGTGCTGGTGGGCGGGGCGGGAGACGACTCAGCGGCGGTACGCGCGAACCTGACCACCCCCGACGTGCTGGACATCACCGGCCAGACCCACCTACCACAGTTGGCCAGCGTGCTGGCAGGGGCGCGGCGCTATCTGGGCACGGATTCGGGGGTGTCGCATCTGGCGGCGGCGGTTGGCGCGCCGGCGGTGGTCATCTTTGGGCCGACCTCTGCGGCGGCGTGGCGTCCGTGGGATGTGCAGACGCCGGCGGCGGTGGTGCGCTCGGGGGTGGAGTGTTCGCCGTGCAGCTTTTATGGGCACAGCCTTGGCAGCAAGACCGGATGCGCAGCGCGCACCTGTATGCGCCTTGTTACGGTGGATGCGGTGGTGGATGCGGCGCGTCAACCCGCTGCCTATCCGCCGCCGCCTGCGCCCGCGCCACCTTCCACGTCAACGCCGGCGGTCACGATTGTCGGCATCCCGGTGCACGCCATCACCTTTGAGGGCCTGCTGGCGCAGATAGGAGAATGGGTGCGCGCCGGCGACCGCGCGCATCACATCTGCACGGTCAACCCCGAGTTTGTGATGGTGGCGCAGCAAGACCCGATTTTCCGCGCCATCCTGCTGCGCTCCGATTTGAACGTGGCGGATGGAGTCGGCTTGCTGTGGGCGGCCAAACGGCTTGGGCGTGCCCTGCCAGAGCGCGTCACCGGCTCGGACGGCGTGCCGCTGATTGCCGAGCGGGCCGCGCGCGAGGGGTGGCGGGTGTTCTTTTTGGGCGCGGCAGAGGGGGTGGCCGAGCGGGCCGCGGCAGTGCTGACGGCGCGTCATCCGGCGCTGCGTGTGGCTGGCGTCTATGCCGGCAGCCCTCGCCCTGATGAAGAAGATGCCATCGTCGAACGGGTGAACGCCAGCGGGGCGGACGTGCTGTTTGTGGCCTATGGCGCGCCGGTGCAAGACCAATGGATTGCGCGCAACCTGCCGCGCCTGCGCGTGGCGATGGCGATGGGGGTGGGCGGCTCGTTTGACTTTATCGCTGGCATCGTGCCGCGTGCGCCGATCTGGATGCGGCGTGCCGGCCTTGAATGGCTGTTCCGGCTGGTGCGTCAGCCGTGGCGCGCACGCCGGATGCTGCGCCTGCCGCGCTTTGTGTGGGCGGTGCTGCGGCAAACGGCCTCCAGCGCACCGTAGGTCATCGCAAGGGGGGGCGGGGGGTGCTATAATGGCGGGGCTATGCGGTATTATCTGAGCGAGGCACGCATGACCGAGCGCCCCAACGAGCGCACCAACGACCAATGGCTGGCAGATCTTGCCCCCGACAGCCCCCGTCAGGCCGAGGCGCTGGCCGATTTGCGCGTGCGTGTGCAGCGCAGCATCTATTACTATCTCAGTCAGGAGCGCAGCGACCTGCGCGACACCCCCCCTCAAGAGCTTCAGCAGATGGCCGAAGACCTTGCGCAGGACACGGTGATGCGCGTGCTGGGCAACCTATCGCACTTTCGCGGCGAAAGCCAGTTCACCACGTGGGCCAACCGCATCGCCACGCGCATCGCCATTTCCGAGCTGCGCCGTGCACGCTACCGCGACTTCAGCCTTGATAACCTGACCGCCGAGGGCGAGACCCTGCCGGCAGAGGCCAGCCTGATTAGTGAACCGCCGCCCAACCCCGAGCGTGCCGCCGAGCAGGCCGACACACTGAATCGGGTGATGGCCCTGCTGAGCGATGCCCTGACCGACCGGCAGTATAAGGCGCTCGAGGCGGTGGCCCTGCGCGGCATCCCGATGGACATCGTGGCCGAACAACTGGACACCAACCGCAACGCGCTGTATAAGCTGCTGCACGACGCCCGTCGCAAGCTCAAGACCGCCCTAGAAGCCAACGGCCTCAGCGTCGATTACGTGCTCAACCTGTTCCAGCGCAGCTAACGCCCCAATCCCCGCCATCTGTGCATGGTAAGACCGTCCCGCTCGTCCCCGTCCAGAGTCGTAGACTGATGAGGAATGCCCGACCATGACCGATCCCACCCCTTCCACCCCGCACCCGAGCGATGAGCTGAGCCGCCTGCTCGATTTTGTGCTGTCTCAGCCCCTCGACGAGGACTGTGTGGCCATGGACTGCACGGATGCGTGCGAGGACATCTCGCGCCTTGCCGAGCGGGTCGCCAATGGCGAGCGCCTAGAGGACATCATGCCCGAGTTTGAGCACCATATGAAACACTGGCGTGACTGCCGCGAGGAATTTGAAGCCCTCGTGGCCATCCTCAAGGCCGAGCGCGCCGCCCGCGATGCCCAATAGCCCCACCCTCATCGTCCAAAACCGTGCTTATCCCACAGCCATATCGTAATCCCCATCCAACCAGACCCTAGGAGACCTTTATGTCCACCATCCAGCGCGAGCGCGTCGTCATCATCGGCAGCGGGCCTGCCGGTTTTGCGGCCGCCATCTATACCGCCCGTGCCCAGCTCAATCCGGTGATGATTGCCGGCGATACACTGGGCGGTCAGCTCGGCCTCACCCACGACATCGAGAACTATCCGGGCGTGTTTGGCAACGTCAGCGGCGCAGAACTGGTCGATAAGTTTAAGGAGCAGGCCGAGCACTTTGGCACGCGCATCGTCTATGACCTCGTGCAGTCGGTCGATTTCTCGCAGGGGACGCCGTTTACGGTGAAGACCACCGACACGACCTATCTGGCCGACGCGGTCATCGTCACCATCGGGGCAAACCCGCGCAAGCTGGGCGTGCCGGGCGAAGATGCCGGCGTGGGACGCGGGGTGAGCTACTGCGGCACATGTGACGGCTTTTTCTTCCGCGGCAAGCCGATTGTGGTGGTGGGCGGCGGCGACAGCGCCATCGAAGAGGCGCTGTTCTTGACCAAGTTTGCCAGCAAGGTCGAAATCATCCACCGCCGCGACAGCCTGCGGGCCGGGGTGGCGCTGCAAAAGCGCGCCTTCGATAACCCCAAAATCAGCTTTGTGTGGAACAGCGTGGTCGAGCGCATCCACGCCAACGACAGCGGCATCGTCAGCGGCGTGACCCTGCGTAACACGGTCACCGGTGAGCTGTCCGAAAAGCCGACCGAGGGGGTGTTCATCTTCATCGGGCACACGCCCAACAGCGCGGTGTTTGGTGGCCAGCTGGCCACCAACGACGCCGGCTACGTCATCACCGACGACCTGTATCGCACCAACGTCGAGGGCGTGTTTGCCGCCGGCGAGATTCAGGATGAGCAGTGGCGTCAGGTAGCGACCTCGGTCGGGCAGGGGGTGAGCGCGGCCATGAGCACCATCCACTGGCTGCAAGCGCGTGAGGACAAGCTTCAGCCGCTGGATGCCGCCCCACAGTCGGCCAGCTGAGCGCGCCGGCTAGCGATGTTCGTCCATCAGGCCGTGCAGATGGGCGATGGCGGCGTCGTACGAGGTATGTACCGACAATTTGTCTTTGCGGCGGGTGAGCTTGGCAATCATCGAGGCGACACCCGCCAGCAGGGAGCTGCGCGCATAGACCGCCATATGCTGTAGGTCAGGGTTCATAAACCACGACTTGCGCGAGGCGTCCAAGAAATCTTCGGGCAGGGCCACGCTCATATGGGTGACGTCCAGCAGCACCCACATCGGCTTGCCCCTGCCCAGCCCCAGCTCGCTGTCACAGGTCATATCCTCGTGGGTCAGCTCGCCGTGGATTTCGATCTGACTGAGACGCGGGTCATTGGTTTCAACAATTTTGCGTGCCATCGCTTGTGCCTCTTACCATCTTGTGTCAATAGAACTAACTTAGGCAGAGTATAACACAACTCACCCTGCATGGCTTAAGATTTGAGCCATGCTCCAAGGCCCATCCACCCAGGGTAATTGCTTCAAATTTTCTGGTGGGGTCAAAACCCATCGCGATGGGTTTTGTAGGGGCAGTTCGTGAACTGCCCGACGTCACGGGCGCATCGCGAT
>DAOUCZ010000156.1:0-5222 GCA_034431675.1 Anaerolineae bacterium | reverse complement strand
GTCTCGCTGGTCAAGCCAGCCACCGTATCTTGGGACGACATCGTAGAAGGTGCAACCTTCAGCGGTCAAGTCACCCGCGTCGAGAGCTATGGCGCATTTGTGGACATCGGTGCAGAACGCGCCGGCATGGTTCACATCTCTGAGCTGGCCGATGGCTATGTGCGCAACGCCTCGGATGTGGTCAAGGTCGGTGATACCGTCAATGCCCGCGTCCTCAAGGTCAACAAGAAGAAGAAGCAAATCGACCTCAGCCTGAAGGCCCCCGAAGAGCGTGTCCGCGCCGAAGACATTCAAGAGTCTGACGACGAACCCGCCATGACCGCCTTTGCCCTCGCCTTCCAGAAGGCCACCGCCAAAGGCGAAGCCAGCGCCCGCAATGCCGCCAAGCACGCCAACCGCGGCAAAGGCGGCGGTCGCCGCCGTGGTGGCGAAGACAACGAAGACATCTTCGAGCGCACCCTGCGCAATCACCGCGGCTAATCCCCACAGCACAAAACACCTCAAGACGTCCGCATGGTCATATAGGCCCTGCGGACGTCTTGCTGATACCAGCACTATCGCAAAGGCAGCACGTCCGCCTCACTCCCCATCGGCAGTGACATAACCCCCTCTGGCACAATCAACAGCCCATCAGCAATCACCATCGAAAGTAGCACCCCCGAACTCTGTGTGCCGGTCATATAAGCAACCGTCTGCCCTCCCTCACGGTTCAGCGTCACACGTACATAGCTCTGTCGCCCATCCGAAGGGATGTCTTGCCCCGTCACCACCCGCAGCATTTGGCTGTCATCTATCTGGCCCGTCATCCGCAGCAGCGCGGGGCGCAGCATCACCATCGCTGTCACCATCGCGCTCACCGGATTGCCCGGCAAACCAAAAAACGGCTTGCCACGCACCACCCCATAAGCCAGCGGCTTCCCCGGGCGAATGTTCACCTTCCAGAACTCCACCTGCCCCATCTCTTCCAGCACCACCTTCACATAATCGGCCGCCCCTACAGAGACCCCAGCCGAGCTAACAATCGCGTCAGGGTGCAAGGCCAACGCAGACTCCAGCATGGATTGCACCGACTCGCGGGCGTCTTTGGCGGTCGGTAGAACCATCGCCCGCCCCCCCCACTGCTCAATTAATCCTGCCAACATCAACCCATTCGACTCATAAATCGCACCAGCAGGCAGCGGCTCGCCGGGCGCAACAAGCTCATCGCCAGAACTAATCACCACCACCATTGGCTGACGGCTGACGCTGATATTCGCCAGCCCCAACGACGCCACCATTCCCACATCTTGTGGCCGCAGCACTGTGCCCGCCCCCAGCACCAGCTGACCCCGTATCACGTTTTCGCCGCGCCGTCGGATATTGTCACCAACCTGCGCCCCACGCCGAAACGTCACCTCTAATGGCCCGGGCAGCCCCGGCTGCCCACCCCACAGCGCATCCGTCAACTCCACCGGTATCACTGCATCTGCCCCGGGCGGTATCGGCGCACCCGTCATGATGCGGGCAGCCTCCCCCTCGTCCAGCATCCCTTGCAGGGTATGTCCAGCAGCCACATCGGCCACCACGCGCAAACGGATGCCCTCATGCGGCACATCCGCCGCACGCACCGCATACCCATCCATCGATGACACATCAAACGGCGGTAAATCCAGCGGGCTATATAAATCGGTGGCCAATACCCGCCCTACCGCCTGACGCAAAGGAACTTCTTCTGCGCCCACAGGCCCAACATCCGCCAAAATACGGCCTAACGCTTCACTCACCGGCATCAAGTCCGCCATACCACACCTCCACTCAGGGGTAAATCTGCCCCTTTTTTGTCGAATCGTGATAACATATAACGTTAAGTTCTTGTTGCAAGTCGGTAAAAACTTGTAGGGGCTGCCCCAATGACCATGACCACATTCACCCCCACCTCGCTCGAAGATCTGCTCGGAGCGATGCAGCGCCTCAACCCCAACGATCAATCCCTTGTGGAACGCGCCTATCGCAAGGCCGAAGCCGCCCACTTTGGTCAGGTGCGTAAATCGGGAGAACCTTATTTTACTCATTGTGTTGCCGTTGCGGCTATTCTGGCAGACCTAAAGCTGGAGGCCGAAGCCATCGCCGCCGGCCTGCTGCACGACATCGTCGAAGATACCCCCATTACCATCGATGAACTGCGCGAAGAATTCGGCAGCACTGTGGCGCGCTTGGTCGAGGGAGTCACCAAGCTCAAAAATATCCCGGTCGAGGCCAACCTAAGCAAAGACCCGACAGGCCGCAAAAAAACCGCCATCAACAAAGAACTTGAATATATCCGCCGCATGTTTATGCACATGGGCGAAGACATCCGCGTCATGTTCATCAAGCTGGCAGACCGCCTTCATAACATGCGCACCCTTGGCTATATGAAGCCCGAAAAGCAAGAAAAAATCGCCCGCGAGACCATGGACATCTTCGCCCCACTGGCCAACCGACTCGGTATCTGGCAAATCAAATGGGAACTCGAAGACCTGTCTCTGCGCTATCTCGAACCCGAAGTCTATCGCAGCATCGCCGCCCGCATCGATGAGCGCCGCGCCGACCGCGAAGCCTATATGCAGCGCATCGTTGATCGCCTACGCGGCGAACTGGCCAAGAGCGGCATCACCAATGCCACGGTAGCGGGACGCCCCAAACACATTACCAGCATCTACAACAAGATGCGCCGCAAAAACATCCCCTTCGAGCAGGTTTTTGATGTACGCGCCGTACGTGTGATTGTCAACCAGCTGCATGAGTGCTATCAAGCACTTGGCGTCGTCCACAACCTATGGAAGCCCATCCCGCGCGAATTTGACGACTACATCGGCCAACCCAAAGACAACCACTATCAAAGCCTCCACACCGCGGTCTACGACGAAAACGGTAAAACGGTCGAAATCCAGATCCGCACATGGGAGATGCACCACCACGCCGAATACGGCATCGCCGCACACTGGAAGTATAAAGAGGGCGTCCAAAACGACTCAGATTACGAACGCCGCCTAAACGCCCTGCGCAAGATGATGGAATTCGGCCAAGAGGTCGATAGCAGCGCCGATGAATATGTCGATGCCCTCAAAACTGAGTTCTTTCAAGACCGAGTCTATGCCGTCACGCCCAAAGGCGAGATTATTGACCTCCCCGCCGGCGCAACCCCGATCGACTTTGCCTACCACATCCATACCGACATCGGTCACCGCGCGCGCGGCGCACGTGTTCATGGCCAGCAGGTCAAACTGAACTACAAGCTCAAATCCGGTGACCAAGTCGAAATCATCACCGTCAAACAAGGCCGCCCCAGTCGCGATTGGCTCAACCCCGAGGCCGGATACTGCGTCACCAGCCGCGCGCGTGAAAAAATCCGCCACTTCTTCCGCAAGCTCGACCGCGAGCAGCACATCGCCATGGGCCGCGACATCGTAGAGCACGAACTTCAGCGCCTTGGCCTGTCGAACAGCATGACCTTTAATGCGCTGGCCGATCTCTTTGAGCTGCCCAGCGTCGAAGATTTCTTTGCCGAGGTCGGCTCGGGCAACATCAACAGCAGCCAAATCTCTAACCGCGCCCTAGAAGATGAGCGCCGCCGCCAGCGCGAGCGCGACCTGCAAACCCAGCCCGAAAAACTCTTTAAGCCCCGCCCCAACCGCTCTCAACCCACCACCGGCGCCATCATGGGGGTTGGTGCAGCAGGGATGCTCACCCGCCTTGCCACCTGCTGCAACCCCGTCCCCGGTGACGAAATTGCAGGGTTCATCACCCGCGGGCGCGGCGTCACCATCCACCGCGCCAACTGTCCCAACATCGTCAACCTGCCCGAAGTGGAACGCCAGCGCCTGATTGACGTCTCTTGGGGCGAGCAGCAAGACGCCCAACGCTATGTCGTTCCGCTTGACGTCGTGGCCTATGACCGCGCCGGCCTCGCCCGCGATGTCACCTCTGTCATCGCTGACGAACGCATCAATATCCAAGATTTGCGCGTCACCCGCCGCGGCGACATCTCGACCCTCTCACTCAAGGTTGAGGTCAGTGAACCTCGCCAGATTACCCGCCTGATTTCCCTCATCCAGCAAGTAAACAGCGTCACCGAGGTCTATCGCCCGATCGGTAGCTAACGCGGCACAATCTCAATATACACGCGTGTGGCATAGCGCCCGGTTACCCTGTGTACAAGGTCAAATAAACGCTTAAACACACCATATTTGCGCGTCAGCAGTCGATTGGCATGTTGGCCACTGTCTGCATCCAACACACGGGCCATGCCAGCCACTGCCTCACCCAAAACCTCTCCATTGGCTTTACACGGCGCCACCATCACCTGCGGTTGATTGCGAATACGCTTCACCTTGCCAGCATCCCCCAAAGTCAGTAGATACAGCTTGCTGCCTTCGGCCACAAACCAGACCGGCGTTGGCACTGGCTGTCCACTTTTACGATAGGTGGTCAAACTCATATATGAATGGCCTTCAAGGTTGGCAAAGGCCTGATGCATCGACATCACACAGTCTCCTTTTAACTTCACATGCGTTCGCAATCGTAACTTATCCGAGTCAGTGCACCCTAAAAGCCCGATAAAAGCTATCTCATTGACATCCCCCAGAAAGGGGCATATCATAGCATTTGTACCATTTTTCACAACCTCCAATATCCCCCATAGGAGGAGATATATGAGCGTCTCGATTGCGAAGGATGGCCCTCGCACCCTATCCCCTGCCGGCCACATGCGCCGTTTTTTTGACACCCCACTGCCGATGCTGGCGGAATCGCCGCGGGACGGCGACCTTGTGCGCTGGCGGTTCGGGCCGTTTCGGGTCTTTGTCGCCAACTCTCCCGAAATCATCCATGATGTGCTGGTCTCCAATGCCTCGGCCTATCACAAGAGCGCATCCACCAAAGCCGTGATGCGCCCGTTACTGGGCAATGGCTTATTCGTCAATGATGGGGAAAGCTGGCGCACCCAGCGCAAGCTGGTCTCCCCTGCTTTTCATCACAAACGGGTGGCAGCCTATGCCGACCTGATGGTTCGCTTTGCCCAAGACATCGCACAACAGTGGCAAGATGGTGCACAAATCGACCTCGAAGGCTTTATGTCGGAATACACCATCCACGTGGTGACCAAAGCCTTGTTTGATGCCGAAGTCAGCGGTGAAGCGGCGGAGCTGCGCAGCGTGGTAGAGCAAGTGCTGCACGCCGTCGATAAACGACTGATGACCCTTTTC
>DAOUCZ010000155.1:0-3906 GCA_034431675.1 Anaerolineae bacterium | reverse complement strand
CGTGCCCTGGCCGGGGGCAAACCAGTCGGTGCGGGTGATGCCGTCGCGCGTCCAGCTGCCCCCGCACGAGTAGCGTTGATCGACGTTGTAGACGCCGCTTTCGGCCACGGCCAGCGAGGTGGCGATTTTCATCACCGAGCCGGACGGATAGCGCCCTTGTGTGGCGCGGTTGAGCAGCGGCAGGCGCGGGTCGGTGCTGGTTTTGGCGATGATGTCTTGTGCGGCTTCGCGCCCCATCACCGGATAGGGGGTGAAGGCGTTGCCGTCATAGCTGGGGTAGCTGACCATGGCCAGAATCGCGCCGGTGTTGACGTCCATCACGATGGCGGCAGCGCCGCGGCTGTTGCGCGCCCCGCCGTCGGCGTTTTGAGCATAGGCTGCGGCCAGCAGGTCGAGTGTTTTTTGCTGTAGGTCGCTGTCGATGGTCAGCCAGACGGCTTGAGCCGGCTCGGAGGCGCGCTCGGCCAGCGTGCGCAGGCGTGCCCCTGCGGCGTTTTCGATCACCAACTCGGCGCGCGGCACACCGCGCAGCACGGCGTCCCATTGGCGTTCGATGCCGCTGCGGCCCAAGATGGCATCTTGCTGAAACCCTTCTGCCAGCACGGCGGGCAGGTCGGCGGCATCAAGGTAGCCCACCGTGCCGAGGATGTGCGGCATCAAGCTGCCGTTGGGATAGCGGCGCGCGGGGCGGCTGCCAAAGTTGGCGGCGCAGTGGGCCACCAGCTGATCGCGAGCGCGGGTGTAGGCCTGCGGCTCGATGATGGCGATTTCGTTGACCCAGTCGGCGGGTTGGGCATTGAGGCGGGCGGTCAGCTGGGCCAGCGTTAGGCGTGAGGCCTCACTCAGGGCGGCAAGGCAGGCTGGTTCATCGGGGATGTTACGCCGCACCACCTCGACCGTGATGATGAGGCGCTCGTCTTGCATGGCCAGCACCACCCCGTCGTGGTCATAGATGTTGGCACGGTTGACCGGTGTGGTAATCAGGCGCAGCTGACCGCTGTTCTCCAGCTCGCGGAACAGGTCGCCGCGTGTCCATGCCACGCGCCATGCGCCGTCGCGGTCGTCAAACACCAGCGTCAGACGCCGTCCGCTGTCGGTGAACCCCCCCATCATGCGCGTCTCGAAGCTGGCGTCATAGGTCAGGTTGACAAGGCGCGGGGCGGACGGGTCACGGGCCAGCGCACGGGCTTGTGTGCTCAGGCTTTGCAGAGTCATGGTGTTGGCGGCTGCTTGATAAAAGCCGGCAAACTGCTCGAAAGGGGTGGCCTCACGCGCGCCAAAGCTGATGCGGGCGTACATCTCGGCATAGTCGCCGGTCTGCCAAGCATAAAGGAACTCGCCCGCGACGCGCTCGGCCTCTTCGAGCGTGAACCCCGGCGGGGTGGGCGAGGGAAAAAGCGTGGGCAGCGGCTGATAGGCCTGTGGGGCAGGCTGACAGGCTGTCAGCATCAGCAGCACGGCAAGGCAGGCGATCAATCGGCGTGACACGGCGCGGTGGCCTCCCAAGGTTGATTGTCTCAAAGATACGCCATTTGAGGTCAATCCGGTAGTGCCATGGCGAGGGTGTCCGGTCAGAAGGACGTGTGCCACTGGCCCGGCACGCCAAACCGTATCCGGCTGCGCAGGATAGCGCCGGCTTCGCCGCGTGCACGGTCTGCGGCGGCCACAAAGGCCAGTGTGCCCGTCTGGAGGGTGTGCTCGGCGGGGATGATAAAGATGGCCACGCCGCGCTGAAAAGTGCTCTGGTACACACGCGGGCCAAGGCTGCCCACCATCACCAGACCGACGCCCGTGCCGTCGGCGGCATCGGTCGGCCCGACGGTGACGGTGATGCTCTGGCCGGCAATCAACTGCTGCGGCACCATCACCGGCAGCTTGAGCGGGGCGGGGGTGAGGGCGGCGCGGCAAGCCGACAGCACCAGCGCCAATATCACAAGGGTGCGGCGCAGTGCGGCGGGGTTTGCCCGTCCCACAGGGGGGGCTTGCCACAAGGGGAGAGGGAAAGGGGTATCCACAGGGTTTTGCCTTATCGAGGTGGCATGACGCCGCGCTCTTAACGTATTCTAACCTTTTTTGGCGCAAACTGCACGTGGCATTCCTTTATGAAGGCGCTGTCCGCCGTTAAATATGAGAACGGCATTAAAAAACCGGTTTTTGCTTGACTGTTGCTTGACAGGGGATGAGGGGGCTGATAGGATACGGCCCGTGAAAGACCGGCACTGACTCACCCTCTTAAGAGAGAGGCAATGATGTTGGTGCTGAACCGAGTGTATGTGACGAAAGTGCAGCGCAATTTGTGCTGAGGCTCGTTACGGCAGGTAGCACCGGGCGAACGACGGCTTGTCGTACTTCGCCTTTTTGTGCGCCTGACGCCAGTTACCGAAAGTAGGACGGAGTAAGTATGCCGACCATCAATCAGTTGGTGCGTAAGGGCCGCCAGAACAAGAAGTTCAAGAGTAAAGCGCCGGCGCTGCAATACACGCTGAACGCCTACTCGCAGCGGCGGACAAAGCAGCCGATGGGCGCGCCTCAGAAGCGTGGGGTATGCACGGTGGTGCGTACCATGACGCCGAAGAAGCCGAACTCGGCACTGCGGAAGGTTGCTCGTGTTCGTTTGTCGAACGGCATCGAAGTGACCGCATATATTCCCGGCGAAGGCCACAGCTTGCAAGAACACAGTGTCGTGCTGGTGCGCGGCGGCCGTGTGAAGGACTTGCCGGGTGTTCGCTATCACATCGTGCGTGGCACGTTGGACTCGGACGGTGTGAAGAACCGCCTGCAAGCGCGCAGCAAGTATGGGACTAAGCGTCCTAAGGCTGGCGCCGCCGCCGCTCCCGCGAAGGGCAAGAAGTAACGGATAAGGTTAGTTTAAGATGCCGAGAAGAAATTCTCCCCCCAAGCGCCCCGTCGCACCCGATAACAAGTACAACAGCGTCAGCGTCACCATGTTCATCAATCGCATGATGTATGGTGGCAAGCGCAGCACGTCGCAGGGCATCATGTATGGTGCTTTCGACATCATCGAAGAGAAGGCCAAGCGCCCGCCGCTGGAGGTGTTTGAGCAGGCCCTGCGCAACGTGACCCCCGCCGTCGAGGTGAAGCCGCGGCGCGTGGGCGGCTCGACCTATCAAGTGCCAGTGGAAGTGACCACCGAGCGTGGTCTATCGCTGGCGATGCGTTGGCTGCTGGCCAATGCGCGCTCGCGCTCTGGCAAGGGCATGCCCAACAAGCTGGCTGCCGAGCTGCTGGACGCGGCCAATGGTCAAGGGAACTCGATCAAGAAGAAGGACGAGACCCATCGCATGGCGGAAGCCAACCGTGCCTTTGCGCATTATAAGTAGGCTTCCATCCCGTCAGATTACCCACGAGTGGCATAGAGCAAAACATGGCGAAAACGCTCGACACTAGGCCCGACCTAGAAAAAGTTCGCAATATCGGCATCATCGCCCACATTGACGCCGGCAAGACCACCACCACCGAGCGCGTGCTGTACTATACAGGTATGGTGCACCGCATCGGCGAGGTGCACGAGGGCGCAGCCACCACCGACTACATGGAGCAAGAGCGTGAGCGTGGTATCACGATCACCTCGGCTGCTGTGACGGCGCAGTGGAAGGGCCATCAGGTCAACGTCATCGACACCCCCGGGCACGTCGACTTCACGGCCGAAGTGCAGCGTTCGCTGCGCGTGCTGGACGGCGGTGTGGTGGTGTTCGACGCGGTGGCGGGCGTAGAGCCGCAGTCCGAGACGGTGTGGCGTCAGGCCGACCAGTACCGCGTGCCGCGCATCTGCTTTGTCAACAAGATGGATCGCATGGGTGCGAACTTCACCCGTACGGTCAAGATGATTATCGAGCGCGTCAACGGCAACCCTGTGCCCATCCAGATGCCGTTTGGCGAGGGTGA
>DAOUCZ010000154.1:0-44992 GCA_034431675.1 Anaerolineae bacterium | reverse complement strand
CCCCTACGACCAGAAAATTTGAAGCGATTATCCTGTGCATTCCCCCGCCAGCCTCCTTCTATCAGCAGAGAAGGAGGCTGTGTGCGGTGCGCGGTCGGGCAGGCGGGGATGTGATGCCCTGGTGGTGTTTTATGGGGTGGCGGTCGGCTCGGGGGTGGGGGTCAGTGAGAGCACGGCCTCGGCGGTGGCGGTCTCTTGTTGAACGGCGGTGGCGGTGGCCAGCTCGGCAGTGGCGGTGGCATTGGCCTGTGCGGTAGCGGTGATTTCGGCGCGTGCGGTGGCCGTGACTGCTGCGGTGGCGGTGATACGCGCCGGCAGCGCTTCTAGGCCATTGCGCGCCAGCAGGGCTAGGCCTTCGTTCACGTCGGCTGTGGCATCGAGCACGGCGCGATAGTCGGCGCGGGCATCGTCGAAGCGGCCCAGTGCGGCGCGTACGTCTGCGCGCACCAGCAGATTGTTCGGCGTCGGGTCGAGGCTGTAGGCGCTGTTGGCGCTTTGTTCAGCCAGCGTCAGATTGCCCAGCAGGAGGGCTACCCGCGCCCGATACGACTCGGCGACGGCGCGCAGGTCGTTGGGTAGGGCGCTGCCGGCGCGTTCCAGCGTGCGCAAGATGTCGGGGGCGGCCTCGAACAGCGCCTCTGGCGATTCGACTGAGGCGAGGTCGTAGCGCACGCGCGCCTGCATCAGATAAAACACGTCATCTGGCGCTGCGCCGCTGCCGACCAGCGCGACTGCGTCTTCGTTGGCCAGCGCGTATTCACCGGCAGCGTAGGCCGCATTCATCCGCTTCAGGCGGGTGGCCACATCGGGCACAGCGTCATAGGCGGTGGTGTAGTCTGCCAGCGCCGCCCCCCACTCGCCCAACCCATACAGCAAGTCGCCGCGTGCTACCAGCGCATCGGCGGCGTCTGGGCCGATGCCGCCGGCGTTGGCCACGGCGGCATTGGCTGCGTCGGTATAGGCGGAGAAGGCAAGGTCGGGGTTGCCTTCTAACAGGCGGGCATCACCCAGCAGCTTGAAGGCGCGCGGGTCGCCCGGGAAATAGAGGCGATAGGTGTCATTGAGCAGCACCGCATCACCGGCGCGGCCTTGCGCCAGCGCCACCTCGATTTGCAGCTCGTGCCCCCGTCGGTCATAGGGGTTGACGAAGAACGCGGCGCGGCCTTGTGTATCGGCTTGTGCAAGCAGGCGGTCAGCCTCGCGCCCCTGCTGACCGGCGGCCTGCGCCAGATAAATCTGGCCGCGCAGCCCAATCATATCGAGGTTGTTGTTGAAGGCGGCTACATTGACCTGTGGGCTGATGGCGAGGTCAAGCACATCCAGCGCATCCTCATAGCGCCCCTGATCGAAGGCAGCCACTGCCAGCACGATATAGGCGTTGGGCACTTGCGCGTTGGCGTCCAGCGCCGCCTCGGCCTTCTCGATGGCCGCCGCATAGCTCTGATTGGACAGTGAAACGCGACCGGCGCGCCGCAGGGATTGGGCGCGCATCAGCTCGATCTCGGCATAGGTGGCGTTGATGAGCGCGGCGGCAAACGGGCGCTGCTCGGCGCGTGTATCGCTGACGAGCCGTTCCTCGGCGGCCAGCAAGGTTTCGATGGCGGTCTCGAAATTGCCCACGCGCGCCAGCGCCAACGCCTTATAGACATAGGGGTAGGGGTTGAAATTGAGGCTAACCAAGCGCAGCTCAGCGTCCAGTGTGGGCAGTACCGCTGCGGCATCCCCACCGGCATTGAGCGTGCCAATCACGCGCGGCATCGCCCCCTCAAGGCTGAAGATGTTGGCCGCAAACAGCTGGGTTGGCACGGGGGTGCGGTCAATGCGCGCCAGCGCGGTCAGGCCCGGGGGCGTGGGCGGGATGGGGGTGGCCTCGGCCAGCTCGGTGGGGTTGAGGGTGGCGGTTGAGGTGGGGGTGATGCCCGGGGTGACGGTGGGGGTGTTGGTGGGGGTGCGTGACGGGGTGTTGGTGCGAATCCCGACGAGGCGCTGGGCCTGTGGGCTGGTGACAAACGCCACCAGCACAAACCCAATCACCAGCACAACCGCGGTGATGGCTGCGCCGGTTTGCAAGCGCAGCTGCCACACATCGTTCTCGCCGGCGCGGTTTTTGGTCTTACGCGCCCATTGGATGTCGAACTGGGCCGGCTTGGGGGCTTGGGCAAGATTGGCCTCGGCCAGCGCGCCGGCGCGCTTGAGATAGGCTTCTTGGGGCAGCGGCACGCCGCTGAAGTTTTGGTCGAGTTTGGGCGGGCGCAGCAGGCCGGTGGCCACCGGTCTGGGGGCTGGGGCGTCTTTGCCGGCGGGAGCGGCGGGTTTGTCTGGCGCGGGGGGCGTTTTAGGTGCATCCGGCAGTTTGACGCCGAACAGCGCGGCGGCTGTCTCGGGGTTGGTGTTTTCGTCAAACAGCGATGAGTCATCAAAGCTGTCAAAGTCGGCATCTAGCGCAAGCTCATCGCTTTCCCCGTCATCGCCCGGCAGCATGTCCCCGTCGTCGGTGCTGAACGGACTGGGCGAGCGCGGCGGGCGTTTTGGCTCGGAGGGGGGCTTGGCCAATGGGCCGGTCGGCGGCTTGAAGGTTTGTGTTGGGCGCTTGGGCGGGGCGGGCTTGACGTCCATCTCGGCCAGCGAGGCAGGGTCAACCCCCAGCGCTTTCAGCGAGGTGCGGGCGGTTTTGTTGTCGGGGGCAATCTCCAGCGCGCGCTTAAAGGCCGCAAGGCGTGCCTTAGGGTCGGTGCTCATCACGCCCAGATAGGCCCATGCCTCGGCGTCGCGCGGATTGAGCTTGATGGCCTCGGCCAGCAGCCGGCGCGCTTCATCCATCCGCCGTTCTTTCAGGGCGGCGATGCCCTGTTCGCGCAGTTCGTCGCTTCTCATACCGTTTGCCGCGTCCTTCGCGTTGCCCATCGCCATCACAACGCCTGACATTATAACGACTTCATCAACTTTTCGCCCGTGTGGGCGGCCAGTGTCGCGGCAGGGTTGTCAAAATCGGGATGAGCGGCGAGGCCGCAGCATTTAGAGCTGAGAGGTGCGCTGCCCCGAAAGCACGCCGGCAGACATCGCGATTTCGGCGGCGTTGCCAAGCCCGAACACCGCCGCGCCGGCCATCGCCCCCACAAACATCACGCCGCTGCCCAGCGCCAGCCCGATGGCCTTGCGCCGCCGCCAGACTGCTACCCCGACCACCGTCAAAAACACAATGGTGATGATGGAGGCGATTGGCGGGCCTTTGATGCCGCCGATGTTGACATAGCGGGTAATCCCCTGTTCCACGCGCGGCTGAAGGTTGAGCGCCACGATGTCGTTATAGACCCCCAACAGCAGCAGCAAGGTGACCACTCCGCATAGGATGCTGTGACTGCGGCGAGTTTGCGCCCAGTTCACCCCCACACGCCGCGCCACCCCATAGCCCCAAATCATCAAGGTGGGGGTGGCAAGGCCGTGGATGATGTAGCGCGGCACGTTCAGCGCATACAGCGCCGACCCCTCCCCCATCACCCCGCCCAGCGCAATCACCGCGTTGTCATAGACCAAGCCGGCCAGCACAATCACCACCAACAGGTCATATCGGCTGCGCGTGCGGCCATAGTGCCGCACACTGATGGCAAGGCACACCGCCTGCACCACTGCCAACCCCACGAACAACACCATCATCATCGGCTGTTCTCCTGTCGTGACCAAAACATTGTAATGTCATGACAATTTAACCAGCCACTCATCCTTCTGTCAAAATCGGGAATTTCTTCACAAGGGTTAGCGTGGACAATCCTGTGATGGCGTGCGTCACGCCATCAATTTCTCCCATGTTTCCATGGCGTTGTGGAGGGCGGCCTCGGCTTCGGTGTAATCGCGGCCCAGCGCGGCGGCGCGCACGCCATCCCCGCCGGCGCTGGCTTCGGCCAGCTGATTGGTGAGGGTGTGCAGGCGTTCTTCGAGCGAGGCGATTTCGGCCTCGACCTCGCTGATGCGCTTTTGCAGCTGAAACGGGTTGAGGCCGTGCTTGCGCGCGCTGTCCTGCTGGGCTTTGCGGTCGGGCTGAGCGGTGGCCTTGCGTGCGGCTTGAGCCGCTTGTGCGGCCTGTTGGGCGCGCGCCTCACGGTCGGCCAGATAGTCTTGATAGCTGCCCTCGAACACGGTGAACTGCCCGCGCCGCACCGCCCAGATTTGGGTGGCCAGCGCATCCACCAGATAGCGGTCATGGGTGACCAGAATCACCGTGCCGGGGAAGTCGGCAATCACGGTTTGCAGCACCTCTTGGCTGTCGATGTCGAGGTGGTTGGTCGGCTCGTCCAGCAGCAGCAGGTTTGCGCCCACCAGTGCCAGCTTGGCCAGTGCCAGCCGTCCGCGCTCCCCGCCGCTGAGTGTGCCGACTGTGCGAAACACGTCATCTTCGGTGAACAGGTAGCGGGCCAGATGGTTGCGCGCCTCGCTGACCGGCATCGGTTTGGCGCTGTAAATCTCGTCAATCAGGGTGTTTTGGGGGTTAAGGCCTTCATGCGCCTGCGCAAAATAGCCCAGCTTGACCGCTGCCCCTAGGCGCACCGTGCCGCTGCGCGGGGTCAGCTGGCCGGTGATGGTCTTGAGAAAGGTGGATTTGCCCGCGCCGTTCGGGCCAATCAGCCCGACCGTTTCGCCGCGCCACAGCGTCATCTCGGGGATGGTGAAGAGGGTTTCGCCGTCGGGATAGCCCACGGAGAGGTTTTCGGCCATCAGCACCTTATCGCCGCTGCGCAGGGTGTTATGAAAGCGCAAGCTCATCTCGCGGCGTTTGCCCTTGGGACGCTGCAAAATCCGCCCGTTGCGCTGCATGGTTTCCAGCCGGCGCAGGCGGCCTTTGGCCTGTCGGGTGTTTTGGCCGGCCATGTTGCGGCGGATGTACTCCATCTCTTTGGCCAAAAACTCTTGCTGAGCCTCGTATTCCTTAAAGCGGCGCTCGTGGCGCTCTTGCCGTTGGGTCAGATAATGCGAGTAGTTGCCGCGATAGGTCTCGATGCTGCCGTATTCCAGCTCCCAGATGGTGCTGGCAAAGGCATCCATAAAGTAGCGGTCGTGGCTGACGGCCAAAACCGCCCCGTTAAACTCCTTCAGAAAGCCTTCTAGCCACTCAATCGCCTCGATGTCGAGGTGGTTGGTCGGCTCGTCCAGCACCAGCAGGTCGGGCGATTCCAGCAGCAGGCGCGCCAGCACCGCGCGGGTCTTTTGCCCGCCAGACAGCTGCGACAGCCGCAGATGGTCTTGCTCTGGCGTAAAGCCGAGGCCTTGCAGCACCATGCGGATGCGCTGTTCATAAGTATAGCCGCCCTGCTGCTCAAAGGCCTCTTGCAGGTGTCCATAGCGCTCCAGCGCAGCGGGGCTGTCGCTCAGCTGATCGGCCAGCGTGTGCAGCTCGGCTTCCATGGCGCGCAGCGTTTCAAAGGCGGCCAGCTGCTCTTCCCACAGCGTGTGATGGCCCAGCAGCTCGGGGCGCTGCGGCAAGAACCCGATGCGCGTCCCACGCGCCACCGAGACCGTACCCTCGCTGGGCACATCCAGCCCAACCAGCAGGTTGAGCAGCGACGTCTTGCCCGCGCCATTTGGCCCAACCAGCGCAATCCGCGCGCGGTGCGGGATTTCGACACTGATGCCGTCGAAAATATCGTCTGGCCCATATGCCTTGGCAAGTTCGTGAGTGGTCAACACAGACATAATAGAAGCGCGTTCATCCGTTCATTCTGGCAATAGGCCTATTATATCAGACGGTTTTGGCCGCTCGCCCCGTATTGCTGTGCCCAAAAAGCCCCCATCTCACGGGGTGAAATGGGGGCTTTGGGGCGTGGTGCTGAGTGTGGGTTAGGCCTCGACCAGCTTCTTTTTGGCCTTTTCGGCCTTGAGGCGCTGCTCGTTATCGAGGATGCGCTTGCGCAGGCGCAGCGACTTGGGCGTGACTTCCAGCAGCTCGTCCTCGGCCATGAACTCGATGTAATCATCAAGGCTCATCACGCGGGCGGGGATCAGGCCGTCGGTGGTCTCGCTGGGCTTGGCGCGGAAGTTGTTGAGCTGTTTGGCGCGGGCCACATTGATGGACAGGTCTTCGTTGCGGATGTGCTCCCCAATCACCATGCCTTCGTACACCTCATCACCCGGGTTGATGAAGAACGTGCCGCGCTGTTGCAGCCCGACGATGGAATAGGCGGTGGCAGTGCCGGCTTGGTCGGCCACCAGCGAGCCGAACTGGCGGCGCGGGGTCTCGACCTGAAGCACTGGTTCATAGGCGGCAAAGACGGTATTGACCTGCCCCATGCCGCTGGTGGCGCGCATAAACTGGCTCTGAAAGCCGATCAAGAAGCGGGTGGGCACGCGGTATTCCATAAAGGTTGTGCCGTTTTCGCTGCTCATGTTTTTCAGCTCGCCGCGGCGCGCGCCCATCAGCTCGAAGACCACACCGGCGGCGTCGTCAGCCACTTCGATGTGGACGTCTTCTACCGGCTCGAGGATTTCGCCGGTGGCGGGGTCTTCGCGCATGATGACCTCTGGCTTGCTGACCTCGAACTCGTACCCCTCGCGGCGCATGGTCTCAATCAGGATGCCGAGGTGCAGCTCGCCGCGCCCGCTGACGATGAATTTCTCGGCACTGTCGCCATCTTGCACGCGCAGCGCCACGTTGGAGCGCGTCTCGGTCTCGAGGCGCTCGCGCAGCTTGCGTGAAGTGCCTAGGCCGGTCTTGCCCTCTTTGCCGGTAAACGGCGAGGTGTTAACCCCAAAGGTCATGCGCACGGTTGGCTCTTCGACCATGATGGCCGGCAGCGCCTCGGTGATGGAGGGGTCGCCGAGCGTGTCGCTGATGCTGACTTTGTCGAGGCCGGCAATCGCCACGATGTCGCCAGCGGTGACTTCATCGACCTCGGTTTTGGTCAGATTGTGGAAGGTGAACAGGAATTCGGCCTTGCCGGTGGTCTTGACGCCTTCGGGGGTGATGCGGGCGATGCTCTGCCCCTTCTTCAGCACGCCAGAGCGCAGACGACCGATGGCAATCTGCCCCTTATAGTTGTCATAGTCCAGCGTGGTGACCAGCATACGGGCCGGCTGATCTGGCTCGACCACGGGCGGGGCGATGTATTTGACAATCGTCTCGAACAGCGGGGTCAGGTCGTCTTGCAGAGTGGTTGGGGTGTAGCCGGCGCGCCCGTCTAGGCCGATGGCATAGACCACTGGGAACTCGGCCTGCTCGTCGGTAGCACCCAGCTCGATGAACAGATCGAAGGTGTCGTTGAGCGCGTCTTCGATGCGCGAGTGCGGGCGATCGACCTTGTTGATGACGACAATCACGCGCAGCCCAAGGCTGAGGGCCTTGCGCAGCACAAAGCGGGTCTGCGGCATCGGGCCTTCCACGGCGTCAATCAGCAGCAGCGCGCCGTCCACCATGTTGAGCACGCGCTCGACCTCGCCGCCGAAGTCGGCGTGTCCCGGGGTATCGACGATGTTGATTTTGGTGTCATTCCACGTGACAGCGGTGTTTTTGGCCAGAATCGTGATGCCGCGCTCACGCTCCAGCGCATTGCTGTCCAGAATGCGCTCCCCTGCCGAAGAGGCATCGCGGAACACCTTGGACTGCTTGAGCATGCCGTCAACCAGCGTGGTTTTGCCGTGGTCAACGTGTGCGATAATGGCGATATTACGGATGTCGTTGCGAACTTGCTTCACCGGCGTATGTCCTCGTGTATTTTCCGGCGTGTGATTCGGTCATTTTATCAGACGCCGTGCGGATTTCGGTAGGGCTGTGGTGTTTATGAGGGGGTTAAGATTGGTGCGGCGCTCAGGGTTGGACGAACTCGAGGGTCTCGGTGGTGGCGTTTTCGATGTCGCTGTAGACGCCGCGCAGGGCGGGGTCGGTTTGGGCCAGCGCCAGCTGATACATGGCCTCACGGGTCATCTGGGCCAGCTCGGCACGCGGGATGCGGCGGCGTCCGTCGGTCTTGAAGCGGAAGGGCGGCCCAAAATTGAGTGTGATGGGGGTGCGGCGCAGGCGTTTGATATGGGTCTTGAAATGCTGTGCGCCGGCGATGGCGGTGGGCAAAATCACGGCCTCGCCCTTGGTGGCCAGATAGGCAAAGCCTTCTTTGGCCTCAATCATGCCGGTCGGACTGCGTGTGCCTTCTGGCGCAATCAGCACGATGTGCCCGCGTTCTAGCAGGCCAAGGGTGGTTTGCAGGGCCTCGCGGTCGATCTCGCCGCGGCGGATGGCATATGCGCCGTACCACCACAAAAACGGCCCAAAATACCATGTGGTGAAGTTCTCGATTTTGCTCATCGGGATGACGTCACGCCCGCGCACCGCCGCCATGCACAGGCCCGGGTCGATGGCCGCGATATGGTTCATCATCAGGATGGTTGGGCCGCTGCGCGGCACATGCTGCTGCCCGGTGACCGTGAAGCGCGCGAGGGTATGGACGGTGAGGCGCAGGATGGCCAAAAAAATGGCACGCCGCCAACCGTACCACGGCTGGCGGTCAAGATAGGCCCGCACGTCGGCGGGGAGTGTGAGTGGGGGTGGCTCTAGGCTGTTCATGCGCGCGATTATAATGCGCCGGCCCGCCCACCGCGAGGCGCGAGTTATGGGTTAGACGAAGTCGGCCTCGTCATTCTTGGGTTTGCGCTTGCGCGGGGCGTCGGTGTCGGCTTGGTTCTTGCGATAGTGATGCAGGGCGAAGAGCGCCGCACCGGCCAACAGCATCATCTTAAACGGCAGCAGGGCCACCACCACCAGACCAAGCACCAGCTTGCCCAGCGTTAGGCGGAACCGCTTGCCCTCGCCCCAGTGGATGGTCATGGCGGTCTTTTGCTCGCTGTCCTGCCACTGCTGCTTTACGCGCTCCCAATCCCACTGCTGTTCACACGTGCTGCTGTCGTTCTTGAGCTTGTTGCTGGCCATGATGGATGCCCTCTGTTGTTGTGGTGTCTTGCTGTGCGATAGTTTTTATACGTGTGGGGCTGTGTGTGGTTTCATCAGCCCCCACAGATTGGGGGTCAGCGGCGCAGGCGCTGGCTGAGCGCGATGACGCAGGCGGCAAACACCGCGGCTGAGGCCTCGCCCGCGCCCAGTGACAGTGCCCCGCTATCCCCGCCCACGGTGAACGGCACAGGCACAAACACCAGCACAAAGATGATGAGGGTGGCGATGGCCACCGCGCGGTGGCGCGTCCCGAGCGGGGTGAGGTTGTCGAGCGGGACGGCGTGCACCCGCCCCATCATCAGCAGCAGCACAAAGATGAATATCAGGCTGCCGCCGGTCAGCAGGGTGAGCGCCCCAACCACGAACATGGTGGGCCAATAGACTTGTTTGGCCCGCTCGCCCAGCAGCGAATACAGCACGTGCCCGCCGTCGAGCTGCCCGACCGGCAGCAGGTTGAGGCCGGTGACAAACAGGCCTGTCCAGCCGGCCCATGCCAAGCTGTTGACGAACACATCCTCGCCGCCAGAGGGTAAAAACCGCCCAAACACCAGCAGTTTGGCCAAGGCATAAAAGATGGAGTTGCCTTCGGTCAGCCCGCCAGAGGTCTGGCCAACTGGGCTGGTGGCCAGCCCAATCAGCAAGATGGGGATGGCAAACACAAGGCCGGCCAGCGGGCCAGCAGCCCCGATTTCGAGCAGGGTGCGCCGGTTGCGCATCGGCTGGCGCAGCTGGATGAACGCCCCGAATGTGCCGAAGATTCCAAACGGGAATGGGATGAAAAACGGCAAACTGGCGGCGTGCTTGCGCCGGCGCGCCGCAAAATAGTGCCCCAGCTCGTGCGCGCCCAAAATCAGCAAGATGCCAAAGGCATAGGGGATGCCCAGATGCAAGTCGGCATACCACGGCGCATCCTGAAAGCGCTCCAGCATGGCCAGCGCCTCGCGCGGGTTGGTTTCCATCAGGCCGGCAAACTGCTCATTAAAGCCCAGCCCGCGCCCGACATACAGCACGCTGACCAGCGTGGCCAGCAGCAGAATCGCGTTCCACAGCCAGCCGGTGCGGCGGGGTTTGCTGCGCCCTTCCACGATATAGGTGCTCACGCGCCCATCCGCGGCCTCGCGCAGCACGGGCGTCAGGTTAAGCGGCAGGCATTCGGCATCCAGCTGGTCATAGGCGGTCTCAGAGTCAATCAACAGCTGACCGTCAAAGCGCATCAGCAAGCTGGCGTCGGGGATCATCAGCATCAGCAGGCCGCCGCGGATGTCGTCGGGGCGCAGGTCATCGGGGGTGATTTCGTGCTCGATGTCCATCACGCGCTGCACCAGCGCACGGACGGCCTCTAGGTGTGGATTGGCCGGCGCGGCGGGTTGTTGTGAGGCCTGCGGTGGTTGGGGCGGATTGAGCTTTGGCTCGTGCGTGGTCAGGGCGGGTTCGTTGAACATGGGCGGCGCATCTCCGTCTGCGTGATGGCGCGGATACCACGCCAGCAGCGCCGGCGTGCGGGCGATCGGGCGGTGGGTGGCCCGTGTCGGCTATTTGATGTTGAGGATGACCTTGCTCTCGGCGCGCCACAGGCCTTCAAGGTCAAAGTAGTGGCGGCGGTCTTCGAGGAACAGGTGCACCATGATGTACCCATAGTCCATCAACACCCACCCCGACTCGCCAGACCCGCCCTCAACGCTGTAAGGGGTGACGGCGAAGCGGTCGCGCAGCTCGGTTTTGACCCAATCGGACAGCGCGCGCAGCTGACGGTCGCTGTTGCCGGTGGCAATCACAAAGAAGTCGGCGATGACTTGGTCGGGGCGTAGGTCTAGGACGAGGATGTCCTCGGCCTTTTTATCTTCCAAAAGCTCCGCGATGGTGCGAGCAAGTTCTAACGAGTCCATGGCATCTCTTGCATTGAATTGACGGTTAAAACACCAGCGCTGACGCTGGTGCTGCCTCCATTGTATCATAGCTAAGCGCGGCATACGTCAGGAATCGCCTCCGATGAGCAGTTCTATCCCACCCCCTTATGTGCAATATCAGATTCGCAGCGGGTTTTTGCAGGTCAAAAGCGAAGAAGGTGATGCCTTTGGGGCGTTTAGCGCTCAGCCGGTGATTGTGCGGCGTTTTCCGGGGGTGGTGTTGATGCATGATTGGTGGGGTCTCAACGCCAATCTGCGCTTTCTGACCGATCAGCTGGCGCAGGCCGGCTTTGTGGTGATAGCCCCCGACCTGTTCGATGGTCAGAAGGCCGATACGCCGGCCAAAGCGCAAGAGCTGATGGCACAGTTTCGCGAGCGGCGGGCTTATCGCCGTCTGCTGGACTGTGTGGAGGTGCTGCGCCAGAACCATAATACCGGCAGTCGTGTTGGGGTCGTTGGGGTGGGGCTGGGGGGCGGCTTTGCCTTTAAGGCGGTGGCGCAAGGGGCGGCCATCCATGCGGCTGTGGCGGCGCCGGGCTTTCCCCAGCACTGGCTGGGCAAGCTGTCCACCGGCGCGGCGGTGATGGCGCTGTTTGGCGCGCAAGACCCGCTTATCCCTGCCGAGGCGGTCGAGGCGCTGCGCACCGATTTGGGCACGCACGGCGAGGTCATCCGCCTGCCGGCGTTGGGCCACGATTTATGGCCGGATGACCCCACCGGCCCGCAGGCCGAGCAGTCGCTGATTGCCCTGCGTCACATCGCGCATTTTCTCCATCAGCATTTGGATGATGGGCGCGCGCATTGAGGTGAGGCGGCGTGCGGTTAGCCGCCCAGATGGATGCCGCACTCGGTTTTGCCGGTGTTGACCCAGCGCCCAGAGCGCGAGTCGCCGTTGGGGGCGGTGGGCAGGGTGCAGGACTCGGGCCGGCAGCCGATGGAGGCATAGCCTTGGTCGTGCAGCGGGTTATAGGGCAGCTCATAGCCGTGGATATAGGCCCAGACCGCGCTTTCGGGCCAGCTGGCCAGCGGCGACAGCTTGAGCATCTGGTGCTTTTTGTCCCATTGGATGAGTGGGGTATGACTGCGACCGGGCTGGTCGCGGCGCAGGCCGGTCACCCACGCGCCATAGCCGCGCAGGGCGTCATCCAGCGGCGCAACTTTGCGCATCTGGCAGCACAAGTTGCTGTCGCGTTCCCACAGCTGATCGCCAAAGCGCTGCGATTGGTGCGCCAGCGAGATTTTGGGCTGAACCCGCACAAGGTTGAGGTTAAACATCTGCTCCACCTCGTCCATCAGGGCATAGGTTTCGGGGAAGAGCAAGCCGGTATCAACCGTGAAGATGGTCGGGCGGGCTTTCAGCTCGTGCAGCAGGTGCAGGATTACCATGCCAGAGGGCTGAAAGCTGGTGACGATGGCCAGCGAGTCCTCGTACATATCCAGCGCCCAGCGCAGCAAAGTCTTGGGCGACTCGCGTTCAAACTGCTGATTCAGACGTTCCAACTCGGCGGGCGCGAACATGGGTCAATCTCCCGATGTCTCTTCCGGCTTAATTTCATTAAACAGTGTTTGTTGCAGGTGGTCAAAGCCCAACCTATTAACGAAGTCGCCAAAGGACTCATCGTCATGGGCGCAGTCGCGATAATAGGCCAGCAGCGGGCGCAGGCGCGGCACAATCTCGCGCACAGGCACAAGGTCGATAAACGGGCGGGCAAGGCGCGTGCCGTTGAATGCCCCACCGAGGTAGACGGTGTATTTGTCCAGCGAGCGCCCAACCAGCCCGATTTCGGCCACATAGGGGCGGGCGCACCCGTTGGGGCAGCCGGTCATGCGGATGGCAATCTCTTCGTTGGGGATGCCGAGTTCGTCGAGGGTTTGCTCAAACTCGTCGATGACCTGCGGCAGGGCGCGCTCGGCCTCGGTGATGGCCAAGCTGCACGTTGGCAGGGCCACGCACGCCAAGCTGTAGCGCCGCACGCCAGAGAAATCGGCAATCTGGCGGATGCCATACTCGGCCAGCAGCGCGTCGATGTCGGCACGGTCTTGCGGTTGGATGTCGATCAAAATCAGGCTTTGTTGGGCGGTCAGGCGCACCGGCAGCTGATAGCGCTCGACGATGGCGCGGATGCCGGCCTTGATGCGCGCTTTGCCGCGGTCGGCCACCCGCCCGTTTTCGATGGGCAGGCCCAGCGACCACCGCCCATCCCCTTGCTCCTGCCATCCCATATGGTCGTCAATCACAAAGGGGGGCATCGGGCGCGGCAGCTCTAGCGCAAACGGCACACGCCGCTGAAGCTCCTCGCGAAACCACGCCAGACCACGGTCATGCAAGATGTACTTGAGCCGCGCGTGCTTGCGGTTTTCGCGGTCGCCAAAGTCGCGGTGGATGGTGACGATGGCGGCCACCGTCTCGACCGCGTGCTGCGGGGCGATGAAAGCGACCTCGTCGGCCAAGCGCGCGATGGTCTGCTCGTTGTTGTGGGTGATGCCCATGCCGCCGCCGGCCAGCACGTTGTAGCCAATCAGCTGGTTGGCGTCGTCGAACAGCGCCACAAGGCCGACGTCGTTCGTATACACATCCACGCAGTTATCGCCCGGATAGGCCACCGCGATTTTGAACTTGCGCGGCAGATAGGTCTTGCCATACAGCGGCTCTTCCACCACCTCGTCTTCCACCAGCTCCTGCCCGTCCAGCCAGATTTGATGATAACTGCGGGTGCGCGGGAAGAAGGCGCGGTTGAGGTCGAAGGCGGCCTGCTGCACCGCAAGGCGCTGCGGATCGGTGGTGTGGGCGGGGCAGGCCATCACGTTGCGCACGATGTCGCCGCATGCCCCCAGCGAGGTGACCAGCGCGTTGTTGAGCGCCTGAAGGGTGGGCTTGAGGTCGCCCTTGAGCACCCCATGAAACTGAAAGTCTTGACGGGTGGTGATGCGCAGCGTGCCGTTGGCAAACTCATCGGCGATGCGGTCATGCAGCAGATACTGCTCGGCGCTCATCTGGCCGCCGGGCAGCTTGGTGCGCAGCATAAAGCTGTAGGTCTTATCCCGCCCGCGCTGATCGCGATCATGCTGCTCATAGATGCCGTGAAACTTCAGCAGGGTCTTGCCCTCCTCGCTGAAGCTGGTGGTCTCGGCGGCCAGTTCTGCGGGCAGGCTGCCCAATAAGCCGGCGCTTTCGGCCTTAACCTGCTCGACGTTGTGCTTCTTGCTCATGGGTGTCTCCTGATGGGGCAGATGACAGAGGGCGATAAGGGAGAAATACAGGTGGATAAACGCAAACCGCCCCGCTGTACAACATCTTTCGCAGGCAGCGGGGCGGGGCTAGGCGGTGTTTGGCGTGTGTCTGGCTTATCGGCACATCACCATCATGCCCGTCTGCTGCGAAGGGGCGCAGGTGGGGTTGCAGCACATCAGACAACAGCACAGCAGGGTTGGCATGGTGATAAGTAAACCTTATGACATTTTGGTCACGTTTTGGTTATGGAAACTATAGAGGAGATTGCGCATACTGCCAACATCTGCCTTTATGTTGTGACCGATTCGTTACCGGCGGCGTGCTATAGTAAGGGCCATCCGACCAAAGAGTGCGAGCCATTTTCTCCCCAATGCGAAGCGCAGTCGTTTTACTTGGGCACGGGTCACATATCAGCCCCAATACCGCCGGCGTGGTCTGGGCGGTGGTGGATGCGCTGCGTGCCCGCGGCCTTGCCGATGAAATCACCGCCGGTTTTTGGAAGGAACAGCCGGCATTCAGCCGTGTGCTGTCCACTGTGCGCGCCGACCGCCTTGCGCTTGTGCCGATGTTTACGGCGCAAGGCTATTTCACCCGTCAGGTCATCCCGTCCGAGATTGGGCTGAGCAAGCTGTCTGCCCCGCCGCTGATGACGCGCACGCTGGGCGAGCATCCGGCGGTGTCTGGGATTGTGCAGGCGCGTGCGCGTGATGCGGTGACCGCTTATGACCTGCGGCCTGAGCAGACCGCCATCGCGTTGATTGGGCATGGCACGCGCAGCAGCCCGACCAGTCGGGCGGCGACCGAGGCACAAGCTGCGGCGCTGCGCACGCTGGGTCTGGCGCGCGAAGTGGTGGCGGTCTATCTGGATGATGACCCTGACATCCCCACGGTGTATCACATGACCGAAGCGCCGGTGATTGTGGCCATCCCGTATTTTTTGGCGGCGGGGTCGCATACCACGCAGGATGTGCCCGAGGCGTTGGGCCTGCCAGACGGCCAGACCGAGGCGGTGATTGCCGGTCGGCGGGTGATTTATACCCCGCCGCTGGGCCGCACGGACGGCGAATTGGCCGATTTGGTGGCGGATTTGTTGGCCGAAGCAGGCTGGGACGTGCCGCCGCGCCCGCCCGAGTCCGTTTGGGATGGCTTTCCGACCGTCGGTCATGAGGAGCTGCTGCAAGCGCTCAAGGCGCAGGGCCAGCTGACGTTTGGGGCGCTGACGGTGACCGCAGATGAGGTGCGCTGCGCCCCGCCCGATGCCCCATCGACAGAGCTGCCGGTGCTGACTACGCCGGCGCAGGTGCGCGCGGCGTGTCGGACTGCCCCGTTTCGCCCGTGGGCGTGCGCACGAGCCATGCCCAACCGCTGGCGGGTGCGCCTGTCTCGCCCACAAGATGTGCCGGCGGTCATCGAGACGGTGTATCCCGGCCTGTTGGCGGATTGGGCGGCACAGCGCCGCGGGAGTCTGGCGGTTGTGCCGCTGCGGGCGGTGATTGGGCGTCAGCAGGGGATGTTCCGGGCGTTGGAGGCGCTGACGGCGCAGGCCGAGCAGGCACTGCGGGATGAAGTATGCGGCGGGTGCATTTTGACACCGCGGTGGGGCGGTGGCGATGTGGGGGGTGACGGTCTGCCATGTGCCGAGCCGTGCAATCTGTATCTGAGTGCGGCCAGAGAGGGGGAAACCGGCCAATGAGCGGAAAAGTGTATTTGGTGGGGGGGGGGCCGGGCGATCCGGAGTTGATTACGGTCAAGGGGCTGCGTGCCCTGCGCGAGGCCGACGTGATTTTATATGATCGGCTTGCACCGGCGGCCTTGTTGGACGAGGCCCGTCCGGATGCCGAGCGTATCGACGTGGGCAAACTGCCGCAAAAGCACCGCCTGAGTCAGGATGAGATTAACGCGGTTCTGGTGGCGCGGGCACAAGCCGGCCAGACCGTGGTGCGCCTGAAGGGCGGTGATCCACTGGTGTTTGGGCGCGGGGGCGAAGAGGCGCTGGCGTGCGCCGCCGCCGGCATCCCGTTCGAGATTGTGCCGGGGATTAGCAGCGCGATTGCCGTGCCAGCCTATGCCGGCATCCCCGTTACGCAGCGCAACGTGTCGCGCTCTTTCATCGTGTTCACCGGCCACGAAGACCCCGACAGCGAGGACAACGCGGTCGATTATGCGGCGTTGGCGCGGGTCGATACGCTGGTTGGGCTGATGGGGGTGTATTATCTGCCCAAAATCGCCGAACGCCTGATGGCTGGCGGCAAGCCGGCAGACACCCCTGCTGCGTGCATCGAATGGGGGACGACGCCGCATCAACGGGTGGTGATTGGCACGCTGGCCACCATCGCCCAATTGGCCCAACAGGCCGACCTAAAGCCGCCCAGTTTGACGGTCATCGGGGAGGTGGTGGCCCTGCGTGAGCACGGCCTGCGCTGGTTTGACTGAGCGCGCGGCGAGGCGCTAGTTGCGGTCGTCGAGGGTGTAGACCGTGACGGTGGCGGTGCTGCCGTTCTCGGTCAGATAGCGAAAGGTCAGTACCGCGCCATAGCGGCGGGTGTTGAACTGGAACGAGCCGTCGGCGAACACAAAGAAGTCGTAAAATGGCGACGGTTCATCGTCCTCGTGAATCAGCTCGTAAGACACCACTTGCCCACAGTTGGGGTCGTTGGCCAACACACCCGGCGCGCTGATGAACTCATATTCGCTGTCGTCTGGCAGATAGACCTTGTGATAATCGCGCTCGTCAAACACGTCGTTGACCGCAATACAGTATAGGATGCCGCAGCGCTCCGGGTAATCGGTTACCGGCAGGCGGGCATCGCGCACGCGCGCATAATACCACCCACACGTCCAAGCCCACTCATCCTCAAGGTCGGTGGGCCAATCGCATTTATATTCCCATTCACCGCCGGCGTAGCAGGCATTATCGGCGGGGTCTTCTTCTTCGGGTGGGGTGGTTTGGGCGGCAGCGGCGCTGACCAGCAGCGCGGCGACCATCAGCAGGAATAGCGACCGAAAACGGGCCATCAGATAATTCCTCATCGCCATAAAGTAGATGATTCATCCTATTTTATCGCATATGCCTAGTACTTTTGTATGGAATTTGTGCATAGCGCTGAGCGGGTGGGTTAATCCGAGGCGTCGTCGGGCGGCCATTTGGGCTGAATCACGCTGCGGGTGCAGGCCCAATAGCTGTAGCTGCTGCCCACATAAATCTTGTAATCGACGGTGCGATTGGGGTCGGGTTGGGTGATGACGCCATCGGCGGTGGTGCGAAACAGGCGCTGAAAGACCGGCACGGGCGAGCTTTTGGTCTGGCCGGTATAGTCATAGATGGCGGTGAACTCGCGCGGGCGGGTCGATTCGGTGATGATTTCTGCCGAAAAGCCTTCTTGGGCCAGTCGGTCGGCGGCCAGTGTGGCCATGCCGTTGATGCCGCCGGCGTTAATCACTTGAATGCGCAGGGCGCGCAGGGCTTGCTGGTTGGGGGTGGGCGGTGTGACAAAATCTTGGATCAGCGCGTGGATGGCCGGCCAATCGGGGCGCAGGATGGATTGGTAGGACGGTGCGGGGCTGAGCGCGTTGGCGATATGTTCGCCCATCTTCAGGCGGTACTGCTCGATGCGGTCGGCATCGACGGTGAGGGCCAGCGGCACATAGCCCAGTGCGTCGCTCAGCGTCAGGTCGGTTTGCACATAGCGGATGCTGGATTCCCACAGCGCCGGCAGGTTTTGCAGCAGGCCATCGGCGCGCACCTTGCGCCAGATGGCGCGAATCACGTCCTGCTGACGGCGTCCGCGGTCAAGGTCAGAGGAAGTTCTACGGCTGCGCACATACCACAGGGCGGTATCGGCATCCAGCGTGTGTATCCCGATGGGCAGGGTAAACAGCTCGTAGTTGTCGGGGTCTTGCTTATCGGCATAGCGGTCGGTCAGCTTCCAGTCTTGGATGATGCAGTCCACCGCGATGCGGATGCCGCCGATGCGGTCGATGACGCCCAGAAAGCCGGTAAAGTCCATCAGGGCATAATGGTCAAAGCCGACGCCAAAGTTGTAGAGCAGGGTTTGGCGCAGGGTTTCTAGGCCGCCGCCGTCCACCTTGTGGGTTTCGCCGTTGTAATAGGCGGTATTGATTTTATCCATGCCAAAGCCGGGCACGTTCACCCACAAATCGCGCGGGATGTGCAGCAGGGCCACGCTGCCGGCCTGCTGGTCGATAGCGGCCAGAATCAGGGCATCGGTCAGGCTGGGGGTGCTGGCGTTGGAGTCGCCAAAGGCCGCCAACAGCCAGATTTCGGTGCTGTCGGGGATGTCTAACAGGGGTGCGGGGTCGTTCACCCGATCATCAACCACCGGCTGCGCCCCGACCGGCCACGCCAGCACCCACGCCAGCACCCATATCCACCCGATTCGCCGCATAACTATCCCTCACCCTCCCTGTGTGTCCGCTGTATGCGTTGATTATAACGGCGGATGGGCGGGGGGTGGCCCAACGCTGGCTGCGCGCATGGCCGGCGCTTAGGCGTTGATGACCACCACCGGGCAGGGGGCATTGGCAAGGATGCGCTCGACGCGCGGGCCAAGGTACAGCCGGTCAGACCCAACGCTGATGCTGGTGCCCAGCACAATCAGGTCTGCGCCCCAGCTTTTGGCCGCGCTCAGGATGACCTTTTCGGGTTCACGCCCGGGCCTGACCTCGGCGGTGGTTTGTACGCCTTTCAGCTGGCCCAGCTCGCGCAGGGCATCGACGCTGCGCTGGGCGGTTTGCATGTGGCGGTCAAAGATTTTTTGCTCGGCGTCCAGCTGATAATCGGCCATGGTGCGCTCGACCACCTGCACGATTTGCACCTCGTCATCGGGCTGACAGGCCAGCGCAAAGGCGATTTCGGCGGCGCGGCGCGAGGCTGCTGAGCCGTTGGAGGCCACCACGATGCGGCGCGGCGCCCAGTCTGCGGGCAAGTCTCCGCCCTGCACCAGCAGGGTCGGGCACGGGGATGAGCGCATCAGCGAGTCGATGATGGGCGAGAACAGCACCTCGGTGCTCTTGCCGTTTTCGGATGCGCCCAGCACCATCAGGTCATAGTCTTTTTGGGCCTCATCTAGGATGAGCTTGCCGATGTTGTCGCCAACGGCCACTTTTTTGGCCACTGGCGCGGCAGCAAACAGCCCCCCCAGCCGGTCAAGGTATTTTTGGCTGACGGTGCGCTGATCGGGTTTGCTCACGCTCATCAGCGTGACCGACAGCTCGGAGCGGGCATTGAGGCGCTCTAATAGGCGCGCTTCGATGCGCTGTGCCGTGCCCGAATCGGTGTCGGTGCGCACGCGCACGGGCAGCAGCACGCGCCGCACATGGGCCAGCAGGCTGCCCTCGGCCAACTGTTCTTGGCGCAGGCGGGCCAGCTCAGCCTCACCGGGCTGAATGTGGCGCAGCACCCAGCGCAGCATGGTGGGTGCCATCAGCGAGGTGGCCATGGCCATCACCACGATGATGGAGAACATGTCCTGAGTCAAAATCCCCAGTGATAGGCCGATGGTGGCGATGATGATTTCCATCGCCCCGCGTGCGTTGAGGCCAGCGCCAAAGGCTAAGGCTGTCCAGTGGTCACGCCCGCCGATTAAGCGTGCGCCGAGGTACGTGCCGACGATTTTGCCAAACGAGGCCACCCCGATCACCAGCAGGCCAATCAGCAGCAGGTCGGGGCGCAGCAGGTTGGCGATGTTGACCTTGAGGCCGGCCACCGCAAAGAAGATCGGCACAAACACCCCAAAGCCGACGCGCTCGATGGTGTGGATGATGTCGCTGGACAGGCCGCGCGTCACGCTGAAGAGGATGCCCATCACAAACGCGCCCAGCACGGCCTCGAGGTCAAGGGCTTGGGCCAGCGCGGCCCACACAAATGTCAG
Source organism: Anaerolineae bacterium (assembly GCA_034431675.1). Lineage (GTDB taxonomy): Bacteria > Chloroflexota > Anaerolineae > Aggregatilineales > Phototrophicaceae > Flexicrinis. The sequence continues at coordinate 25,033 of DAOUCZ010000154.1, read as the reverse complement.
CACCATCACCAGTGACAGCACGCGCTCACGCACGGTGACCTCGTTCTGGACAAAGCGCAGCGCGCGTGCCACCAGCCAGCGCCCAGCCGTAAAGCTGAGCACCATAAATATCGCCACCTTGCCGACCGAGAACAGTACGCTGTTGACCGTGATCGCTTCACCCGCGGCCAGCCCAACCACCACCGACAGCAGAATCCATCCAGCAGTATCGTCTGCCATGCCCGAGGCGATGATGGTCTGGCCGATGTCACGGCGCATCAGGCCAAGGTCGAACAGCACTTTGGCAATCACCGGGATGGCCGAAATCGACATGGCGGTGGCCATAAACATGGCAAATACCAGCCGGCGCTGTGGGTCAACCAGCAGTTCATTGGGGATAATCATCCCCAGCCCAAAGCCGGTCAGCAGCGGCACAATCAGCCCGCCCAGCGACGCCCCGACCGCCGAACGTGCCTGCCGACGAATCAGGCTGAGGTCGGTTTCTAGGCCGGTCATCAGCAGCATGAACATCGCCCCCAGCAGGCTGATGGTCTCCAGCAGGTAACCCTGTACGGGGGTATGCGGCACAATCCACTCCCCCAGCGCGGGGAACAGCCCACTCAGCAGCGATGGCCCGAGCAAGATGCCAGCCAGCAGCTCTCCGACCACCGTCGGCTGATTTAGGCGTTGGGCGACCTCGCCCATCAGGCGGGCGGTCAGCAGCAGCACGGCCAACTGTACCAGCAGCACCAGCACGTCGTGGTGCGAAGCGGCGGTAAACGGTTGCGTCATGTGCAAAATCCTCGTGTGTGTCCAGTTTCATGCAGCGCCGGCATGGGCAGGCCCATGAGGGATACTGACCCAGTCTAGACGGCGTACCCCCGCACTATACCGGATTTGTGGGGGCTGAGCCATTAGAGATAAGTTACGAGTGTGGGGTGGGGCGGGCTGAGTAAAGCCGACAAGCCGTGGTATACTGGGATGTAATCCGGGGAAGCTAAGGGGCTGCGGCAGGCTTGACCTGTCGAGGAAAGTCCGCTCTCCACAGGGCGCGGTGCCAGCTAACAGCTGGGCGGGGTAACCCGACGGAAAGTGCAACAGAGAAGCGTATTGCCACCCTGCCTTTGGGCACGGTTGGCGAGGGTGAAACGGTGGTGTAAGAGACCACCAGCGCCTGCGGTAACGTGGGCGGCTTGGCAAACCCCACCGGGAGCAAGGTCAAATAGGGCGCATTGGGGCGGCCCGTCCCACAAAAAGCGCCGGGTTGACTGCTTGAGGGCCGCCGTGAGGCGTCTCCCAGATAGATAGTCCCTCTCGACAAAAAGCGGCTTATCGGCTGCCCCGGAGGTTTTGGAATGTCCGCGGCCTATTTGGCGCGTTTACGCAGCTGGGCCAGCCAGCGCACGGCCTGCGGCTTGCGCTTATCTGCGCCCTCCTCCATCAGGTCGTGGGCGCGCGTCATCGCCTCCAGCGCCTCGGTGCTGCGATCCAGCTTATCCAGCACCAACGCCAGCGTATACAGTGTCTCGGGGCGGTCGGGGTCTAGGCTCAGGGCGGTTTGCAGATGCATCAGCGCCTCTTCGCAGCGCTCCTCGCGCAGGGCCACCATCCCCAGCCCATAATGCCCAAGCATCTCAAGTTCAAACAGCTTGACGGCCCGCTCAAAATCGGCCCGTGCCGAGGCCAGCTTGATCTGTTCTGGGGTTGGGCCTTCGGCCTTGACCGGTGGCTTACCCGCCTCCATTTGTGATTGGCGCAGATACATCATCCCGCGCGCCGCCCAGTATTCGGCATGGGTGGGCAGCATCCCAATCACTGCGTTCATATGCTCAATCGCCTCGGCCACCTGATCGCGCGTGTAGGCGGCCAACGCCTCTTTATAGCGCAGGTCGGCAGCATAACGCGGCAAACCGATGCGCTGGGTTAGGCTGGGCATCCCTCATACTCCTTTTTGGGGTTAGTCTATCACACCCCAGCGGCCCGCCCCAACAAAAAGCCCCCCACCCGCACAGCGCGGATGAGGGGCTGACCAAGGCCAAAGCACGCGCGATTACTGGATCGCGTCGTAGCCCGGCCCCTTCTCAAAGAAGTCGTAGTTGTGCTGGATGTCCACGGTCAGATCGACCACGTCGCCGTCCTTGTGGGCCATGCGCGTGCCGCCGAACGGGATGCGCTCTTGCCCCTCGGCCATCACGTATTCCGCCGGCACTTCTTCCTCGATGAAGATGGCCTCGTACGGGCACTCCGGCACGCACGCGCCGCAGTCAATGCAGGTGTCGGGGTCGATGAAGTACCACGGCCATTCCGATTCTGGTTGGCCGGGCACAATGCACTCCACCGGGCAAACTTCGGTGCACGCACCGTCACGCAGGCACAGGCTTGTGATAATGTGGGTCATGGTTGCTTCTCCATCATACGGATACCAGCGTATCCGATGTGCTTTTTTGAACTATCGTTCATCATCATAGACGATTTAGCCGCAGGTTTCTGGAACTTTTGTTGGATTTAAGCCACAACTTTTTGCCATGGTTACACAATTCTCATCTGTTGTGGTGAGATTATTTTCACCTTGGTTAAATTATGTGTTTTGGATGGCTGTGGTTTTTGCGATTGGATATAACCGATTGGTTATAATTTTTTTACACACAATTTACACCGATTCAGACTCAGTTAACCGGTTTCTGCTACCTTAGAGCGTATGGCAATCTGTTGTGTTTTTGAGTGTATGTAGGAGCGAATATCCATGGCACGCTCAATCCGTTCTCCCCTGAGTTTGATGCTGGCGGTGCTGCTGGTGGTGGGTGGGTTTGCCCTTGGCACAGCCCTGATGTCTGCCCGTGCCGCACAGACCGCCCCTGTGTCCCAGACCACGCCGATTACGGTCAGTGTGGGGTCTCACCAGCTGACAGAGATCGAAAGTGTGCTGGCCAATGTGTATAACGAGGTCAGCCCGTCGGTGGTGGCCCTGAACGTAGTGACACGCACTGGCGCGGGCAGCGGGTCGGGGTTTGTGGTGGACAAGCAGGGACATATCGTCACCAACTATCACGTCGTTGATGGGGCGACCGACATTGAAGTCAACTTCGTTGACGGCACGATTGTGCGCGCGTCGGTGGTGGGCACAGACCCCGACAGCGACCTTGCGGTGATTAAGGTTGACCTGAGCGCCGACCGGCTGTATCCGGTGACGTTTGGCTCGTCTAATGACCTTGTGGTTGGCCAGCAGGTGGTGGCCATCGGCAGCCCGTTTGGTCAGCGTTGGACGATGACGGCTGGCATCGTCAGCGCGCTGGATCGCGCCATCAGCGGTTTTAGCGAGTTCCGCATCGGCGGGGTGATCCAGACTGATGCCCCGATTAACCCGGGCAACAGCGGCGGCCCGCTGATTAACCTTGCCGGCGAGGTGGTCGGGGTCAACAGCCAGATTTACAGCGAGACGCGCGCCAATGCGGGCGTCGGCTTTGCCATCCCCAGCGACCTTGTGGCCCGCGTGGCGCGCGAGCTGATTGAGACGGGCAAGGTGCAGTACAGCTATCTGGGGATTTCGGGCACTGACCTTCAGCTGCGCACGGCTGAGGAGCTGAAACTGGCCAACAACATCCGCGGGGTCATCATTAGCGAAGTGGTGGCCAACGGGCCTGCCAGCAAAGCTGGGCTGCGCGGCGCTACCATCACCACCCAGCCCAATGGGCGCAGCACGCTGGATTACAGCACTGCCGACATCATCACGGCCATTAATGGGCATGCCGTGCAGGGGTTCGATGGGTTGATCTCGTATCTGGCCAAGTACACCCAGCCGGGCGATGTGGTGAAACTGTCAATTATCCGCAGCGGGGGCAAGCAAGAGGTCAATGTCACGCTGGAGGCCCGCCCGACGCGCTAAAGCGCACCTTCTGCCCGCAGTGCCTGACGCACTGCTTCATCAAGGCCCCGCCGCTCGGCCAGCACTTCATCGGTGTGCTGGCCGATTTGCGGTGGGGGATAGCGCACGGCGTCGGGGGTATCGGGCAGCAGCGGTGAGGCCACCATGGGCAGCGGCTGACCGTTGGGCAGGGTGGTGTGCCGAATCAGGTGGCGGGCTTGGGCGTGTGGGCTGTGCAGCGCCTGTGTGACGGTTTGGACTGGGCCGGCCGGGATGCCCACCGCGAGGCAGCGCGTCACCCATTCATCGGCTGGCTGGGTGATAAAAGCGGCTTGCAGCTGGCTGACCAGCGCGTCACGGTGCTGCACGCGGGCTGGATTGGTGGCAAAGCGCACATCTTGCGCAAGGTCGTCACGGTTGATGACCTCACATAGGGCGCGGAACTGGCCATCATTGCCTACTGCCAGCGCAAACGGCCCATCGGCGGCCAAAAAGTTCTGATAGGGCACGATGGTGCTGTGGGCGTTGCCATAGCGTGCCGGCGTTTTGCCGCTGACCAGCGCGGCGCTGGCCACATTGACCAGTGCCGACAGCTGCGCGTCCATCAGCGCGATGTCGAGGTGCTGACCCTCGCCGGTGTGCTCGGCGTGGCGTAGAGCTGCCAGCACCCCAGACAGCGCAAACAGCCCACTAAACACGTCTACGACGGCCACCCCGACCTTATAGCCCTCACTGTCGGTTGGGCCGGTGATGCTCATCAGGCCTGACATGGCCTGTATGATGTGGTCGTAGCCCGGTCGGTCGCTGTATGGGCCGCTTTGGCCAAAGCCGGTGATGCTGACGTAGACCAGCGCGGGGTTGTCGCGCCGCAGGGTGTCATAATCGAGGCCGAAGCGCGCCATCTGGCCCGGTTTGAAGTTTTCGAGCACGATGTGCGAATCGGCGGCCAGCTGGCGCGCAATCTGACGGGCCTGTGGGTGCTTGAGGTTGAGGGTGATGCTGCGCTTGTTGCGGTTGACCGCCAGATAATAGGCCGACTCGCGGTCTGCGCCCTCACCGGCCCATGGCGGCCCCCATGCGCGGGTTTCGTCACCGGTTGGCGCTTCCACTTTCACCACGTCTGCGCCAAGGTCACCCAGCAGCATGGTGCAGTATGGGCCGGCCAGCACGCGGGTGAAATCGAGCACACGCACGCCTTGCAGCGGATTGGGGAGCATGACAGTCCTTTGCGGGGGGCTAGGCCAGCAGGGCGCGGACGTGCGTGGCGAGGTCGGCGCGCGGCACGCTGATTTCGTAGGCGTCGCGCAGGCGCTTGAGCTTGACCGTGCCGGTGCTCAACTCTTCTGGGCCGGCGATGACCACCAGCGGCACACCGCGCTTATCGGCAAGGCCAAACTGCTGGCCCAGCTTTTTGTCCTGAAGCGCCAGCTCGGTGCGGATGCCGGCGGCACGCAGCTCGGCGGCGACGGCGGTGGCATCGGCGCGCGTTTCGGGGCTAAAGACCGTGACATAGGCCTCGACCACCGTGCCGCTGACCGAGGATGGGTACATGTTCAGCTCGTCCATCACGTCAATCAAGCGCTCGATGCCAAGGCTGACGCCGGTGGTCGGCAGGCTGTCTTTGCGGAACAGGCCAATCAGCCCGTCATAGCGCCCGCCGCCGCTGACGCTGCCCATGTTGGCCTGTGTGATGACCGTCTCGAAGATTGGGCCGGTGTAGTAGCTGAGGCCGCGCACCATGGTGAAGTCGTAATCGAGGTTTTGGCGCGGCACGCCGGCGCTGTCGAGGTGATCGGCCAACTGGCGCAGCTCGTTGAGGCCTTCGACCGCCTGCGGCAGGTGACCCATGGCATCTTCGATAATGCCGAGTTTGTCGGCGGTGGGGTCGGTGTGCACCAGCAGGCTCATGATGCGGTCAACTGCTGCAGCATCCACGCCGCGCTGCACCATCTCGTCACGCACGCCGTCTGCGCCGATTTTGTCGAACTTGTCCACGCTGCGGTAGAGGTCGGCCAGCTGCTGGCCCTCTACCCCAGCAAACATGCCGATGGCGGTCAGCAGCTTGCGGTTGTTGATTTTGACCTGAAAGCCGGTGAAGCCCAGCCGCCGCAGGGCGGTGACCACCACGCCGACCACTTCGGCATCGGCGCTCATGTCGGGCACGCCCACGATGTCCACGTCGCACTGATAGAACTCACGGTAGCGGCCACGCTGGGGGCGTTCGCCGCGCCACACCGGGGCCAGCTGATAGCGTTTGAAGGGGAAGGTCAGCTCGTTTTCGTGCATCCCGACCACGCGCGCCAGCGGTACGGTCAGGTCGTAGCGCAGGGCCAGCTCTTCTTTGCCGCCGCCGTGCGCGGCGTTATAAATCAGTTTTTCGGCGTCTTCGCCGTATTTGCCCATCAGGGTTTCGCGCAGTTCCATCACCGGCGTCGAGAGCGGCTCGAAACCATAGAGATGGAACACCTCGCGCACGATGCCAAACACATAATCGCGCTTAATCATCTCGGCGGGCAGAAAGTCGCGCATACCTTTGGGCAGGCGGGGCTGAACACGGTTGGCGGTCATGATGAGGTCTCCGGTGGCGGCGAATATGGGCAGAAAATGGGTGGGATTAGCGCTCGTCTTCGCGCGGGGTGCGGAAGCCGAGGCGCTGCATCAGGCGCGGGTCGCTGCGCCAGTTCTTCAGCACACTGACATGCAGTTCCAGATAGACCGGCGCTTCGACTTGTGCGCTGATGTCGAGGCGGGCCTCTGTGCCGATGCGCTTAATCATCGCACCGTCTTTGCCAATCAGGATGCCGCGCTGATTGGGCCGCTCGACGTAAATCATGGCGTTGATGTAGTGCACGCCGTCCTCGCGCTCTTTGTAATCGACGATTTCGACCGCGCAGGCATGGGGCACTTCTTCGTCGGTGTTGCGCAGGATTTTCTCGCGGATGGTCTCGGCGGCGATGGTGCGCAGGTTGATTTCGCTCAGCTGATCTTCGGGGAAGTAGCGTGGGCCTTCTGGCATCCGCGCGATCAGGGCGGCCACCAGTGCTTTGACTCCGCTGCCGTTGGCGGCGCTCAGGCGGTGCAGCTCGACATGCTCAATCAGGGCGATGTGTGCGGTCAGCTCGGCCTGCGCGGGGACGAGGTCGATTTTGTTCAGCGCCAGCACCACCGGTTTGCCGGCAGCCTTCAGCGTCTCGGCGATGGCTTGCTCGCCTTTGCCGGGGGCTTCGCTGGCATCCACCAGCCACAGCACCACATCGGCATCGCGCAGGGCGCGCTGGGCCATCTCGACCATGTATTCGCCAAGACGGTGCTTGGGCAGGTGGATGCCGGGGGTATCGACGAACAGCACTTGCGCCAGCGGTTCGGTATAGATGCCCAGCTGCTGCTTGCGGGTGGTTTGGGGTTTGGGCGAGACCGCCGCAACCTTTTGGCCAAGGATGGCGTTAATCAGGGTGGATTTGCCCACGTTGGGCCGCCCCACCACCGCCACCACGCCAGATTTGTGCCCTTCTGGCACGTCTTCAAAAATCGAGTCGTAGTCATCCATGTTGGTTTTATTCCTCATCCTCGCCGCCGTCGCCTGCCGAGAGTTTATCGGCTTGTGCGCGGGTGGCGAGTTCATCGATAAACGGGTCTAAATCCCCGTCAATCACGGCTTGCAGGTTGTAGATGCTCATGCCGATGCGGTGATCGGTGACGCGGCTTTGCGGCCAGTTATAGGTGCGGATTTTCTCGCTGCGTTCGCCGCTGCCGACTTGTCCACGGCGTTCGGCCTCGCGCTCGGCGCGTTGTTTTTCGGCTTCAATCTCATATAGGCGATTGAGCAGGATTTGCTTGGCACGGATGCGGTTTTGCAGCTGACTGCGCTCGTCCTGACATTCCACCACGATGCCGGTGGGGATGTGCGTCATGCGCACGGCCGAGTCGGTGGTGTTGACCGATTGGCCGCCCGCGCCCTGACTGCGAAACACGTCCACACGCACATCGTTCATGTTCAGCTGCACGTCCACATCGTCCAGCTCGGCCAGCACGGCCACCGTGGCGGTGCTGGTGTGGATGCGGCCCTGCGCCTCGGTGGCGGGCACGCGCTGCACGCGGTGCACCCCCGACTCCCACTTGAGGCGGCTGTACGCGCCCTTGCCTTTGATGTCCATAATCAGGCTTTTATAGCCGCCGTTGCCGGTTTCGTTCTCGCTGCTGACGTTGACTTTCCAGCGGCGCGCCTCGGCATAGCGGGTATACATGCGGAACAGGTCGGCGGCGAACAGGGCGGCCTCTTCGCCGCCTGTGCCGGCGCGGATTTCCATGATGACGTTTTTGTCGTCGCGCGGGTCTTTGGGCAGCAGCAGGTTCTTGAGCTGCTCTTCCAGCGCGGGGATGGTCTCGCTCAGTTCGTCCACGTCCAGCTTGGCCATCTCGCGCAGGTCGGGGTCGTTCTCGTCATACAGGATTTGCTTGGCCTGATTGAGCTGGTCGAGCTTGAGCTTATAGGTGCGGAACACGTCCACGATTTCGCTGAGGCTGGCGTGTTCTTTGGAGTATTCCACCAGTTTTTCGGCGTCCGAGGTCACAGTCGGGTCAGCCATCAGGCGTTCGAGTTCTTCGTAGCGGTGTTCGATGTCCGCCAATTTGTCTAGCATAGGGTTTGTTTGCCTTGCGGGGGTGATGTCTTCGGATTGGTGTTTATTATGGGGGATGACCCCGTGCTTGTCATGGGCCTATTGATGGCGGTGGGCAGTGCGGTGGGCAGTGTCGGCAGATGTGTTAGAGTGTGCCAGACAGTGCGTTATAATCAGACCATACTCCCCGTCCATCACAACTGCGAAAGATGATCATGGAACAAAAATCAGTCTTCATCTCCTATCGACGTGATTACAGCAGACATTTTGCCCGCTCCATCTTTCAGTATCTGATTGGCCACGGATACGATGTGTTTTTGGATGTCAACACCATCGACAGCGGGGACTTTGACCGGATCATCCTCAACCAGATTGGCGCGCGGGCACATTTTGTGCTGCTGCTGGCCAATGGGTCGCTGGCGCGCTGTGTCAACCCGGGCGACTGGGTGCTGCGCGAAATCCAAGAGGCGGTGCGGCTGGAGCGCAACATCGTGCCGGTGGTGGACGAAGGCGCAGACTTTATGAACGAGATGCAGCACCTGCCGCAGGCCCTGCGCGAGGTGGTCAGCCGCAAAAACCCACTGCCTGCCCCGCATTTTTTCTTTGATGCGGCCATGGAGATGCTGCGCACGCGCTATCTGAAGCCGCCGTCGTATGTCACCATCAATGCCACGCCGGCCAACGAGCAGGCCGAGGTGGCGCGCCGCATGGCCGCCATCGATAATGTGCTGGCCGGCGTGCCCGGCAGCGCCAAGCCGCCCATCAGCCCGTATACGGCCGAGCTGGTGGTGGATGTGCGCGGCAGCGGCAGCTTTACCAGCATCAACAGCGCGCTGCAAGCCGCCCCTGCCGGCGCGCGCATCACGGTGCGCCCGGGCACCTATCACGAGACGGTGCGCCTGACCAAGCCGGTCACGATTGAGGGGCAGGGCGGCACACAGCAGGTCATCCTCGAATCTGACACCACCAACTGCCTTGTGATGGACACCGACGAGGCCACGGTCAGCGGCCTTGGCATCCGCTGTACGGCGGGGGCAAAAGGGGTCAACTGCTATGCCATCGACATCCCCAAGGGGCGCTTAATCTTGCGCGGGTGCGATGTGACGTGCGATTCCAGCGCGTGTATCGGGGTGCACAACGTGAGCGCGCGCCCCTATATCCTTGACTGCGTGATTCATGACGGCAACCAAACCGGCCTGTTCTTCTATGAAAAGGGCGGCGGCACAGTGGAGGACTGCCAGATTTATGGCAACAAGCTGGCCGGCATCGAAATCCGCGAAGAGGCCGCCCCCACGGTGCGCCGCTGCAACATCCACAGTGGCAAGGCCGGCGGCGTGTATATCCACAAAAACGGCTTTGGCCTGATTGAGGACTGCCAGATTCATGGCAACGCGCTGGCGGGTATGCAGATAAAAGCCGGCGCCAACCCGACCGTGCGCCGCTGCCACCTGTTTGATGGCAAAGAAGGCGGGTTTTTCATCAATGATGAGGCGTTTGGCACGATTGAGGACTGCCAAGTGTATGGCAATACCCTAGCCGGCGTCGAAATCAAGAGCGGCAGCAGCCCGACCATCCGGCGCTGTGTGATGCGTGACGGCAAGGGGTCGGGGCTGTTTGCCAATGACAACGCGCGCGGCCTGATTGAGGACAGCGAAGTGTATGGCAATACGCTGTCTGGCATCCAGATTAAGACCGGCAGCAACCCGACCATCCGCAACACCACCTTTCGCGATGGTAAAGGCAGTGGGGTGTTTGTCAACGAGAACGGCCTCGGCCTGATTGAAGGCTGCCGGATTATCGGCAATGCCAAGTCGGGCTTTGAAATCCGCGAGGGGGGCAACCCGACCATTCGGCGCTGCACCATCACCAAGAACGGTTATGAGGCGGTTTGGTCGCACACCAAAGGGCTGGGCACGGTGGAAGACTGCGACCTGCGCGGCAACGCCAGAGGCGCATGGGACATCGACGCGACCTCGTCGGTCACGCGGCGCAACAATCAGGAATGACTCTGTGACAGCGGGGTAAATCTGCCCTGCTGTTAGCTCAGCAGGATGAGGGCGCTCTGCACGATAAACACGATGATGATGACGCCGGCCACCAGCGAGACCGCCAGATAGGCGTGTTTGTTGCGGTAGTTGACCGCATAAAACTTGCGTACACTGCTCACCAGCGTGACCAGCGCAATCAGGTTCAGCACCAGCACAATCGGGGCGCCAAAGCGGCCTGTCAGGCCCAGCAGCGGCAGGGCAAACGGCAGCACCACGTATTCGAGGATGCAGCGCACTCCAGCCCACATCATCGACATCATGAAGGTGTTTTCGGCACTGCGCACGGCGGCCTGTTGGGCCTCGGCGGCGGGCTGCGCCGGCGCAGCGGCGTGGTCGAGCGGGTTGGCAGAGAGACTCATGGGTGAAAACCTGCATAAACCTACAGAAATCGCATAAAAAGTAGTATAGCAATCTGTGGGGCGCTTGTCAGCAGCAGGAATCTTAAGGGTTTGTGTGGAGTGTGGGGGCGTGTGCCCCCGCAAGGCGTGTCTTTCTTGCGGGGGCGAGGGAAATCTTGCTTAGGTTTAGGGGGCGGGCGGCGCTAGCAGGGGCTGGACGTCTGTGCCGACCACAATCAGGATGTCCTGCGATACCAGCCCATCCGTGCCCACTTCGATGCGTTCTTCGGGCAGGCCCATCAGCGCGGCGAGGTAGCGTGCTGTCCAGCGCTTGCCGGTGTAGTCGCGGATGCGCAGCACGCCTTCGTCGGGGGTGGGCATGTTGCCCACGCTGGCCACCTGCACTTGCTGACTGGCCAGCCAGTCGCGGGTTTGGCTGGCGAGGCCGCCGATGCTGGTGCTGTTATAGACCGCGATGGTGGCTTGTTCTTGCTCGGCCAGTGTGCGCAGCTCGGCCAGTGTTTTGGGTGGCTGAGGGTTAAAAATCTCTTGAATCAGCCCGCGGATTGCCCCGATGTTGGGGACGAGCACGTCTGCGCCGGTGGGGTCAACAGCCAGTGTGACATAGCGGTTGTCAATGACGCCGGTGGTGATGTTTTCGCGCGGGATTTCGCCGGCAAGACGTGCCAGACCAATCAGCTCGTCTAGCGTCAGGTCGGTCTTGATGCTGTCGGCCAGCGCGTTGTAGACGGTGGGAATCTGCCCGACGAAGTTGACGATGCCGCCAAGGCTGAGGAACTCGGCCTGTGCCGACTTCAGCACTTCTTGCTGGCGGCGAGCGCGGTCAAAGTCGCCGCCCTGCGTGGCGCGGGTGCGGGCATATTGCAGCAGGCGCTCAGAGTTGAGGCGCTGACAGCCGGGTTCAAAGCGGATGGGGCGGATGCCAAAGCCTTCATCGGGATACTTGGGGTCGTCGATGACGGTGGTTGGGCAGACCTCAATGCCGTTGGGCGCAAGGGTATCAACCAGCACGGTAAACACGTCGAAATTGATGCGGACGTAGTTATCGACGCGGATGCCAAAGGTCTGGCGGATGGTCTCGGCGGCCAGTGCCGGCCCTCCCCCGCCGGGATAATCGTTGAGGTCGCCCAGATAATTGGCGGTGTTGATGCGCTGATTTTGGGCAAAGCCCGGGATGCTGACATACATATCGCGCGGGATGGACAGGATGCCAACGCGCTTGCGGATCGGGTCGATGTGCACCAGCATCAGCGTGTCAGAGCGATAGGCGCGCTCGTCGGTGAAGCCGGTGCGCTCGTCGATGCCCATCAGCAGGATGGTGCGGCGCGAGGGGTCGGCCAGCTCTGGGATGTCGGCCAGCGGGTCGGGCGTGCCGGTCGGCTCTGGGGTATAGGTGATGCCGGGTTCTGGCGTCGCTGAGGGCGTGGGCGACGGGGTAATGGTCGGTGTGGGGGATGGGGTGCGGGTGGGCTGCTGCTGCTGGAACAGGTCGAACGAAATCATGGCGGTATCGACGCCGGCAGCGGCGGCATCGAGTGCCACCTGCTGGGCCACACCATAACCGACCACGGCGCAAGTCACGGTGGAGATCACCGCCGCGCCGATGATGAGCAAAAACAACCAACCGGGGACACTGCGCATAGCGGTTTGTACCTGTCTGGCTTGGGACGGAAACACCGGCATTGTAGCACAGCCCCGCCTCTTGCCGGCAGCACCGATGATCGGGCGTAGGGAAGTCGCGCGGGGCACAGGCACAAAAAACCCCCTCTCGGCTGAGAGGGGGTTGGCGGGCGATTAGGGGACTTTCTGGATGCGAACGGGGGTAATCCACCACCCACTGTAGTAGCCATCGGTGAGGGCCAGTGACGGGTTGTAGTAGGCGTTGCTGCCGTTGCAGTTGTCTGGCCGCACGCAGTTGGTGCTGAGGCGGTCAAGGCGGAAGCGGATGATGACGTAGTTGTTCTTGTAGGCCGTCAGGTTGTTGGTGCGCACCTGCCATGCGTCGGTGGCTGGGTTGTTGAGGCCGGTGGTGGAGTTACTGATGTTGGGGCTGCTGAACGAGAAGCTGAAGGCGCTGAAGGCGGGCGGCGCGGCCTGCTGCAAGTTGTCTTGCGTCCAGTTGAAGCCGCCGTCGGTGCTGACTTCGAGACGTGCGGTCGAGGCGGAGTCGAGGCGGTACTTGGTCTGGTATTCCATCACCACCATCGACGGCTCTGGCATGTCATAGAGGTCGAGCACGTTGCGCAAAATCAGCGAGCTGTTGGCATAGGGCAGCGGGCGGACGTCGGGCACGAGGCCGGCGGTCGGCTTGGGGCTGTCGCTGAAGGAGAAGCGCCCGTCGGTGATGGTGAGGGTGATGATGCCGTTACCGGTGTTTTCGAAGTATTCCAGCGTGATGCGATAGCGCCGACCGAACTGGAAGTTGAACGTGCCCTGGTCATTGACCGCCGAGCTGTCCGTCCAGCGGTTGATGACGTTCCACGCTGGCGTGGCTGCCACCGGCACGCCGCCGACCAGCTCTTCGACCTTTAGGCGTACACCGTCGTCGGCCAGGGTGGTAAAGCTGCGCACGCCTGATGGGAAGCCGGCATCACCAACCACGGGGGTATCAAGCACTGCGCGCATGACGAGGCGGTCGGTTCTGCTCCATCCGGTGATGGGAGTGCCGCCGTAGAACGGGTAGTTGATATTGAGCACGCTGCGCTGGTGTGTGCCGTTGACGGGTGTCGGGTTTTGCAAGAACACGTTGACGCCGTTGCGGAAGACCCCGTCGCCCGATAGGCTGGCGCAGGTGTTGCAGTCCCACCATTTCACGTCCCACACGCCCAGCGAGACCGGCCCGCCGCCGCCGCCCTGATAAATCGACATGTCCAGACCCCACAGGCCTTCGGCAATCCAGTTGCTGAGGTTGTTGGAGTAGTCGTTGAAGCCGCTGAGTGCGATCTTGGTGGTGAGCGAATAGGGCAGGCGGTGCTCTAGGCGGATGTTGTCGATGTACCAGCCGTCGCGATTGCTCGAGTTGTAGTAGGCGTCGTATACAAAGCGGATGCGGATGCGCTTGCCTTCGGTGTTGCTGTTGCGCAGATAGGCATAGGGCGTCAGGTCAACCAGCATACGCTGCCATGCATACAGGTTTTCGGGGCCACTGGTGTTGCCGCGCGTCCATACCGTCTGCCATGCCGACCAGCCGCGTTCTTGCTCATAGCATTGCAGCAGGCCGATGCCAAGGCTGGCGCAGCGGGCGTTCATGCTGCCGTCAATCAGGGCGGCGGTGCGGTTGTCTTCCACCGAGATTTGCACCATCGCATAGTCGCTCTGGCCAAGGTGATAGCGCGTCCAGAAGCTGAGCATCGGGGCTTCGTCTTCGCCGGTCACGCCGCGCAGGTCGATAATCGGCTCTAGCTCGATGGTCGAGAAGGTGCGGTGACGGGTGCGCCATTCATTTGCGCCAAAGTCGGTGGCCCACACGGTGTGGTCATAGAAGCCGGTTGGGGCGCGGTTCTGGTCGCCGATCGGGCTGTCGTGGAAGCTGAGTGTACCGTTTTGGGCGGCATAGCTGACGATGTTCCAGTCGCCGCTCAGGCGGAAGACATCGCGCCAGCTCTGGCCGGTGCTGACGAGGTCGGGGTCGGCGGCAAAGCTCGCCCCCGTGCCCACGCCCAGCGGCGCACCGCCAACCGGGTTGACGCGGCTTTCGCTGGACGGCCACAGTTTCAGCACCTGCTCGTTGCGCTCGGCGATGCGGATGTCATCGACGAACACGCCGAACGAGTTGCTGCTGCCGTCGGCACGCAGGCCAAAGCGCAGCACGATGTCGTCATCCACAAGGGCCGCGCCTGTGCCCACGCCCGGCGCGCCGCCGCCGTCCAGCGCAATCTGGCGCAGGATGGGGTAGAGGCTGACGCGGGCATACTCCCACGATTCATTGATGGCGGTGCGGGCGTTGGTGCTGCTGGGGTTGGTGGTCATGCCATAACGGTAGAGCCACAGCGGACGCCATGCGGTATCGGCTTCGCTGGCGCGCTTCCATTCCACGCGGAAGTCGTCGGTGGTGTTTAGCCCGCGCCAGAAGTAGAAGGTGAGTTCTGGATTGACGGCTGGCGCGGCGCGCGAGTTGGCCGGCAGGATGTTGCCGCTGTCGTCTTCGATGACGCGCTTGTTGGGGGTGTCGTTATACAGGTCGATCGGCCAGCGCATGGTCAGATAGGTGGTCTGGCCATTGGCGTAGTTGTTAAACGGCGAGGTCGAATACGAGGCGGCGGTTACGCCCAGCTGCGGGACGAGGCCCGGATAGCCGCGCACGGTGGTCGGCGCCCACAAGCCGCTATAAGACCAGAACAGCTGGCGTCCATTGCCTTGGGCGTTGTCGAAGAACGGGTAGTTCAGCCACTTGTTTTCTTCGGCGCGGCCAAGGCGGATCTGGTCAATCCACCACCCGTCACGCAGGCCGGCGTTGACGTGCACCAGCATGGCAAAGCGGATGCGGATTTGGGGAGGGTTGCCGGGCAGGCCAGACAGCGGTACGACGTATTCTTGCAGCGTCAGGCTGGTGGCGGTGTTGGTGAGGGTGATGGCGCGGATGTTGCCGCCGGGCAGGGTCTGCCAGTTGGCCGGGCTGACGCTGTAGGCGTCGGTGGTGTACTGCACCTGTAGGCCGGTGCGTGCGCCAACGTCAAAGGCGTGATAGAAGCTGAGCACTGGCGCGCCCGTGTTGCCCCCAAGGTCGGGGTTGGGCACGTTGGCGAGGTCGATAAAGCCGTTGAACTCCAGCGCGTGGATGCGCACGTTGTTTTGCAGGTCGCTGTTGGGCGAGTCGGTGTGGCGTTTATAGGGGGTATAGCCGGCGTTACCGGTCGGCCCATAGCCGGCGACGAAGTTCGGGTCATCGCTCAGCGGGTTGACGCTGTCGTGCCATGCCTTGCCGGTGGTGCCAAAGCGGTTGTTGCTGACCAAGTTCCAGCCGCTGTCCACGCCCGGGTTGCTGCGCCCGCCGGTGGTGATGAAGTCGGCCTTTTGGCCGTCGTCGTCCAGCGTCCAGATGCGGTTGGCGGTGATGGTAGTGCTGGTGCCATCGCGGATTTCGATGTCGTCGATGTGCCACTTGGTGGTGCTGTTAACCGTGCCGGTGCGCATCACAAAGCGGAAGGCCATCCACTTGGGCGACGAGCTGACAAAGCCGGTCATCAGCGGGTTGAGGTCGATGACGTTGCGCGTCCAGTTGTAGTTGGCTGTGCCGCCGGTGGTATGGCTCAGGTTGACCCGCTGCCATGTCATGGCGGCGCGGTTGGCGGTCTTGATGGTGGCGGTGGCGTCAACGGGGATGTATTCGGCCACTTCCACCCACACTTCCGAGCCGGTGGGCAAGTCCCAGATGTCCCAGAACACCAACTCTGGGCGGGTCATGCTGCTGGGGATGAGCACCGCGCCGCGCCATTCCAGATAGCAGATGGTGTTGGGCGAAGACACGCCGTCCACATAGTCGTCGAACACGTTCGACTCGGTGTTGGCGTTGTTGGCGTTTTCCAAAAAGCCCCAATTGCACGAATAGGGCTGACCGGCGGTGACCGGACGGTCATCGGGGTTGGCGCCGCTGCCGGTGACATTAATCTTCAGGCGGGCTGTGCCGCTGGTGTTGTAATACTCCACACGCAGGTCGTGCTCCCCGCTGGGCAGGGTGACGTTGGCCGTCCACAACACTGGCGCGCCCTGCGTCGTCCACGAGTTGGTCGAGCCGTTGACATCGCGCAGAGTGACCGGTGCGCCGTTGACGAACAAACGCACCCCGTCATCGGCAAGGATGCGGATGCTGAAGGCGCGCTCTGGCAGGGCGGCGGGCACTTGAATCTTGCGCTCAAGGCGGGCCGAGAAGTTCTGGCCCGGCGAGCCTGTCGGATAATTGCTGTAGAACGCGCCGTTCAGGTCTACTTCCATCAGGCCCGGGACGATGTGGTCTGCGGTGCCGCCGAGGGTGGTGTTGCCAAACAGGCGCATCGTCCACGGCGTGCCGCGCAGGATGACGTTGTTGTCGATGCGCCACCAGCCGGCCTTGTTGCCAAGGAACTCGTCCACGGTGTCCTTAAACGGCGCGTTTTTCTGCTGGTCAACCGGTGTGCGGGTGGGCGTGGGCGTGGCAGACGGGGTCGGCGGGGTGTGGGTATAGGTGTGGGTGAAGGTCGGGCTTGGGCCTGCCGTCCCGACCGCGGTGGGCGGGGCTGAGGTGTTGGTGGCAAGGCCGCTGCCGCTGGCGGGGGTGAACAGATAGACGTTGGTCACCGTCTCCCAGAAGTCGTCCTTGCCCGGCGCGTCCACGTCGGCAATCTGGGTTTGGCGCAGCACGTCGCCGACAATGCGGTTAAACACATCGCCGGCAGCAGATCCGGCAGCTGCCAGACCGATGCCAAAGGTCACGGCTACCAGCGCCAGAATCAGTGCATATTCGACCAGCGCTTGGCCGCGTTCACGGGGGGAATAAGGGGTTTGGGTATTCGGGGCGTGCATCGGGCAGACCCTCATCTCAGATAAGCACGTTAGTCTTAGAATGCAGTGTAGCGCACCGCCCCGACTCTGTCGGTCTTTTTTTTGTCGGAGAGTTGTTCGAGGTCATTGACAGCGTATTGACACAACGTGTTATTCGCGCCGCGTTGCGGGATGCGCTTCCCTTAACAGCAAAAATCCCGCTCGGGGGTCGGGCGGGATGATTGGCTGAAGGTGTAAGGTCGGATGTTTTAGGCGATGGCCGGCGTGCCGGTGGCCGGGGTATAGGATGGGGATGGTGCATCATGCTGGCGTGGGATGACCGGCTCGGGGTGCGGCATCGGTGGGGTGATGGCGGGCTGTTCGACCGCTGCCGGCGGTGCATCGGCGTGGCGGGGGCTGCTGCCATGGGTAAGGACCTCACCGGTCAGCACGCGCACGGTGGTGTCTTGGGTTTGGGCGTCCAGCTGCTCGACCATGCGACCGGCGGCACGTTCCAGCTTGTCAAAGAAGGCTTTCATCAGATGGATACTCCGTGTGTGTTGATGATAGCCCTATGGTACGCCTGCCGTCGAACGGTGTAATCTGCCTAAAGTGGTATTTGGGGTGGGGGCGGGTGGTAGTTTTGTAAGGCTTGCGATACCCCCGCCCCTCTCTCATGCTCATGTCAGGAGAGGGGTGGGGGTGTTTCACTTAGGGCGTGAGGATGCCGAGCGTGAAGTCATCAATCAGGAAGCGCCCAGCAGTGCCGGTGTTTTTGATGAGCACGGCAAAGCTGGTTGCCCCGCTGCGGGTGACTCGCAGGGTCGGGTTGGGGTTCGAGAACGTCAGCGGCTGATAGGCCGGCGAGCGGCGCAGCGTGATGACCTTGGTTTGCACCGAGCCGTCGCTGTAGCCGATTTGGATGGTGACGGTGGCGCCGCTGGCTTTGCCGATGCTGCGGCTGAACCCGCCCACCACAAAGACTGTTTCGGGCGTAACGATCTGGTTGTAAGTCTGGCGCAGCAGGCTGTTTTTGTTGGCCTCACCCACCAGCTGATAGGCACACGTCCCACTGAACGAGACGGTGGTATCGATAGTGTTGCAGACGCGCGCGTCCTGCTTGCGGCGTGCTGCCGTCCACCCGTCGGGGACGTTGTTGGAGTCTAGGTCGTTTTCGAACCCGCCGTTGAAGAGGTAGTTGGGGACGGTGGGAGTCAGCAAGAAGTTGGTGCGCACGGCGGTTGTGCCTTCACTGCCGATGGCGCGTACTTCCCACTCATAGGTGTCATAGGGCAAGAAGCGACGCCATTGGGCGCGGGTCAGCGTGAGGGTGCAGATGTTTTGGTAGACGTTTTCGAGGGTATCGTTGTCGCCGATCGTGGCGCAGGTCAGCAGGTCGGCGTCTGCACCCGGGGTTAGACCAGCCACGCGGAACAGCTCGACCCCATTCACGTCGCGCACAATCACCAGATAGGTGTTGACGACGGTTCTGGGCTGTATCCACTTGAATTCGCTCACAATGCGGCTGTAAACGATGGCTGGCGACAACAGGGTGAACTCTTGCGGGGGTTCGTTGACGAACGAAACGTATTGGAACGCGCCGCTGCTGCAATCGCGCACGGGGCGTTCGATGCCGCGTTGGTCGGTGGGCAGGGTGCACGTTTTGCCACTGGCCCGCGCCGCAGAGGTAGACGAGATGAAACCTGTCGGGGTTTGGCCCGGGGAGTTGAAAAATATAGGATCGACCAGCGAGAAAGCCGATGAAGTGATGTCGTTGGAGGTCAGCGGGCATCCGGCGGAATTGCTGTAGGCGTTGCCCCCTGCGCTCGTTCCGCCGCCGCCGGCGCAGTTGGAGATGCCCGTGCCGCCATTGAAGGTATTAAAGGCCACGATCGAGTCGGTTAGCGTGGTGGTGGAGGTGCTGCCGATGTAAATCCCCACCCCCGGCGTCCCTGAAGTGACGGCGGGCATGGTGTTGTCGATGATGGTGCTGTTGATGATGTTGGCAAAGCTGTTGACGTTGGAAGAAATATATACGCCAGCGCCAGCACTGGTGCTGAGGGTCTGGTTGACATTGAGGGCCACGGTCGAGTTGATCAGGTTAAACCGGCCGCCGCCGAATGACTCGATGCCGCCGCCCGCCAGATTGCTGTTGTTGGTGTTGCGGAAGACCGCCGATTCGTACACGGTTAGGCGGGGGAAGAACGATGTCGAGCACCCTGATCCGCTGGCGGCGATGCCGCCGCCGAATGACGCGATGTTGTCAAACACGTTGACACGCCGGACGACCACATCCGCGCCGCACCGAACGAACAGGCCGCCGCCGCTGCTGCCGCTGATTTGCCCGCCATAAATGGACAAATCAATCAGGTCTAGGGTGATGTATGCAGTGGGGCTGGTTTGGTACACATGGAAGACGCGGTCATTGGTGATGGCACGGTTGCCAAAGATGATGCTCTGTTTGGCGCCGACACCACGGATGATCAGGCTGTCGGTGATGTCGAGGTCGCCGCTTGCGGCGGCATCTTCCTCCGCTCCGCTGGTATTAAGCGTGATTTGTACCGCCGGTATCAAGATGACGTCGAGGCCGGGCAGGGCGTTGGCCTCTTGGATGGCGGTGCGCAGGCCGCACATGCCAAACATGTCGGCACAAATCCCATCCCCCGGGCTGATGTCGTTGGCTTGTGTGTCGCCAAAGTAGGTGAGCGTGAAGGTGGTGGCGCGGGTAGCGCGGTCGGGCAGGCTGAGGCGCGCATCAAGGTCAAAGGCCTCGGGCGGCGGGACGACGCTGCCCGCCGGTGGCGGCAGGGGCAGTGCGCCGTCGGCTTCTTCACGGGTGGCCTCAACGAGTGGGAGGCTGGCGAGGTACTCGGCAGACAGGCGCTGCACCTCGCCTTCCAAGTTTGGCAGGGGGACGACCGGCTCTGGTGAGCGCCCTTGCGCCCCAACAATGATAGACAGTGCACCCAGTATGGCAAGCAGCAAGCCAGCACGAACTATGGGCCATGCGTTTTTGATCATGGTCTGACGTTCTCCATATTTTGTTTTATCTCATGTATTACCACTGACGAGTGCAGTTACTATGCCTGACTAGGGGCTGCTGTCTTCCCATATATTCGAGGGCACAATAGGGCTGGGAAGGGGATGGTTTGGGCCAGATGGAGGGAAGAGAGGTTTTTTTTGAGGTGAGGATGCGGCCCATATGACAGCATTACAGTAACGTTTACAGGATAAAGGAAAATATTTTTTTGCACCGGCTTCTGAAGTGCAGGTAATTGATAAATGGTACTATTTTACCCCTTATTATCTTGTGTCTTAAGATGACGCATGTGTCGGATTAAGGGGTGTGGTTGTGCCCCCTGCGCTGGCCAATCGGCGGTATACAAGCGCGGCGCTTTGGCCTAAACTCATCGGGCCTATCGATTTTAGCGCTCACGCTTGGTTTGAGCTGAAGTGAGGGGGTTGTATGACGCTGCGCGATGCGGTGATGGTGGTGGTTCGGCGGTGGTGGTTGGTGGCGGCACTGGCGTTGATTGCCGCGGGCAGCGCGTATGTGCTGTCGCGGTTGCAAACGCCGGTCTATCGTGCCACGCAGCTGGTGCTGATTCAGCCGTCGCGCTCTGACTTTGGCCTGACCGAGGCCAGCCGCTTGCTGCTCAACCCGATGGTGGTCTATCTAGACAGCTCGCAAATCGCGGCCAAAATCATCGACGACTTGCAGCTGACTTATACCCCGCAGCAGCTGACCGAGCGCAAAACCATCGCGCCCGATACGCTGCGCATGGTGATTCAGATTGATGTCGATTTGGAAGATGTGGATACGGCGCAGGCGGTGGCGCGGGCATGGGGCGCTGCGCTGGTGGAGTATCGCAATCAGCAAAATCAGGCCGCCGCGCGCGAAGACCGCGTGCTGGCCTTGCTGCCCGATGTGCCGGCAGTGCAGCAGATTTCGCCGCAGCCCGTGCTGAATACCGTTGCGGCCTTTTTGCTGGGGGTGCTGCTGGGGATTGCCGCCGCGTTTGGGGTAGAGTTTATCGAGAGCGCGGTGCTGCGCCGCCGTGCCGACCTTGATGCGCTGGCGCTGCCGGTGCTGGCGGTGATACCAGAATAAAGCCGGTTAGTTTGGGGGATGGGCGGTCAGCAGCGCGCGTACGGCATCACATGCGGCTTGCGCGGCCCGCTGCACCCCATCGGCCAGTGCCGCCGCATCTGATGCGCCGCCGGCGGCATCATCCGAGACCGCCCGCACCCCAATGAACGGCAGGTTGTGGCGGGCGCTGACCTGTGCCACTGCCGCCGTCTCCATGTCGACAATGCGCGCGCCGGTGCGTTGTGCCAGCGCATCACGGGCGTCGGGGTCGGCCACGAACACATCACCACTTGCGCCCACCCCACCCACCAGCACGCCGTTGAGCTGTGCGGCGGTGTCCAGCAGCCGCATGTCCACCGCATATGGCCCGGCCTGTGCAACCGGTGCAAAGCCACTGGCATCCAACCGCCCCATCCCATGATGAACCCATGCCGCCGGCACAACCACCGCCCCGACCGGCAGGGACGGGTCAAGTGCGCCGGCAGTACCCAGCATCACCACGCGGGCGGGGTGCAGCGCGCCGATGGCGGCCTGTGCGTGCATGGCGGCGTTTACCATGCCCGCGCCGGTGGTGACCAGCACCACCGGATGCCCATCTAATAGGCCTGCTGTGCCCTCACCAAGCGGCGCGGGCAGCGGCAGGGTGCGTACACCGGTCAGGGCGGCGCGCAGCGGCTGCAATTCCACCTCAAAGGCTGCCAGAATCAGCGTGGGCGGGGGCGCTGGGGCACAGGCCGTCAACAGCCCCCAACCCAATACCATCAGCAGCAGCGCATGGCGCATCTGTCTCCTGTCCGGCTTATCTCACTGTAGAGGTATAAGCCGCTGCGGCGGCCAACCCAGACAGCGCCGCCCCTTCGATTCGCGAGCGCTCCCCAAACGCATCCCCCGCAAAGGCCAAAAACGGCAGGCCGGCAGCAATCAGGGTGGGCGTGGGGTGCATCACGGCGGGCTGACTGTAGCGCCAGCGCTTGACCTGCGCCTCGATGACCACGGCATCTGGGGCATAGGCGCGCCAGATTGGCTCGAGGTCGCTGAGGATTTCGTCATCGGGTGCGTTGTACTTGGCCGCAGAATAGGCAGCGTCGGCGTGCAGGGTCAGCAGGGGGACGGCGCTCACGCCTTTGCGCTGGTTATCGGCAATCCACGAGACCCAATAGTTGGGGCGCTGCACCGCGCCCGGCTCGGGCAGCAGTGCCGACCGATCCAGCACAATCAGGCCGCACAGGCATGGGTCATACAGGATGCGGTCGAGCGCGGCGCGATCGGCTTCGGCCAACGTGACGCCGCCGGCATCCAGCAGCGCCAGCGACTGCGGCACAGGAGGGGTCATCAGCAGGCCGTCGGCTTCAAAGAGCTGTTCGTCGTCGGTTTCGATGCGCCAGCCCGCGTCTTGGGCCTTCACGGCGGTCACCTTGGTATTGACGTGCACCACAGCCCGATCGCGCGGCAGGGTGCGCTCTAGGTGGACGGCAAGGGCGTTCATCCCCCCGCGCACGGCATAGCGCGGATGCCCGTCTGACTTGCTGTTGGTGCCCGGCCCGCTGCTCCACCCGCGCGTCCATTCATAGACCACGCCGTCGGCCAGCCAGTCCTGCACATGGGCCTCGAAAGCTGCTTCACGCACGGTGAAGAACTGTGCGCCGTGGTCGGCATGGCCGCTGCCGATGCGACGGGTGGCCAGACGTCCGCCCACGCTGCGCCCTTTATCGACCACCGTCACACGGTGGCCTTGTTGTACAAGGGCGTGCGCAGCCATCAAACCGGTCAGGCCCGCCCCGATAACCAAAATATTAGACATTGCCTAACACTCCTATGATTCGCGTCTAGTTTTACCTGAATTGGGCCACGTTTTACAGATTTGTTTCAGTGTTGTAATAGACACAGCTGTGCGCAAGGCGCTTGGCTGGTCAACAGCATCTGTCCCGGGCCGTATCGGTTGGGCATGGGCGCGATTGAGAAAGACGTCTACACGGTCGAGGGCGTGTGGCGTTTTGCTACAGCGCTTGCGGCGAGATGATGTAGAGCGCCGTGGCGGGGTTGGTGGCCAGCGGCACATTGTGTGCGTTGCAGATGCGCAGCAGGGATTGGATGTCGGGGTCGTGGGGGTGCTTGCCTAGCGGGTCTACAAAAAAGAAGACCGCCGCCACTTTGCGCTCGGCCACTTGTGCGGCAATCTGGGCGTCGCCGCCCAGTGGGCCGCTGAGCATCCGTTCGACGGTAAAGCCCTGCTCTTGCAGCAGGCGTCCGGTGGTGCTGGTGGCAATCAGGTGGTATCGCGACAGCACATCACGATGGGTGAGGGCAAAGGCCACCATCTCGGCCTTTTTGCCATCGTGCGAGATGAGGGCGAGGGTTTTACGGGTGTCGTCGGCCATCTGCGGCTCTCCTTGCACAGGGATAGGTGTCGCACACTATAGCGCGTGGGGCGCGGGCGGGTCAAACGGGATGGTTACTGCCCTGCTCCGGTTCAGGCGGTTTCGGTGCGCACCGCCAGCCAGATGATGCCGGCCAGCACAATCAGCGCCACCACCTGATCGACGGGCGACCAGCGGAAGAAGGTGCGGCTGAACAACGCCACCGAAATCAGCATCCCGCCAAGATAGATGGCGGTTTGGATTTCGGGGCTGACGATGCCGACCTGCCGGAAGAAGCGGATGGTGATGAAAAACAGCCCAACCCCGACAGCAAATCCCAACGAGGCGCGCAGCAGCGCATCGAGGTTGAAGCGGTTGTTGTCCCAGATGCGCGAGGCCCAGATGGCGCCTTGGGCGTCGGCGAGGCCAGAGGCCAGCGTCAGGCCGATGATGGCAAGGATGGAGAAAAGGCGGTCGAGCGGCATGGCAAGGTCTCTCCTAGGCGGTGGATTTGCGGGCCGTGGCAAAAATCAGGCCCTCATAGGGGTAAACGGGATGGTCAGCAGGGGTGCTGCTGAGCGTGATGGTGGCGGGGTCAAATCCTGCCCCGCGCAGGCCGGCTAGCACATCGTCCTCGTCGATGGGCAGCACGCGGAAGACATGCTGCCCCACCGAGTAGGCGCTGCTGCGCTTGACCGCTGAGAGGATGATGTGCCCGTCCGGCTTGAGCAGGTCGGCCATGCGCGCGATGCAGGCGCGCCAGACCGCGTGATTGGGTGCGGCGGCCTCGGCACACAGGTTGCTGACCAGCACATCATAGCGCCCGCGGGCGGTTGGGTCATCCAGCGGGAAGGGCTGGAGTAAATCACACGGCATCACGGTGGTGACGCGCTGGCGGATGAGTGCTGCACGTGTTTGAACCGCTGGCAGGTCGTCGGGCTGGCCGGCGGCCCGCAGCGCGGCACGGATGGTGTCTGACCAGTCGAAGGCGTCGGGGTCGGCCCGCAGCCAGCGCGCCAGCTCGGCGCGGTTGGCGGGGGCGTATTCGCACAGGTGCAGCTCGCGCACGTGGGGGGCGGCGGCGATGGCCGAATACAGCGATGGGCCAGCACCAAAATCGAGCGCCAGCCCGCCGGCAGGGATGTGCTCAAAGGCCTTGACCAGAAAGCTGAGCAGGGCGAGGTTTTCGGGGGGGAGCTGTGCGAAAGATTCGTCCAGAGAGGTGCGCGGGTCAAAGTCGAGATAGTCGTTCATGGGGTGGGG
>DAOUCZ010000153.1:0-22333 GCA_034431675.1 Anaerolineae bacterium | reverse complement strand
AAGAGGTAAAGGAAGCGTGTGGGCGGCAGTTGGTGGTGATGCCCATATCTGAGTCACAGCGCGGTATCAGGGTGGCAGTCGGATTAGCGGTGGGCTGAACCGGCGGCTCGGTTTGTGGCGTGGCGGTGGCTGTTGGGGTAGGAGTGCGTGCTGCTGGCACAAATGCCGGTGTGTTGGTGGGCGTGGGGGTAGGGGTTATGGTGATTTCGGGCAGTTCGATGTCTTCGGGCAGCAGTGGCAGCAAGGGCTGAAGCATGGCGAGGGTGTCTGGGTCATAAAAGACGGGGTCAGAGGGGGGGCTGTCGGCGATGCCGTCCTCGTCAAGCTGAACGCAGCTGACCTGACCGGGCTGGAGGGTGACGGTGGTATCAGAAGCGGTGATGCTGCTTTCCCCTTCCAGCAGATGCAGGCAGGTTTGGGGTTCTGTGCCGTCGGGAGAGGTTAAGAAGCCGGTCGAGCCAAGCGCAATTTCGGCACCGTTGATGGTGAAGTTGACCTTGCCTGCGCCTTGTGGGGTCTGGATCAGGATGCCGTCAGGTGGTGCTTCGACGCATTCTGGCCGCCCGATGCCGGTTTTGAAGTAGAAGGCCTGCATTGGGTTAACGTTCTGGTCAGCGGGTTGTACGTCGGGCAGGGTATCGAGAGGGGTATCGAGCAGGTCGGCGCGCATCCAGCCATAGATTTCGCGTTCCGGATCATGGTTAAGGCGCACCCACAGCTCGCCTTCGGCGGTCATGGCTTTGCCGTTAGCGATGACCTGCTGGCCGCGGGCCAGAGAGGCGAGTATCGGGCGGCTGTCGCCGGGTGCAACACGGATGTTGGCGGGGGCGAGGACGCTGGCGGTTTGCTCGACTGGCGTACCGACGGCATTGTTCATCTGCACATCGCCAAACAGGATGAAGGTGACGTTTTGGCCCGGCAGGGCATCGGGCAGATTGGCTTGCACCTGCATCAGCACCACGCCCCAGCGCTCTTCTAGCAAGTCCAGTGGGCTGACTTCTAGCTCTTCCACATCGCGCAGATTGACCTTGTCGCCGCGCGCATCAAAAGTGAAATCAACCACATCTGGGCGAGAGACAGCGGTATTGAGCACATGCCCATAACAAGCTTGGTTGCGCGTGGTATCGCTGCACCCGCTGTCTGTCGATTCGATGGCAGCTTGTATCAAGGCAGTGCACTGGTTGCTGCCGGGGGTGCTCGGTCGCACTGACTGTGCTGCATTACGGGCACCAGCTGACAAAACGGCGGTTAGGGCAATGAACAGGGTGATGATAACACTGAAGGTATGAGGTTTGAAACGCAGCATGGCGGCAGTCCTTGAAAACACTTTGTTTATCCACTATTGAAGATGGGCCGATTGGGCCAATTGCTGATTAGTGTATAACAATTTTGTTTACGCCACGGCCTTCTGCCAAAAACTGCGGACTGCTGGGAACAGGAAGTGATATGGAGGGGTATAAAATTGCCCCCCTTGAGGTGCAGAGGGGGGGCGAGGCGATTTATAGGCTGATGCGCCCAGTGGCCAGCAGGATGAGCACGACAAATACTGCAATCACCAGCAGACTAAGAATGGCCAGTACCATCCGTTCGAAGGCGCTGAGCGTGCTGAAAAAACCACCTTTTTTGCCTTTTTTGGCCTTCTCGTTGTCGTCTGGGTCTTCAAAAGAGCCGCGCCGCAGGTCGTCCAACATGGTTTTGCTCCTAGAGTCTCAGATAATATTGGCGAAATTGTAACACGATTGGCCTGATATGGCGCGTAGTTTTGCCGTTGCGCGCCGGCAAAATCGGCGTACAATGTGGCAACCTCGATAGACACTATCGCTGCTCGTAGTCCACGAGAACAGGAGACCCCCCAATCATGTCCCGCCTTCCTTTGCTGCAACGTCTCGATACCGGTTTACCCCTGCTGGGGGATGGAGCGATGGGGACGCAGCTGCACCATGCCGGCCTGCCGATTACCGCCAGTTTTGACCTTGTCAACTTGACAGACCCCGAACGGGTGTATGCGGTTCACCGGGCCTATTTGGATGCCGGCGCAGAATTGATCGAGACCAACACGTTTGGCGCGAACCGCTATAAACTCAGCGATCACGGCTCTGGTGACAAAGTGACTGAGGTCTGTCGGGCGGCAGTGGAGGTGGCGCGCCGCGCCATCGCAGACAGCGGGCGCACCGATGCCTATCTTGCTGGATCGGTTGGCCCGTTGGGCGCGCGGCTGCGCCCGTCTGGCTCAATCACCAAAGAAGATGCGCGTGCTGCCTTTGCCGAGCAAATCCGCGCGCTGGCCGAGGCCGGCGTGGATGCTATTTTATTAGAGACATTTGCAGACCATCACGAATTGATGGAAGCGCTGGGGGCGGCACGCACTGTTGCGCCAGAGCTGCCGCTGATTGCCCATGCCACGTTTACTGGCGATGACCGTACACTGTCTGGTTTTACGCCCGCACGGGTGGCTTATGACTTGTTCCGCGCTGGTGTAGATGTGTTGGGGGTCAATTGTTCGGGTGGGCCGTCCCAGTTGGCCAGTGTGCTGCAAACCATGCGCACATGCGTGCCAAGGGCGCGGCTTTCGGTGATGCCGAACGCAGGTTTCCCTGAGTCGGTTGGTGGGCGGGTGATGTATCCGGCCACTGCGGAGTATTTCGGCGATTATGCCCTGACCTTTCAGACGTTGGGGGCACGGATTATCGGGGGGTGCTGTGGCACTACCCCAGAGCACATCCGCGCTATGCGCTATGCGCTCGATGAGGCGGCGGCGGGTCGGCGTCAGCTGCCGGCAGTTCAAGTGCTGGAACAACCGCCTTCCGAAGAATCGGGCGTGATGCTGCCTCCGACAGGTCTGGCTGAGCGCCTTTTGGCCGGGCAGTTCACGGTCACGGTCGAGATGTCACCGCCGCGTTCATTTAATGTCGATAAACTGGTGCGCAGCGCACGTCTGCTGCGCGATGCTGGCGCGCACATCCTCGACATCGCCGATACCCCTGCCGCGCGGATGCGGATGTCGCCTTATGCCGCGGCCCATGTCATACAGTCGCAGGTGGGGGTAGAGACGGTGCTGCATTTCCCGACGCGTGGGCGCAACCTGCTGCGTATTCAGGGCGATTTGCTGGCCGCTCATGCGATGGGCTTGCGCAACTTGTTTGTGACGATGGGCGACCCGACCAAAATCGGCGATTATCCCGATGCCAACGACAGCTATGACATCGTGCCCAGCAAGCTGATTTCGCTCATCAAGCACAACATGAATCGCGGGGTTGATCAGGCGGGCAACAGCATTGGCGCGCCAGCGGGGTTCTTGGTTGGGTGTGCGCTGAACATGGGCGCAGATGACCTTGACCACGAAATCAAAATCCTTGGCAACAAGCTGAGCGCAGGTGCGGATTTTGCCCTTGGTCAGCCTGTTTTTGAGCCGGCGCGTATCGAGCGGTTTTTGCGCCGCTACGAAGAAATCACCGGCGAGGTCTTCTCGCTGCCGGTGCTGTTGGGTGTGATGCCGCTGTACGGCCTAAAGCACGCCCAGTTTTTGCACAACGAGGTACCCGGCATCACCATCCCTGAGGCGATTTTTAAGCGCCTCGAAGACGCGGGAGAGGATGCCCCACAAGTCGGCGTGACCATTGCGCAGGAGCTGCTGCGCGCCTCTGCGCCGATGGTGGCGGGGGCTTATATCATCCCCGCGTTTGGTAAGTATGAATTAGCTGCCGAAGTGGTAGATGCTGCACCGGTCGGTGTGTAACGTGATATGCTGTGAAGAGGCGGGGAGAACACCCCGCCTCGCTGCGAGGCCTGCCGATGTTTGATGACCGCCCGACCCAAGACCGCCCTCTAACGGTCAGTTCCGTCACCCAGACCATCAAAGAGGTGCTGGAGGGCAGTCTGCTGCTGCGTGGGCTGTGGGTACAGGGTGAGGTGAGCAACTGCCGGCAGGCGGCCAGCGGTCATTGGTATTTTACCCTCAAGGACAGCGGCGCTGCCCTGAAGTGTGTGATGTGGAAAGGCGCGGCAGCTGGGCAGCCCGTTCTGCCAGAGGATGGCCGCTCTTTGTTGGCGCGCGGCAAAATCACCGTTTATGAGCGCAGCGGCGAATATCAGCTGCAAGTGGAACAGCTGCGTCCGCTGGGTGTGGGCAATCTGTATGCCGAGCTAGAGCGTGTCAGGGCACTGTTGGTTGCAGAAGGCCTGACCGATGTGGCGCGCAAACGTGATTTGCCGGCGTTTCCGTGGCGGATTGGGGTGGTAACATCACCGGATGCCGCGGCGTTTCAGGATGTTTTGAACGTGTTGGGCCGGCGCTTTCCGCTGGGGCGGGTGATTTTGTCGCCGACGGTTGTGCAGGGCGTGGATGCGCCGACTGGCATTGTCCGTGCTCTTGACCGTCTGAATGCTGGTGATGTGTGTGATGTCATCCTGATTTGTCGGGGCGGCGGCAGCATCGAGGACTTATGGGCGTTTAACGATGAGCGGGTGGCGCGCGCTGTGGCGGGGTCTCGCCTGCCCACAGTCACCGGTGTTGGTCACGAGACGGATACGACGCTGGTCGATTTTGTGAGCGATTATCGCGCCCCGACCCCCTCGGCGGCGGCAGAATACCTGACGCGGGTTGTGGTGGACTTGCCTGCATATGTATCGCAGTTCCGCGCCGATCTTGATGCGGCCCTAAAGGTACATTTGGAGGGGCGGCGCGGCTTATTGTCTCATCTAGAGACGGCGATGCGTTTGTATGCCCCCGATCGCGCCATCCAAAGTGCGCGTCAGACCATTGACCGCTTGACCGACCGCATGAGCGCTCGTGTGGGCGCGCACCTTGATGTGTGGAGTGAACGGGTAGCCGGTGAGGCGCGCGCGTTAGATGCGGTCAATCCATCTGCGTTGTTGGCTCGCGGGTATGCGTTGGTGCGGCGTACAGCCGATGGGGCACTGGTACGCTCGGTTGGGCAGGTGAGCGTGAGTGATGAAGTCACCGTACAGGTGCAAGACGGGCGCTTTAGCGCACGCGTGGTAGAAGAAGGGAAGCTGCTGTGACGACTCCGCAAGAGGACATCGGTGGATTGAGCTTTGAAGAGGCGTTTGCGCTGCTGCAAGAGGTGGTTGCACGCCTTGAGTCTGGTGAGCTGACGCTGGAAGACTCGGTTGGGCTGTATGAGCGCGGGCGACGGTTGGCGTCGCACTGTCAGGCGCTACTGGATGCGGCAGAACTGCGCGTGCAGCAGTTGGGATAGGCCTGCACGCTTTGTATAACGGCTAATAACAACGTTAGAAGAATCGAACCATTCCGTCGGTTGTCAAACCGCACGGATGGTCGGATAATAACATCGTCTTAAACATTGATGGGGCGGCCACGTGTGCCGCCTCTTGTTTGGTTGGCTATGGCTCATAGAAGTGTGTGACCGTGACTTTGCAGCAGACCCCTTACGCGCCCAATACCTTTATTGCGATTGCTGGCAACATCGGCGCTGGCAAATCGACCCTGACGACGATGCTGTCTTCGGCGTTTGGCTGGCAGCCCTTTTTGGAAGGTCATGCCGAGAACCCGTATCTGGCCGATTTTTATCGGGATATGTCGAGCTGGAGTTTTCATTCGCAAATCTTTTTTATGGGCAAGCGTTTAGAGCATCACCGGCGATTGACCGCGTATCCGGGATGTGTGGTGCAAGACCGCACGGTGTATGAGGATGCCGAGATTTTTGCGCGCAACCTCTACCGTCAGGGGCGGATGTCGGGGCGGGACTGGGACACATATCAGAGCTTGTATACCGCCATTAGCGCGTTTTTGCCTCACCCGCAGTTGGTGATTTATCTGCGGGCCAGCACCCCTACGCTGCTGCGCCAGATTGCGCGGCGCGGGCGGGATTATGAGCGGGGCATCAGCGCGGAGTATATCGACGGGTTGAATGAACTGTATGAAGAATGGGTGGGGCGCTGGCAGCTGTCGCCGGTGATTACGATCGAGATGGATGAGCTGGATTTTCAGCATCGGCAGGATGATTTTGCTTTTATCTGTCAGCAGATTCGTGGAGCGGTTGCCGCAGGTTAAAATCTAAAAAACGTGGGGTTTGGGCTTGACAGCCTGCCCGCGCCTGTGTATTCTATGGGTATGGTTTGCCACGGTAGCTCAGCTGGTAGAGCAACGCACTGAAAATGCGTGGGTCGTGGGTTCAAGTCCCACTTGTGGCACATTCCATAAAAACACACACAGCCCGACGCGTACCCCACGCCTGTCGGGCTGTGTGCTTTTTGGCAAGTGTGGCACGATTTTGTTTGCTACACTGACGATATGCACAGTTGTTTGTCGTGAAAACTTGGGAGAAATCATGATGAAACCTCGGCTGAGTCTGTGGGCTGTTTGTGTGCTTTATGCGCTGATGGGGGTGGTGGTTGTCCAGAGTGTGGCGCAGCCATCGGCCTGTAGTGCGCTGGTGACGCGGGCCTTACAGGCCGTTGGAGTCAACTGTGAGGGCATGGGGCGCAATACCGCCTGTTATGGGTTTGACCGTGTGGACGCGCGTTTTGCCACCACCATTACCGAGGCGGCCTTTAGTAAGCCCGCGGACACGACTCCGTTGGTGACGCTGGCCGATTTGCGTACATACCCGCTGGAACTGGACGCGGAGCGCTGGGGGATTGCGGTGATGAATGTGCAGGCTAACGTCCCCAACACACTGCCGGGGCAGGCGGTCACCTTTTTGCTGCTGGGCGACACACAGGTGCAAAATGATGTGCCGGCAGACAGCGCCTTGACAGTGACCGATCCGGTGCGTGTGCTGGTGACGGCAGGGCAGCGCGTCAATTTGCGCGGTGGGCCGGGGACAAACTTCAATGTGGCGGGCACGGCAGACCCCGGCCAGCCGTTTGATGCCGACGCGCGCAGCGCGGATGGGCAGTGGGTGCGGCTTGCCGGTTTTAATGCATGGCTGTCACGCTCACTGGTATCGGTAATCAGCGCTGGAGCAGACTTGAACAGCCTGCCAGTGGCCGACTTGGATGCGCGCTCTCCGATGCAAGCGTTCTACTTCCGCACTGGTGTGGGTGTGCCCACCTGTGCCGAAGCGCCGGATGTCTTGGTGGTACAAGGGCCGCAAGAGGTGCGCGTGCGCCTGTCAGTCAATGGGGCAGAGGTTGAGCTGGGGTCTACCGCGGTGCTGCACAGCGCCACACAGACATTTGGCAGCTTGAGCGGTTCAACGGCGTTTGGCGACCTTGTCGCCGGCTTTGACCCTGCTGGCGATCCGACCTGCTTGGCGACCGAAATCAGCCTGTTGGAGGGGGATGCCGTCGTCAATGAGGGGCGGGCGCATGTGCCGCTGGGACATCGCACACGCAGTGTGACTTGTTTGAATGCCGAGGGCGTACCTGTCTTTAACAGCCCATGGGATGATGCCGAGCCGCTGAATGAGGATGAGCTTGCTGCTTTGGCCTTTGTTGAGCGGCTGCCGCTGCCGCGGGCCGTAACCCTGCCTACTGCCGATGAGGTTGCGGATAGCATCGCACGTGGGCCAAACATCAAGCCGACCCCAACCCGCTTGCCACCAGTGGCGCTGCCCACCCGTGTCGCCCCCACTGCCGACCCAAATCGCCCTCAGGCAACGATGCCGGCGCGTGACGCCACCAGCGTTGCCCCCAGCGGCCCATCCTGTGATACCTTTGCGGTGAATGGCCCATTCGGGCCGGTTGGGCGGTTCGCCACCTTCTCGTGGAATCAGGCGCGCGGTGATGTTTATGGCTATCAAATTACGGTGCGTGCCATGGACGACGACGAGGTTTATATGCGAACTGTGCGCCTCTATCGCGCAGGCTACACCGAGAGTCAGTTTACGTTGGATGTCTATAAATACTTCAACGAGGTTGATTTCTTTGGCAACGCCATTCAGTGGAAGGTGCAGGTGTTGGTGCCAGACAACGCCGGCGGTCTGACCACGCTGTGCGAGTCGCAGTTCTATGTCACTCAGGTCGATGGATAAGCCCCAGATAAGTTATCCCACATTATCCCAAAAATCCCGCAAATTGGGATAAATTGGGATATATTGAGCGAAGTCGGTGCGCAACCTGTCTGCGGGGGCGCACCGCTTTGTGCTATACTGTGACCGTTTGATTGAACAAGGGTAGAACACCCGCGATGCGAAGGCAGGGCGATGGTATGGTGGATGTCACGGCACTGACTCTGAGCGAGATCATATCCGGTTTGGAGGCAGGCACGTTTTCGTCGGTGGAGGTAACGCGGGCATATCTGGCGCGTATCGAGCAGGTCGAGCCAAAGGTACAGGCCTTTATCACACTGACCGCAGAGCAGGCCCTTGCCGATGCCGAACGTGCCGATCAACGCCGTAAAGCGGGTGAGCGTTTGCCGCTGCTGGGTGTGCCTGTTGGTATCAAAGATGTGCTGTCTACGCGCGGGATACAGACCACCGCTGGATCGAAAATTCTGAAAGGGTATGTGCCGGTCTTTGATGCGACGGCGGTGCGCCGACTGTTGGATGCCGGTGTGGTGGTAGTGGGCAAGCTGAACTGCGATGAGTTTGCCATGGGGTCATCGACCGAGAACAGCGCCTATCAGATTACACGCAACCCGTGGGATTTGGAACGTGTGCCGGGCGGCAGCAGCGGCGGCAGTGCGGCGGCGGTTTCGGCGGGGATGGTGGCAGGCGCTTTGGGCACTGATACGGGCGGCAGCATCCGTCAGCCGGGGGCGTTTTGTGGCATCAGTGCGCTGAAGCCCAGCTATGGGCGTGTATCGCGTTATGGCTTGCTGGCTTATGGATCGTCGCTAGATAGCGTTGGCCCGATGACTCGAACCGTTGAGGATGCTGCGCATTTGCTTCAGGTCATTGCTGGGCATGACCCGCTGGACGCGACCAGCAGACCCGATGCCGTGCCGGATTATCTGGCGACGGTGGCGGGGGCAGGGCAGTCGCTGAAGGGGCTGCGTGTGGGCATCCCACGTGAGTATTTTGTCGAGGGGATGCAGCCCGAGGTTGAGGCCGGGGTGCGCGCGGCACTGGCGCATCTGCAAAGCCTTGGCGCAGAGCTGATAGAGGTGAGCCTGCCGCACACCCCCTATGGTCTGCCGGTGTATTACATCCTCGCCACCAGCGAGGCCAGCACCAATCTTGCGCGCTATGATGGTGTGCGCTTTGGTCTGCGGGTGGAAAAAGGTGATATGTGGGAAAATTATCGTGCCACACGCGGCCAAGGCTTTGGTGATGAGGTGAAGCGTCGCATCATGCTGGGGACGTATGCGCTGAGCGCGGGGTATTACGATGCCTTTTATGGCAAGGCCTCGCAGGTGCGCACCTTGATTAAGCGCGACTTTGATGAGGTTTTTAAGCAGGTGGATGTGATGGTTGCTGCAACGTCGCCAACCACCGCCTTTAAGATTGGTGAGAACACCGATGATCCGCTGGCGATGTATCTGGCGGATGTGCTGACGATCACACTGAACCTTGCCGGCGTCTGTGGGCTGAACGTGCCCTGTGGGTTTGATGGGCAGGGCCTGCCCATTGGGTTACAGATTATTGGGCCACAGTTGGGCGAGGCCGAGGTACTGCGCGTTGGACAGGTGTATCAGCGTACCACCGATTGGCTGAGCCGCCGCCCCGCGTTGTCGTAATCGATGTTACAATATCAAACATCGTCGTAAGGCCATAAATTATCGCGAATGAAAGCGTTGAGGGTTGGTGAGCCATGCAGGTGGATGTCGCACTTGAATATGATACCTTTCCGCTGGGTCAGCCGATCCGGCTTTATGTGATGATGTTGATGAAGGGGGATGCCGCGCCCAATCAGAACAAGCGACGTCCCCTAAACTTGAGCCTTGTTGTTGACCGGAGCGGGTCAATGGCAGGGGCGAAAATCGACTATACGCGCCGTGCTGCCACCATGCTGGTGCAGAACCTTGGCCTTAACGATACGCTGTCGGTCGTGCTGTATAACGACGAAGTGACCACTTTGCTGCCGCCGGAGAAGGTGCAGCGCAAGGACATCATCAATCAGCAGATACAGCGGATTGCGCCCAGTGGGGCGACCAACCTCAGCGGGGGGTGGTTAGAGGGGGTGAAGTGGGTCTTGCAGAACCATCGGTCTGACCAAACCAACCGCATCATCCTCATTAGCGATGGGCTGGCCAATCGCGGGGTGACGGATACTGAAAAGCTGGTATCGTTTGCCAAGCAAAAATATTCCGAGGGCGTGAGCACCACCACGTTGGGCCTTGGGGATGACTTCAACGAAGACCTGCTAATACAGATGTCTAGCGCTGGCGGTGGGGCGTATTACTACATCGAAAGCCCCGAGGTTCTGCCGACTATCCTGAACGAAGAACTGTCTGGCTTGCTGTCGCTGGTGGGTCAGAACCTGAGTGTGACCATTACCGGCCCGCATGCGGCCAACATGCGCCAGATGAACGCCTATGTCGAAGACCTTGCATCGGGTGGCAAGACTTACCGACTGGGTGACTTGTTTGGCGACGAGGTAAAGGCGCTGGTATTAGAGATGCTGATTCCCTCGGTGCTGACCGAAGGGCGTATCAATGTGGCCTCGGTGCGGATTGAATATGATCAGCTGAGTGAGGGGGGCGTGCGCCATGTGACGATGGAACGCACGATCGACATCGACGTCTCTCGCGAGGCGTTGATGCCGACCCGTCAGGTCAATCACGAGGTCACTCAGCAGGTGATGCTGTTGAAGGCCGCGCAGGCGCGTCGGCGCGCGGTCACGCTGGCAGACGAAGGCAAGTTCAACGAGGCGTCGCAGATATTGGAGCAGGCTTCGGTAGAAATCAAGCAGTCTGAGGTGTCGTCTGACGATACCCTGCGTGAGGAAAGTGCCGCGCTTGAGCGTGAGGCCGAGGTGCTGCGCACGACGTCGGATGCCGCAGAGGGGTATCGCCAGCAGCGCAAGCTGATGCAATCGCAGGCCATGTATACCATGACCAGTAGGCACAGCGAGACGGTGGTTTTGCGCAAGCGTGCCACCGAAGCTCCGACTCATCCGCCCGGACACACGGATTCGCTGCACCCACCGACCGATTCTGAGATAGAGGTTCCGCCACCGCCTACCAACGCGCAAAAGGCACTGCCAGTGCCCAAGTATGCCCGGTATGGTGAGCACGACTATCCGCTGACCAGTGACGAAATCTTTATCGGGCGGGCGGTTGAGAATGCCATTATCGTCAATGATCGCGGGGTGTCGCGTTATCACTGCGTGCTGCGGCGTGATGGCGATCAGATCATGATTGAGGATACCGGCAGCACCAACGGCACGATGCTGAATGGGACACTGCTGCGTGGGCGTCAGGCCCTGCATGTGGGAGATTTCATCACGCTGGGCGAGGCGCGTATCACGTTCCATGCCGGCGTTGAAGGCGGCAGTGATACCAAGCCGCTGGTGTGACGGAGCACTGACCGTTTGCAGCTTTGTTTGTGTGTGTGTGTGTAACGTGTTAAGGAGTAATCTCTGATGACAGACTCCCGCCAGACTCACCGTGTGAATATCGCCGGTGTGCAGCGAGACTTGCCATTGTTTCAGATTAAACCGGGTGTCAAGATTGCCATCCTCAACATCCTTGGCGATACCGAGCTGGTGGTGGCGGCGGCGAAGGCGCTTGCCCCTAAAGTGCTGGCGCTGAAGCCCGATTATCTGGTGACCGCAGAGGCCAAGGCCATACCCTTGGCCCACGCCCTGAGCGCCGAGACCGGCTTGCCCTATGTGGTGCTGCGCAAGTCGTACAAGCCGTATATGGGCGATGCCCTAAAATCAGAGACGCTTTCGATTACGACCGGCGCGCCGCAGACGCTGTATCTGGACGAGAAAGACCGGCAGGCCATCAGCCAGAAGCGGGTGATTTTGTTGGATGACGTGATCTCGACCGGCAGTACCTTGCAAGGGATGCGCTTGATTGTGGGGAAGGCTGGGGCCGAGGTGATTGGTGAAGCCGCCATCTGCACCGAAGGTGACCGCGCCCAATGGACGGGTGTCCTGTCGCTGGAGCATCTGCCGGTGTGGATTGATTAGCCGGTTTTTTCATAGACCACCCAGTGCGATAAGCCAAACACATCCAGAGGAGTGCCCTCAAGGGCATACAGCATATCGCGTATCCGTTCGCCCGTCTGCCCCAGACGGGCGATGATGTTGTCGTATCCGCCGTAGATTCGGCTGTGATGGATCACCTTGAGCGGCAGGCCTTGTGTGAGGTGTCGCAGCCCGCGGCGCGTATAGGCGCGCACATGTGGGGCAAGGCGGTTGCGCAGTGCATCGGGCAGGTAGTTTATCAGCGGGGTATTGCCAAAATGATATTGGCCGCGCCAGTAGTGCCCGTGTGTTTCGAAGGGATACCAACGGTTGGGGCAAAACAGGGCGATGCGCCCCCCCACGCGCAGCACGCGCGCCATCTCGGCCAGCGCAGCGCGGTCATCGGCCACATGCTCGATGACCTCATGGCTTAAAACGGTATCAAAGGTGTTGGAAGGATAGGGGAGGCCCTCAGCGGCGGCGGCGACGGCACGGGTGACGCCGTTGTGACGGGCATCCTGTACACGCGGCAGCTCAATGTCAATGGCCTCGACGTGGGCGTGATAGCGTTCTTGAAACTGTGCTGCATACATCCCGACGCCGCACCCATCCACCAACACTTGTGCGCCCTCTAGTTTTGTCCATTGGGCAATCATTTGTAGGCGGCGTTCTTGGCCGGCGCGCCACACATAGCTCGGTTCGCCGCGCTGTGCGGCCAATTCTGAATGCATGTCTGCAACACTTCCTGATGACGTTGTGCTGCGTCATTGTACGGAAGCGCAGTGGGCCGGTCAACGGGTGAGCGAGCGCTGCGGGAAAACGTAGCGGTGGGCCTGCGAGTCGGGCTGACTGAGGGCCAGTGCATTGGCGCGCTCGAACAGGCGGTGGGCCTCTTGCACTTTCTCAGCCAATTCTTTGGTCGGTTCGGCAGAATAGACCACAAGGGTTGCCGCGTGTTCGCCCACATAAATAACCATCCATCCGGCTTTGAGCTGGCGTCGAACAAGGCCGATGGTGGCCTTGCGCTGGGTGATGGCCGCCAGCGCTGGCGCCATTTCGCGCGCGGTGTCTGCGCTCACTTTGCCGTGCAAAAACACCGGTTCTTTGGCACCCAGTTTGAGTGTGGTGACCAGCAGGGGTTGTGGGGCGTGATACTGCTGTAGGTAGGAGGTGACGCCGGGCACAACCACGCGCTTCCATGCGCTGGTGGAAGGATTGGTCTCGATCATGCGCTCCAAAATGGCCATCTGCTCCTTGTAATGGGCATAAATGGCGTCGAATTGGTCACGGTTGAGCTTGCCGGCGTTATAGTCGTTGGCGAGGGTTTCTATCTTGCGGCGGATATGTTCTAATGATTCTTGCGGCGTGCTGGGTAAAGGAGAGGTGTCTTTATTCATCAGGCGCGCCTTCCTATGCGCTCTCGAAAGCGGTCGTATGAGTACTTGCGAGGTGTTTGGAGGTAACTCCAGTGTATTTCAAATTGTATTTCTGTGTGTGGGAGTTTGTATGACCTATGCAGTATACCCATGATGGCCTCATTTTTGGCAATGACGATGTTGAAACTGCGCGCCACCTGCGTGATTCCTCTCCATATGCAGGGGGATGGAGCAAATTTGATGCCTTGATGCTGGATTCGCATCTGCGTGCCAACCGTGTGGCCTCGGCAGTTTATGATGCGCTGCGCTGGCGGTTGATGGCGGATGAGCCTGCCGGCGCACGTGCACTAGATGCTTGGCCGGCGTTGATGACGGCTCTGGGCGGTGTGGTTGGGAGCACCCTAGAAGAACTGCGGCACATGTTTGGACTGCTGCACGCGCATGAATGCCTGTTGGGGCATCCGGCCTATGGGGCAGAGCCCAGGGCCGCGCTGGCGGCAGCACTGCATCAGCATCGTGTTTGGGCAGTGACAGAACAAGAGATGTCGGCGGTGGTTTGGCCATGGTGTCTGGCGGTGCGGGCGGCAGCAGGTGTGGTGCTAGAAGCCCCCGCACTGCTCGAAGGCGCGGCGGCAGAGCTGCGCACCTTGATTGAGCGTATCCGGCCAGAGGGGTATCTGGTGGCGGTGGTTGAACCATCGAAGGGTGACCCCAATACCATGCTGTATACGCTCGGGGCAGTGCACGGCATGGTGCTGGCGGCAGAAGTGTTGGCCCATGCCGGCATTGATGTGTGGAGTCACGAGGTGCGCGGCGTGTCATTGATGACCGCGGCGTTTTACCCGCTTTATTACTACTACTATCCCGAAAAGTGGCCTTGGGCCGTCGATCCGTTGGCAGCGGCGGCTGTGTTGCCCAAAAAACGCAGTCAGCCGGCTGTTCCGTCTTCTCTGACTGTGGATGCCGCCCAACAGATGTTTCGCAGTCATGCGGCCCTGCTGGAGATTGTGAATCGGCGGCGTCCGGGTGTGCGAGCCATCCAGTTGATTTTGGACGAGGTGCGACCGGTGGTGGATGTACTGGGGGGTGGCGCAGTCACGCTGACCCATGCGCCGCCCTTACCCAAAAAGCGCGGGTGGTTTGGGCGCAGCTAGCGGATGAAAAGTGGCTGTGAACTGAATGAAAGATTTGGGGAGAGGGAGAGAAGATAATGTCTGAGCATCACTATACGGCACTGACCAGCGTACATGCTGATGACCTGCGGGGGATTGTCGGCGCAGATAGCGTGAGCACACGGCAGGCTGACCTTGATTTGCACAACCGTGATCAATCGCGTCATCCGATGGGGAATGCTCAGGCGGTGGTCTGGCCGCAGACTGCGGCGCAGGTGGCGCAGGTTTTGGCCTATTGCAACGCGCATCGGATTCCGGTGACGCCGTGGGGGGTGGGTTCGTCGCTAGAAGCCAACCCCCTGGCACGCTTTGGCGGGGTATCGCTGTCGCTGCAAAAGATGGCGCGCATTCTGGAAGTGCATACCGATGATTTTCAGGTTACGGTGGAGCCCGGTATCGGGCATAAAGACCTAAATGCTCAGCTGACGCGCTACGGCCTGTTTTTTCCCCCTGATCCGGGCGCGAACGCCACCATTGGCGGGATGCTGGCCAACAATGCCGCCGGCATCCGCACGGTTAAATATGGCGCGACCAAAGACAATGTGTTGAAGATGCAGGTTGCGCTGGCGGATGGGCGGCTGATTTCGGTGGGGTCGCGCTCGATTAAGCAGAGTTCTGGCTATGACCTGCTGCATTTGTTTGTGGGCAGCGAGGGGACGCTGGGGGTCATCACACAGGCCACGCTGCGTCTTGTGCCTGTCCCTGCGCTGATGAGCGCGGTCATCGCCTCGTTTCCATCGGTCAAGGCGGCGGTTGAGGCCGTGGTGGCGGTGCGCGGTAGTGGTCTTGACCCTGCTGCGTTGGAATTTATAGATGCGCGTCAGTCGGCCCTACTGCGTGACCATGCCGGCGTTGATTTGGAGGAGCGCCCGACCCTGCTGATGGAGTTTCATGCGGTGCTGCCGGCGGCTCTTGACTATGGCCTAGAGCAGGTGCGCCAGATTTGCGAGGAATTGGGCGCGTCGCGCATCAAGACCACCACAGACAACGCCGAGCGCACCAAATTGTGGGCAGTGCGCCATCACGCCTATGAGACGTTGGTGCGCTTGCATCCGGGATATACGTTCTTGATTGACGATGTGGCTGTCCCGATCAGCCAGTATCCGGCCCTGATTGGCTATGTCGAAGAACTGGTGGCACAGCACGGTATTCGGGCTTATATGAAGGGGCACGCGGGTGATGGCAATATCCACTGCGAGTTCCCTTATAAAGATGCCGAAGAATTGAAGGTGGTCGAAAAAATCAACGATTTAATCGTCGAAAAAGCGATT
The DNA here is from genome assembly GCA_034431675.1 of Anaerolineae bacterium. GTDB lineage: Bacteria > Chloroflexota > Anaerolineae > Aggregatilineales > Phototrophicaceae > Flexicrinis. Next base: position 6,511 of record DAOUCZ010000153.1, on the reverse strand, counting down.
GAATTGGGCGGCACGGCCACTGGTGAGCATGGTGTTGGCACGGGCAAAGCCCATCACATGCCGCGCGAGCATGGTGAAGCCTTGGCGGTGATGCGCGCCTTGAAGGACACGCTCGATCCCAACGGCATCCTTAATCCGGGCAAAATTTTCCCTGCCGGCTTTTGAGCCGCGGCTTATCTGGTTGGCGATGAAGGGGGATGCGTGATGCAAAGGCCCAAGCGCGGCAGTACCCGCTGTCTGGGCCTGTGACCATCCGCATCCCGCCCTAGAACTCGATTTCGTCCTCGTAACCTTCGTCTTCGTCTTCGTCGTCAAATTCTTCTTCGTCGTCACCATACAGGTCGATGTCGTCCTCGTCCTCATCGAGTTCTGCCTCGTCATAGCCCTCGTCGTCGGGGTCTTCATCGAGATTGAAAATTAGGTCGAGGTTGATGTCGATGTCGTCGTCCTCTTCGAGGTCTTCGATGTCGTCATCCAGTTCGTCTTCGATGTCTTCCAGTTCTTCGTCGAGGTCGTCCGGTAGGTCGTTGTCCGACATCATGGTGGAAAGCAGTTGCGCGGCCCGCGCGAGACGTTCGTGATTGGTTGTCATGAGATAGTTGTCCGTGTGGTTCGGTGGGCAGAAAATCGGGCGATATTTTAGCGCAGGCCGCCGGCTTGTCTATGGTCTCTCGGCCACTAGGCCAAGAAATAGGGCATGAATCCGCGTATCCTCGGTCAGTTCGGGGTGAAAAGCGGTGGCCAACAGGTGGCCTTGGCGCGCCGCAACGATACGCCCATCATCCAGCTTGCCAAGGATTTCGACCCCTTGACCGGCAGCGGTGGCGATGGGGGCGCGAATGAAAATCGCGTGGAAAGGCCCACCCTCAACACCATCAATGGGCAGATCGGCCTCAAAGCTGTCGATCTGGCGGCCAAAGGCATTGCGGTTCACGGTGATGTCCATCACCCCTAGAATTGGTTGGCGGTCGATGCCGATGTCCTTTGCCAAGAAAATCATACCCGCACATGTCCCCCACGTGGGTTTAGACTTGGCAAATTGACGTAGGGGGTCAATCAGGCCAAACTCGACCGCCAGCTTGCCGATGGTGGTGCTTTCGCCGCCGGGCAAAATCAGGGCGTCGAGGCCGTCAAGATGTTCTGGAAGGCGCACCTCGACCGCTTGTACGCCCAGCTTGTGCAGCATTTTGACGTGCTCGATAAACGCGCCTTGCAGCGCGAGAACTCCGACCTTCATGGGGTGTAATTACCTTGTGTTTTGGCTGATAGATAGATGTGTCTAGCCTATGAGATGTGGGCGACGGATTCAAGGGGGCATGAGTCCAAGTTGAATCGGTTGGCAAACGACGGAAATCGTTCTAAACTTGCGGGGTTAGGACATTCAACCAATTTCTTCACGTGAGGAGCGCGCGGCCATGACCACCATTTGGCACCTGCCACGCATTGAACTGCTCGACCTGTCGAAGTACCGCGAACAGCGTCCGGTCGCCTTGCTGACGGGCAAGCGGTCGTGGCAAGCCGTCAACACGATGGTGCGTCTGCCGGTCGTGGTACAAGCCGAACCCGAAAGCCTAGACCGCGACTATCTCGACGACCTTGTATCGGGGATGCCCAAGCAGGTGGCGGTGCTGTATGCCATTGGCGGCGGCGTTGTGGCCGACGCGGCCAAATATATGGCCTATAAGGCCAAACTACCGGTTGTGATTGTCCCCACTGCGCTGAGCGTGGATGGGTTCTTCACCGGCATCGCTTCGCTGCGCGAGTCCAGCGGGGCAGGGTTTTATGTGGAGACCGGCCCTGCCGAGAAGGTGCTGATTGACTGGGATGTGGTGAGTGCCGCCCCCAAACATCTGCGCGGCGCGGCGATTGTGGAACTGTTGAGCATTACTACCGGCATCCTCGATTGGCGTTATGCTGCCGATCGGGGCAAAAACGCGCCAGATGAGCGCCTGCAAGAGTGGGCGCTGCGCTTGGCCGCCGGAATCGGCCAGCGTTCTTATGCCATTGCGGCCGGCATCGGGGATGGCAAAGTGGTGGCCCTGCGCGAGCTGCTTGACCTGATTTGCATGGAGGTGCGTTTAACCACTCAGTTGGGCCACACCCGCCCGCAAGAGGGCAGTGAACAGTACTTTGCGCAGGCCATGCAAGCCCGCTTGTCACGGCGCGGGCGGGTGGCTTATGCCGAACTGCTTGGCCCGGGCATCTTGCTGGCGATGGCCATGCACAATCAGGATGCCAAGAACATCGCGACCGTGCGGCAGGTGCTCGAAAATGCCGGCGTGCGCCTCAATCAGCTGGAACAGCAGGATATTCTTGAGACGCTGGTGGGCCTGCCCGAATTTGTCAAGAAGAACAAGCTTCCCTACAGCATCATGCACGATACCAAACTGGATGCCGATGCAGCACGCGCCCTGATGCAGAAGGCCGGGCTGTAATCCCCAGTTGGGGTGGCTCAGCTGGTCAGCAAAAGCTCAGCCACCACTGGCAGGTGATCCGACCCCGCAGAATCGGGCAGAACCCGCGCATTTAACGGGATGAGGTGCGTGGTCTGCGCAAAGATATAGTCAATCCGCAGCAGGCGCAGGCCGCGCAGCCGTTCACTGCGGAACAATGGGCCAGAGTGTGTCCATCCCATGCCCCAGCCGACTTGACGATAAACATCACTCAGTCGGCTGGTGATGTTTTGGTAGTCGGTGCTGAGGTCTGGCATATTAAAATCACCCAACAGAATGACCGGATATGGGGCAGTGTCGATGCTGGTGAGCAGGGTGGCGATGTCGGCACTGCGCAGGCTCGAATCGAAGACAGGCGGCCACAGCGAGAACTGTGGCACTGCCGCATGGATGGTATAGACCGCCAGCGGGCGGTCATCAACCCATATTACGCTGCGCAAGCTGCCCATAGATGTGTCAAGCAAGCGGCTTTCGGCAATCGGGTAGCGGCTGAAGATGACGGTATCACGGGCTGTCTGGTTTAGGGTGTGATAGGGGTATTGGTCGGTCAGCAGGTCTTCTAACTGGCGTGCAGAGCGTGCATCCACCTCCTGTAGGGCGACGATGTCGGGGGCGGTATCCAGAATCAAACGGGCTGCCCCAGTATAGTCGGCGCGTCCCCACAGCAGGTTGTAGCTCATCACGGTGATGCGCTGTCCATTCTGACCGGCGGAAGCGGTGCGGTTGGGGATGAACTGCGGGCCATAGAGGATGCCCCATGTTAAGGCTGCTGGCAGCAGGGCCAATGTGGCAGCGCGGGGTTGTGCTGTCAACAGGCTCAGCGGCAGCAGAACAACCGCCATCAGCAGCAGCAAGTGCCCCCCTGTGACGAAAAAACCGAGCACGGTCGGTCGGTCACCCAGCCACAGACGGGCCAGCAGAAATCCGGCCAGCATCACCCCATAGACAATACAAAGGGCGGCAAGGCTGTTGCGGAATGCGGTCATGAACGTGATACTCCCGATGAATTTGGCCGTTTGAGACAAAAAGAAAAGCATTTCAAACCATCCCAGCATAACCCAAACGGTGGACTGTTCATGCACGGTCATCCGCCGTTCTTAATGCTCTGGTATTAGCGTTTGCCCTTCGATAAGGCTACAATCAGACAGCCCATAAATTTCACAAACGGCTTTTTTGCTGGCGGTTTTTCCGATACTGGAGATGTTATGAAACTGTTCCGAAATATCCTTCTGGGCATCCTTTTACTGGTCATCTTAACCATCGGGGTGGGGGCATTGTGGTTTAGCAATGTCACCCGTGCGCCGCTGCCCCAACACGAAGGCACGCTGACCGTACAGGGGCTGCGTTCGCCGGTGGAAGTGCTGCGCGACTCGTATGGCGTGCCGCACATCTATGCAACCAACAGTTATGACTTGTTTTTTGCGCAGGGCTTCACGCAGGCACAAGACCGCTGGTGGCAGATGGCTTTCTCGCGCGCAATTGGCAGTGGGCGGATTCAAGAACTGACCGGTGGCAATCGCAGCGCACTCGGCAGCGATTTATTCATCCGCACGATTGGGTGGCGGCGTGCTGCACAGCTTGAATATGATACGGTCTATGACGAAGTGACTAAAGGGTATTTACAGGCTTTTGCAGATGGCGTGAACGCCTATATTGCCAATCGTCCCGCCGGCAATCTTGCGCTGGAATATACCGTATTGGGATTGACCGGGGTATCTATCCCAGTTGAGCCATGGACTCCGGTGGACTCGATTGTGTGGGGCAAGGTGATGATGTGGGACTTGTCGGACAAGCTGGAAGATTTCGACTTTCAGAAGCTGGCCGATAACCTGACGCCGGAGCAGTATGCCGAGGTGATGCCGGCCTATCCGTTTGACTATATGCCCACTATTGTTGAAGCCGAAGACCTGCCAGAAGGTGTGCTATCGGCGGGGAGTGCTGATGTGGCCGGCGCGCGGACTCCGACGCTGAGTCCGCGTGCTTATCAAGTGGCCGGCAGCGTACCCACCGACATCCAGTTTGCTTTTGGGCAGGGTGAGGGGCTGGGAAGTAACAACTGGGTGGTCTCTGGCTCGCGCACAGCTTCGGGGACGCCGCTGCTGGCCAATGACCCACACCTTGGCATCCAGATGCCCTCGATTTGGTATGAGATTGGCCTGCACTGCCAACCCGTCAGCGACGAGTGCCCGTATGATGTGCGTGGCTATGCCTTTGTGCCGACCCCGGGCATTATCACGGGGCACAATCAACGGATTGCGTGGGGTGTGACCAATGTCGGGCCAGATGTGATGGATTTGTATCGCATCGAGGTCAACCCCGAAAACCCGCTTCAGTACATCTATGACGGCCAGATACGCGATATGACCGTGCATAACGAGGTCATCCGTGTGGGCGGCAAAGACACCACCTATACCATTCAGGTGCGCGAGACGCATCTCGGCCCAATTATCAACGATAACGGGGTAGGGGATGATGGACAGCCGGCTGGCTTTAACCCCGAACCGGTTGCGCTGCGCTGGACGGCACTGGATGCCACCCAGCTGTTCACCTCGATTGTCAAGCTCAATCGGGCCAGCAATTTTGAGGAATTCCGCGAGGCGGTTTCGTATTTTGCCGGCCCATCGCAGAATTTTGTGTATGCGGATGTCGAGGGCAACATCGGCTATCAGACGCCGGGGTTGATGCCAATCCGTCCGGCGGTCAACAGCGGGGTGCGTGTGCTTGACGGCTCAACCAGTGAGACGGCTTGGCTGGGCTATATCCCGTTTGAGCTGCTGCCGACAGTCTATAATCCTGAGCGTGGGTGGATTCACAGCGCCAACGAGGCGCTGGTTGTGCCGGCCTATTATGACTGGCTGCGTGAGCAGCTCATCCCACAGTATGGCGAAGACATCAACGTTGTGATTGGCACAAACTGGGATTACGGCTATCGTGGGTCGCGCATTGTCGAGATGCTGGATGCCGAAACCAGCCACACCTATGAGACCTTCAAAAACATCCAGACCGATAACCGTGTGCTGATTTTTGAGGTGTTTCAGCCGCTTTATCGTGACCTTGTACTAGAAGATGGCTCACGCCTTGACGCGGCCCGTGATTTGCTGGTGGGCTGGGATATGCAGGCTGACATCGACAGCGCGGCGGCGGCCATCTGGGGCGTGGCATGGCGCGAAATCACCAATCTGACGTTCGATGACTCGCTGGCGGCGCAAGAGCTGCCGACCGTGGGGGTGGGCACCCGTGCGCAGTGGGCCATTACGCTGCTGCTGCAAAAGCCGCTTAGCCCGTGGTGGGATGATGTGTCCACTGAAGGGGTGACCGAGACGCTGGATGATGTGCTGCGCATCGCACTGGAGCGGGCGGTGGCCTTTAATACCGAACGGTTTGGGCAAGACATGGCATCATGGAAGTGGGGAGAGCTGCATCAGGCGGTGTTCCGCAGTAACCCGCTGGGCCAGAGTGGCATCGAGCCGATCGAGTCGATTGTGAATCGCAGTGCGCCGGCCAGCGGCAGTGTTGGTACGGTCAATGCGGCCAGCTGGGGCAGTGATGGCTATAACATGACCAGCGGGGCGTCCTATCGCATGATTGTAGACCCCGCAAACTGGGATGCCAGCCTAAACATCAATACCACAGGGCAGAGCGGCCACCCCTACAGCCCGCACTATGCCAACCTCATCCCGTTGTGGACGGGGCTGCAATATAAGCCGATGCTCTACACGCGCGAGGCGGTTGAGGCGGCGGCGGTCAGCCGGTTGACGCTGCAACCCTAAGCTGGATACAGCCGTTTTTGGCCCTCGCCTTGGCGTAAACAGCAAAGGCGAGGGCTGTTTTTTTGTGTTGACCATGGTCTTTGACGGATTCACCCCATCTGCGGCACAATACGGGGTGAATATGCGTTTTTGTGCATAAAAGGATACCCCATGCCTGCCATCGCGTTCGATCGCTATTACAAATATGATGAACTGACCGCGCTGCTGCACGCCTATGCTGCCGAGTATCCCTCGCTCATCCATGTTGAGAGCATGGGCAAAAGCTACGAGGGGCGTGACATCTGGGTG
>DAOUCZ010000152.1:0-13589 GCA_034431675.1 Anaerolineae bacterium | reverse complement strand
GAACGCTTGTCTTAAGGTGATTTTGGGCAGGTTTTCCATCTTCTTCCCTCCTGCCCTATTTTTAACTCACTTTTGATGCGTTTGCCCTACGCAGCGGCCTAACCTACACAGGCTTTTGTCTGATTTTGCGCTATACTGGGGCATGTTACAAGTCTTATAACATGGCCCAAGCCCTCAAAAACCGCTATGACCCCTAGCCCCCAACCCAAACTTCTGGCAGACCGTTATCGCCTCGGCACACTCCTCGGCAGTGGCCGCTTGGGATTGGTCTATCGCGGGATAGATATTGCCACAGGCCAAAACGTCACCGTCAAGCACCTCAAGCCCGAAATCATCCGCAGCGAGCCGCAGCGTCTCGCGCGCTTTGAGCGCGAAACTGCGGTGCTGGCGCAGCTCAACCATCCCAACATTGTGCAGATGTATGACAGCGTGCGCGAGGGCGATAACTACTATCTGGTGCTGGAATACCTTGACGGCGGCGACCTCGCCACGCTGCTGCGCGAGCAGGGTCGCCTGAGTATCCCCAGCACGCTGCGCCTTGGCATCGAGATTGCCGACGCCCTCACCCGTGCCCATCATGTCGAGGTTGTCCACCGCGACGTTTCTCCTTTCACCATCATGCTGACCGGTGAAGGCACGCCCAAGCTGACCGATTTCGGCCTTGCCCAGCTGGAAGGCAAACAGCGCGTCTCTCACACCATTGGCAAAAACGGCGCGCCCAATTATATGTCGCCCGAGGCACTGGACGGCCTGCTGCTGGACGAGCGCACCGACATCTGGTCGCTGGGGGTGGTGCTGTTCGAGATGCTGACCGGCAAGCCGCCGTTTGCCGACACGTCGTTGGCGCTCACGCTGATGAACATCAGCACCCGCCCCACCCCCGACCTTGAGCAGCTGCGCCCCGATGCCCCCGACGCCCTGATTGACTTGATTTATCGGATGCTGGCCAAAGACCGCGACTCGCGCATTTCATCGGCAAGGCGGGTGGGCGCTGAGCTAGAGATGATTTTGCAAGCCCTCGAAAACGGCAGCTATACCCCGCTGCCCGGCAAATGGGTCAGTGGCAGCCAACGTTTTTCGGCGCCCACACCAGCCGTTGGCATCGCCTACAACGTCAACCTGCCGGCCCAGAGCACCCCGTTCATCGGGCGCACGCAAGAGCTGCAAGCCGTCTCTGACCTGCTGCGAGACCCCGCCGTGCGCCTGCTGACCTTGCTCGGCGCAGGCGGCATCGGCAAAACCCGCCTTGCAGTGGCCGCCGCCGAGCATGTCGCACCTGCCTTCCCAGATGGAGTCACTTTTGTCAGCCTTGCCCCGCTCACCACTGCCGGCGCGCTCATCCAGACCATCGGGCACGCGCTGGGCATGGATTTTGCCCAAACCCTCGACCCACGCACCCAACTGCTCGATTATCTGCGTGAGCGCACCATTCTGCTGGTGATGGACAGCTGGGATCATATGCTGGCCGGTTTGCCCGTGCTGGCCGAAATCCTGTCCAGCACACAGGCGGTGAAGGTGCTGGCCACTTCGCGCGTCAAGCTCAACCTTCAGGGCGAGACGGTGCTAAACATCGACGGCCTCGATTATCCCACCCTGCCAGAACCCGACTCGGCGCAGTCCAGCGCGGTGATGCTGTTTGTGCAGGCGGCCAAACGCGCCCAACCCGACTTTGAGCTGACCAGCGAAACCTTGCCCGATGTCGTCACCATCTGCCAGATTGTTGAAGGGATGCCGCTGGGCATCGAACTGGCCGCCTCGTGCGTGGCGGCGCTGTCGGTGCGCGACATCGTGCACGAGATGCGCGGCAACCTCGACTTTTTGGCCACCGATGATACCGGCGTGCTCGACCGGCAGCGCAGCTTGCGCGCCGTTTTTGAGTATTCTTGGCAGCTGCTCACCGACGAAGAGCGCGAAGCCTTTGCCCGCATTGCGGTCTTTCGCGGGCGCTTCACCCGCAGCGCCGGTCAAGCCGTCACCGGTGCCAGCATCCGCCAGCTGATGGCACTGGCCAACAAATCGCTGCTGTGGCGCGATGCCGATACCGGCGCTTACCAGATTCACGAGGTCAGCCGCCAGTTTGCCGAAGAAAAGCTGATCGAAACCGGCCAGTCCGAGGCCATCCGCGATGCACACAGCCGCTACTATCTGGCCATGCTGGCCGATAACCGCCGCGACCTCGAAGGCCGCCGCCAGCTGGAAGTGCTCGAGAGCATCGAAACCGACCTCGAAAACTTCCGCGCCGCATGGCGCTGGGCCGCCCGCCGCGGCCTGACCGAAGAGCTGCGCAAAGCGCTGTATGCTTTTGGGCTGTACTTTTTGCTGCGCGGTGAGCTGGTGGCCGGCGCCGACCTGTTCACCGACACGGTCGGGCTGGTGCGTGTGCGCCCCCACTCCCCCGAGCGTGACTGGACGCTGGGCGCAGCACTGGCATGGGAAGCCTCGCTCAAGTTGCTCTCGGCGCGTGATATACGCTCGGCCATCCCCGTCCTCAAAGAGGCCGAAAAACTGCTGGCCGTCCAGATTGACCCATTTCACCAAGCGCTGGTGTATTTTGCCCGCGCCTTCCTCGAAATCGCCAACGGCGACCCCGTGCAAGCTCGCACCTTGTTCGAGCAAAGCGCCGCGCTGTTCGGCGCTGTCGGCGAGAATTATCAAGTCGCCATGGTCTATGCCAACTGGTCGCGCACCTACTGGTATCGCCTCCCTGCCGAACAAGCCGACCTGCCCACCGCCATGCGCCTGCTGAATGAGGCACAAGCCGCCCTCAAAAACGAGCCGGGCCTGTATGCCTATGCCTATATCCTGATGAACCGCGCCATGGTCGGCTCGATGATGGGAGAACCCCACGCCGAAGCCCACGCCCGCGAGTCGCTCTCGATGTACCGACGCCTGCGCAACCTGTTCGGCGTCACCTCGGCCCTCAACACCCTGACCATGATTGCCATGCGCGCCGGTCGCATCGACGATGCACGCCGCTATGCCGCCGAAAACGTGCGCGTCCGCCGCGACATCGGGGGCGAAATCGGCATCGTCAGCGCCCTGCTCAGCATCGCCCGTGTCGAGCTGGCCGCCGGCGACGACGCACGCGCCAGACAATACATCATCGAGGCCGGACGCCTTGCCCAAACCCTCGGCAGCGTGCGCTATCAGCTCGAATCCCTGCTGATGTTTGCCCAGATTGAAGCTGACCACGCCGAAATTGAGCTTGCCGTGCGCCTCGCCATGTTCGTCCGCGACTCGGCACAAGCTGATGCGCACCAGCGTGACCGCGCCGCCCAGCTCATCGAACACCTGCACCTGTGGCTGCCCCCCGATACCCTCAAGGCCCTCTCAGAGCAGGCGGCCTATCAGCGCCTAGACGCCCTAATGAATGCTACACTCATCTAAAGTCCGCACCTTAGCAAAACGATGAGAGATCGGCAGCCGGCGAACCGTTTTTCACCTTGCAACGTAAATACATATACAACTCTAACGGGGTGCGTGTATTTTTATGGCATCCCACATCGTCTAATTTTCGCAGCGCACACCAGCACCCTTCACACCCCCAGAGATGCACCACGGAGTAAATGCCTGATGACTCGCCTTGCCCAACGCTATCAATTGGATGACCCCATCGGCCAAGGCGGTATGGGGACGGTGTTCAAAGGCCGCGACCTGCAAACGGGTGAGCTGGTGGCCGTTAAGCGCCTCAAGCCAGAGGCCGTCAAGGCCGACCCTCAAATCCTTGAACGCTTTGAGCGTGAAGGGGAGGCCCTGCGCCGCCTCAATCACCCCAACATCGTCAAGGTGCTGGCGACGCTGGCAGACAAAAAAGACCACTACATCGTGCTGGAATACATCAGCGGCGGTGACCTTGGCGATATGCTCAAGGCCCGCGGCAGATTATCGATCGAGCGCACGCTGCAAATCGGCATTGAGCTGTCCGACGCACTCACCCGCGCCCACTATCTCAAAATCGTCCACCGTGACATCAAACCTGCCAACGTGCTGGTGACCGAAGACGGTGTGCCCAAGCTGACCGATTTCGGCGTGGCACATATCGGTGGGGCAGGCAGCATGACCGGCGCTGGCCTCGCCATCGGCACGCCCGATTATATGTCGCCCGAGGCCGTCAACGGAGATGAGGCCGACGACCGCTCGGACATCTGGTCGCTGGGGGTGATGCTGTTTGAGATGCTGACCGGCAAGCACCCCTTCCGCGCTGACGCCGTCACCGGCACACTGGTCAACATCCTCACCCAGCCCCACCCCGACCTTGAGCAGCTTCGCCCCGATGCCCCGATTGCGCTGGTAGACCTGATTGACCGGATGCTGCAAAAGGACATCAAAACGCGCATTTCATCGGTGCGCCTCGTCGGTGCAGAGCTAGAAGCAATCATGCGCGGACGGGCCGAAAACCGCCGCACCACCCTCACCACCCCGATTTCGGTGCCGGCTATCGACAACACGCGCTTCGAGACCCCCACACCCCCAACCGCCGCCCCCAAGCACAACCTGCCGGCCCAGACCACCCCTTTCATCGGGCGCGCGGAAGAGTTGGAAGACCTTGCAACCCTGATGAGTCAGCCCGATACTCGCTTAATGACCGTGTTGGGACAGGGTGGCATGGGCAAAACCCGCCTCGCCCTGCAAGCCGCGGAGATGTTCTTGCACGCCTTTGAACACGGGGTGTATTTTGTGCCACTGGCCTCGCTGCTCAACGCCGACGGCCTGCCGATGGCCGTGGCCGATGCGGTGGGCATGACCATCAACAGTGATGGCCGCCCACCGCTCCAACATGTGGCTGATTATCTGCACGAAAAAAACACGCTGCTGGTCTTCGATAACTTTGAACAGGTGTTGGACGGCGCAGAGATGGTCTCAGAGCTGCTGCGTGCCGCCCCACATCTCAAAATCATCGTCACCAGTCGCGAGCGCCTCAACCTGACCGGCGAAACCATTGTCGCCCTCGGCGGCCTCGACCTGCCAGACCCCAACAACCTCGATGCAGCACTCTATTCCAGCGCGGTGCAGCTGTTTGTGCAGAGCGCGCGACGCTCCTCGCCCGGCTTCGAGCTAAGCGACAGCGACCTGCGCCATGTGGTGCGCATCTGCCGCAGCGTGGACGGGATGCCGCTGGGGGTGGTGCTGGCCGCCTCGTGGACGGACTCGCTCTCGGTGGTCGAAATCGCCGACGAAATCACCCGCAGCATCGACTTTCTGGAAAGCGAACTGCGCGACCTGCCCGCCCGTCACCGCAGTATGCGCGCCGTCTTTGACTACAGCTGGAATCTGCTCAATGACTCCGACCGCGAGATTTTCGCCCGCCTATCGGTCTTTCGCGGCGGTTTCACCCGCGAGGCCGCGCAGCACGTCACCGGCGCATCCCTGCGCGCCCTAACCGCGCTGGTCAACAAATCGCTGGTGCGCCGTCACCCCGACAGCGGGCGCTACGAGCTGCACGAACTGGTGCGCCAGTATGGCGAGGCGCGCCTGCACGATACCCCTGCGGTGCTGGCAGAGGTGCAGGCCAAACACGCCGAATACTACGCCGACTTTTTGGCCAAGCGCTCCAACATCTATGCGGCTATCGGCCAAGAACTGCACATCTTGGAGGAAATCGAGGCCGATCGTGATAATGTACGTGCCGCATGGGAATATGCCCTAGACAACCGCAGGGCCGACCTGATCGAGCGCTCGATGGATGTGGTGGCCATGTTCTTCGAGTCGAAGGGTGCGGCCAAAGAGGCCAGCAAAGTCTTCCACGAAGTGGCCGATGCGCTCTCCTGCCTGCCTGATGTCAACCCGGTGCTGGTGGCACGCGCCAAGCTGCACGCCGGCCAGATGGAGACCGTATTGGGCGAAAACAGCCATGCCGAGCAGGATGCCAAAGCCGCATTGGCCGTGTTCGAGCAGCACGACTATGCCATCGGCATCGGCAAGGCCACCAATGCCTTGTCCTATATCGCCATGAACCAAGGCCAATACGAACACGCCCTAGAGCTACTCGAGCGCTCGGTGCAGGCCCTGCGCCGCAGCGGTCACCCCTATGCCCCATTGATGATTAACCGAGTCGAGGCCTCGGTGGCCTATGTGCTGTTCTTGCAGGGCGAATTTAGCGAAAGCGAGCACATGTACCGTGATCTCATCCGCCAGAACGAGGCCAAAGGCTCTAAATATGCCAACGCATATCTGTATAACAACCTTGGTGAGGTGCTGCACGCCCAAAACCGCGATGACGAGGCCCGCCCCCTGTTCCAAAAAGCCTATGACATCAATGCCGAGCTGAAGAACCTGCGCTGGCAAGCCGTGGCACTGGTCAACCTTGGGCTGGTCGCGCACGCGGCCTCGCGCTTTGCCGAGGCCGAGGCCTACTTCCGCCGCGCTCTGCCCATCTACAAAGAGATTGGTGATAAGCGCGGCGTGGCCGAAGCCCTCAACCGCATCGGCAGCACCGTCTATTGGTATGGGCGCTACAGTGAGGCCATCGAACTCTACGAAAAGGCGTACCACCTATTCACCGAGGTGAACAATCCCAAGGGCGCTGCCGATACACTGGTGCTGTGCAGCATCGCCCAAAATGCCATCGGTCAATACGATCAGGCACGCGAGAGTCTGCTCACCGCCTTTGAGCTGCGCGGCAGGCTCGGCAACATCAGCGACATCGCCGACGTACAGCAAATCATCGCGGTCAATGCCATGTATCGCGGTGACTACGACGAAGCGCTGATGTACTTAGAACAATCCTTTGATATGTTCAGCAGCAACCCGCAGCCCGATGTCATCAACAGCACGCGCTATCAACTGCTGCGTGGCATCATCCTTTGCGAAGCGGGACGCTACGACGAGGCCATCCCTCAACTCGAAAACAGCATCGCTATCCTCGAGGCCAATCATGTCTATTGGGCACTGGCCCAAGGGATGGGATCGTTAGGCATCGCCTATATACACGTCGGGCGCGCGGCAGAAGCCCTGCCCCTGATGCGCCGTGCCGTAGGCTATGGGGTCAAGACCAACACCCCAGACTGGACAACTCTGGCGATAGTTGCTGCGGGTTGGGTGATTGCCGTCAGCGAAAACGCACCAAAAGGTGTAGAATATATTTCGTACGTGCTCAATTCGCAGATAACACAGCGTTTTATCCGCGACCGGGCGCAGCGTGCTATCAACGGCATCCGCCCCCTGCTTTCGCCGGCAGAATTTGACCGCGCATGGGAACGAGGGAAATCTCTTGACCATAACACGGTTGTCAACGCTATCATGGGCAAAACAGCAGAGGTATAGCGGGCCACGCCACAAAATTCTTTAACTTTATAGGGGCAACCTGCTATGAGCTTGGTCTTGGGCGAACGCTATCAAATCGGTACGCTGATTGGTGAAGGCGGGATGGGGACGGTCTATCAGGGCCGCGACCTCAAGACCGATGAAGCCGTCGCCATCAAGAAACTGCGGCACGAGGTGCTGGCGTCTCAACCCGACCTTGTGGAACGCTTCATGCGCGAGGCCGACGCCCTACGTGACCTCAATCACCCCAACATCGTCAAGGCTTATACCTCGCTCAAGCAGGACGGCGATTACTACATCGTGATGGAATATGTGCCGGGCCAAGACCTTGGGGCGCTGCTGCGCCGGCAAGAACGTCTGTCCATCAGCCAAACGGTGCGTATCGCCATCGAGCTGGCCGACGCCCTCACCCGTGCCCACTATCTCAAAATCATCCACCGCGACCTCAAGCCCGGCAACGTCCTCATCACCCCCGACGGCATACCACGCCTCACCGATTTTGGTGTGGCGCATGTGGCCAGCAAAGAGCGCATGACCACCCTTGGCCTCGCGGTCGGCACGCCCGATTATATGCCCCCCGAAACCCTGCAAGGGCATACCGCCGATGCCCGCGCCGACATCTGGGCGCTGGGCGTGATGCTGTATGAGATGCTGACCGGCACACACCCCTTCCATGGCGAAACCCTGCCGTCTCTGCTGCTCAACATCATGAGCAGCAAACTCGCTGACATCGAGGCCATCCGCCCCGATTGTCCGGTGGCGCTGGCCGATCTCGTCTATCGGATGCTCGAAAAAGACCGCTCAGCCCGCATCCCCTCGATGCGCCTGATTGGCGCAGAGCTAGAAACCATCATGGAAGCGGTGCAAACCGGCACCACCCCAATGCCGCGCATCCGCACCGAAGAAATCGCGCGCTTTCAAGAACCCGCCCCACGCACCCCAACCATCCGCCACAATCTACCCGCCCAGACCACCGGCTTTGTCGGGCGCGAGCGCGAGCTGGCCGAAATCGAGCGCCTACTTGCTGACGCTAACGCCCGCCTGATTACCCTGCTGGCCCCCGGTGGGATGGGCAAATCGCGCCTCGCAGTCGAGGCCGGCTTCCGCGTGGTCAAGCAGGCCTCCAGCGGCAGTGGGCGCTCAACCACCCGCGTGCGCACCTCGCGCACCACCCGCATCGCCACTTTTGCCGCCGGCGTGTATTACATCTCGCTGGCGCGCCTCGTCTCGCCAGAACCCATGGTCAACACCCTCGCCGACGCCATCGGCCTTGCCTTCACCCCCGGCCAAGACCCCAAGGCCCAACTGCTTGATTATCTGCGCGAAAAGTCGATGCTGTTCATCATGGATACCTGTGAGCACCTGCTGGGCGGCGTCTCGCTATTCACCGAGATTTTGCACGCCGCACAGGGGGTGAAAATCATCGCCACCAGCCGCGCTAAACTGAACCTACAGGGCGAGACAGTCATCGCCCTCGACGGGCTGACCGAGCCGGGTGACATCGGTGACGCCATCCAGATGTTTGTGCAGAGCGCCCGCCGCAGCCGGCCCGGGTTCGAGCTTTCAGAAAATGACCTCGACCATGTCATCAAAATCTGCCAGATGGTGCGCGGCGTGCCGCTGGGTATCGAGCTGGCCGCCGCATGGGTCGAGATGCTCTCACCCGCCGAAATCGCCGACGAAATCACCCGCAGCCTAGACTTTCTTGAATCCGAGGCACACGATACACCAGACCGCCATCGCAGTATGCGTGCCGTCTTTGATTACAGCTGGAACTTGCTGACCGAGGAAGAGCGCGCCACCTTCACAGGTATCTCGGTATTTCGGGGGCACTTCTCGCGCGCGGCGGGTCAATTCGTCACCGGTGCCAGCTTACGCCAGCTGATGGCACTGGTCAACAAATCGCTGCTGCGCCGCTCCCCCGACGAGGGCATGTACGAAATCCACGAGCTGTCACGCCAGTATGCCGAGGAAAGACTGGCCAAAAGCGCCGACCACGACCGCATCCGTGACGCCCACAGCACCTATTACCTCACCGTGCTGGCCGAGCGCGGTCACGAGATTTTTGGGCGTACCGGCGGTGATATGCTCGGGCGCATCGAGATGGACATCGAAAACGTGCGCGCCGCATGGCTGTGGGCGGTCAAACGCGGACACGTGCAGCTGCTGCGCGGCGCGGCCAAAATCCTCGACATCTATTTTGACATCCGCGGCCAATCCGACCAAGCAGATGCCCTATTCACCGCCGCCACGCAGGCCATACAGGCCCAGCCCCCCTCGCCAGAGCGGGATGCCGCGCTGGGGGTGGTGCTGGGGGCACACTGCCGCCTGATGGTCTCCGCCCGCGTGCCGGGCAAATCGAAAGAGCTGTACGAGCAGGTCAAAACCCTCGTCAGCGACCACTGGACACCGGTCGAGCGCGTGTTTTATGCCGAGACCGTCGCTGCCTATGAACTCATCTTTGGCGACCCTACCAGCATCCGCCCACTGGTCGAGAAAACGCTGGCCGAAACCGAAAAACGCGGTGACACCCTTGGTCAACTGCTGCTGCTCATCAGCCTATCGCGCTCTTATTGGTATCGTCTGAGCGGGGAGCGTGTTGACCTCGTACAGGCCGAACGACACATCAACCGTGCGCTAGAGCTGGTCAACCAAACCGGCAGCGACCTGCTGCGCCTGTGGGTGCTGTTGACGCAGGGCACGGTGCTGTCGATGCAGTCGAAGTTTGTGCCTGCCGAGGCCGTCCTGCGTGAGGCGGAATATCTGGCGCGCAAACAGGGCAACCTCAACACCGCCGCCAGCGCACTCAACAACCTTGGGTTTATGCTCATCGGCCTTGGACGCCTTAACGACGCACGCGACTGCATGGAAAGCAGTCTATCCCTGCGCCGCGAGATGGGCAACCGTCACGCGGTGGCATGGGGGCTGTATTCCATCGGCCAAATCGACCTTGCTGATGGAGAATACGAAAAAATGCGCGAGCGCGCGCGCGAAGGCCTAAAACTGGCGCAAGACAACGGCTTTTTGGACTGGCAGTGGGCACATAACTATCTGGGCGGCCTTGGCGCGGGGTTTTTGGGAGATATTGCCAGCGCGCACCAGCACTTCAAGGCCGCACTCAGCATCGCACAGACCATGAAGAGCTGGTATCACGAGGCCACCAGCAACAACTGCCTGTGCCTCTCCAACTTCCTTGCCGGCGATTACGCCGCCGCCAAAACCCACATCGATCAGTGTGTGGTGGCCGCCTTTGGGCATGGCGAACCCAATCTCGGGTCGGTCGGTCGGGTCTGGCAGTCGCGCGTGGCATACATCCAAAGCGACTTTGAGGGCGCGCGCCAATTTGCCCAAAGCGCCTTGGATTACTTTATCGACGACTCCAAGCAAGTCCCTTCCTACAACTGGAATGAGAACCTGCGCATCGAATACACCGCGTTGGCCACACGGGCGCTGGCCCACGCCAAAATCGCACAAGCCGACCTGCCCGCCGCGCTGGAAGCCCTAAAGCTGGGCAGTCAAGCCGCCCGCCGCCTCAAAAGCGACCGTGTGATACTGGCCATGCTGACGATGTGGGTGGTCTATCTGGCGGCCAAAGGCGACCTTGCACAAGCCGTCACCGTGGCCGCGCACGCCGAAGCCAACCCCAAAACCGCCCGCTTCGACCTTGCCGAGTCTCAGCCCGTCCTAGAAAAAGCCCGCACCACCCTAGGCCCAGAAACCCTGACCAAAGCCCTCAAACGCAGTCGGGCCGCCACCCCCACCCAACTGCTTGACGCCCTGCTCAGCTAAAAACACACAGCCCCTCATCCAATCCCCCTCATCGGCGCTGTTATGGCCTCATGCCGTCCACATCGCCGATGAGGGTTTTGTTTGGATAGCCAACACCCACGCGCGAAAAAATGGCACTGACGGTACAATGCTGCTAAACACACACTCATGCAACTAGACACCCCCAAAGGACAGACACAATGACCGTTTTGGCCGGACGTTACACACTCGAGCAGCTGCTGGGCGAAGGCGGGATGGGGGTGGTCTACCGCGGTCTTGACCTAACCACCGAAGCGCAAGTGGCCATCAAAAAGCTGCGTGCCAACGCCGACCTCAGTCATCCCGAAGCGCTGGAGCGCTTCAATCGCGAGGCGCAAACCCTGCGCGAACTCAATCACCCCAACATCGTCAAAGCCTATGAGGCCTTTGAACAAGACGGTGAGCACTACATCGTGATGGAATATGTGCAGGGGCACGATCT
Organism: Anaerolineae bacterium; assembly: GCA_034431675.1. Classification (GTDB taxonomy): domain Bacteria; phylum Chloroflexota; class Anaerolineae; order Aggregatilineales; family Phototrophicaceae; genus Flexicrinis. The sequence goes on along the minus strand of DAOUCZ010000152.1, from coordinate 2,077 downwards.
TGCCGCCCTGCTGCTCCAACACGGTCGTCTGCCGCTGGGGCGTGTGCTACAAATCGGGCTAGAACTGTCTGATGCGCTCACGCGCGCCCACTATTTGCGCGTCATCCACCGTGACCTCAAGCCGGCCAACATCCTGCTGGACAAAGACGGCACGCCCAAGCTCAGCGACTTCGGCATCGCCTATCTCGAAACCCGCGAGCGCGTCACCGATGCTGGCTTTCGGCTTGGCACGCCGGCGTATATGGCCCCCGAGGCGCTCAACGGTCAGCCCTTTGACACGCGCGCCGACCTGTGGGCGCTGGGCGTGCTGCTCTACGAGATGCTGATTGGGCGACATCCGTTTGCCGCCGATTCGCTGTCCGAGATGCTGATTAACATCTTCACCCTGCCCATCCCCGACATCGAATCCAGCCGGCCCGACTGCCCGATCGCCCTTGCAGACCTGATTTATCGCCTGCTCGAGCGCGACCCCGCCGCGCGCATCTCATCGGCCCGCGTGGTCGGCCTAGAGCTAGAAAACATCCTGCGCGGTGCTGAGCGCATCACAGACCACCCCACCGAAAAAACGACCGCCTCGCGCTTCAAGCTCCTGGATACCGGGCGGCGCACCATCCGGCTTGCCCTACCCAACAACCTGCCGGCCCAAACCACCAGCTTTGTCGGGCGTGATAAAGAACTGCAAGACCTCACCGAGATGCTCAACATGCCCGATACCCGCCTCGTCACCGTGCTGGGCGCGGGCGGCATGGGCAAGACCCGCCTTGCACTGGCTGTCGGCGCTGCGCTGGTGGAGAGCAACACCCTGCGAGATACCCCTTTCAATGACGGTGTATTTTTTATCGAACTGGCTGCGCTCACCACCCCAGAGCCGCTGATTGCCACCATCGCCAACGCCTTCAACCTGCCGTTTAGCTCCAACAGCACACCGCTGGAGCAGCTGATTGACTACCTGCGCGAAAAACACCTGCTGCTGGTGCTGGACAACTGCGAGCATATCCTAAGCGGCATCGGCATCATCACCGACCTGCTGCGTGCTGCCCCGCATCTCAAAATCCTCACCACCTCGCGCGAGCGGCTCAACCTGTCTGGCGAACACCTCTACCCGTTGGATGGCCTAGACCTGCCGGCTCACCCCACCCGCGAAGCCGTCACCGACAGCAGCGCCGGCAAGCTGTTTTTGCAGAGCGCCCGCCGTGCCCGCCTCGATTTTAAGGCCGAGGACGAGGCTGATTACGCCCTCATCCAGCGCATTTGCCAAGCGGTTGGCGGACTGCCGCTGGGCATTGTACTGGCAGCGGCATGGGTACAAGCCCTCAGCCTTGCCGAAGTGCTGGCCGAAGTCAGCGCCAGTTTCGACGTCCTCGAAACCGAGCTGGGGGACGTGCCAGAACGTCACCGCAGCATCCGCGCCATGTTCGAATATTCATGGCGCATGATGAACGCCGATGAGCGCGCATTGGTGGCGCGCCTATCGGTGTTTCGCGGGGGGCTGTCGCGTCGGGCCGGCCAAGAGGTGGCCGGCGCAACGCTGCGCGCGCTGGCCAACCTTGTCAACAAATCGATGCTGCGACGCAACCCCGATACAGGTTCTTATCACATGCACGAGCTGCTGCGGCAGTATGCCGCCGCCAAATTGACCGAGTCGGGCCAAGCAGATGCCACCCATGCAGCACACAGCACCTACTATCTTCAGACTCTAGCCGACTTGACCCCGGTGCTGGTCGGGCCAGAGCAAGTGGGCGCGCTCGATCAAATCGCAGACGACTTTGAAAACGTGCGCGCCGCGTGGCTGTGGGCGGCAGAGCACCGGCAGTACGCGGCCCTCAGCGCGGTCATCCCCGCCCTAAACCTCTACTTTGAGCGGCGCGGGCAGTATGTGGAAGGCGAAATGATGCTCGGCCATGCCGCCGGCATCCTGCGCCAGCAGCCAGAAACCCCTCAGCGCAGCGACACCCTTGGCGAACTGCTGGCATTGCAAGGGCTGATGGCTGTACACTTAACCTTCTAAGCTGACAACTTGCTTCTGAATTGGATGATCGTTTCAACCGGGCAGCGACCCATGTTACGGTAGCCGAGA
>DAOUCZ010000151.1:0-45672 GCA_034431675.1 Anaerolineae bacterium | reverse complement strand
TGTTAAAACGGCTGGCCAGCGCCGCCCCAAAGAATACCCCCGCAAGGCTGTAATTCAGCCAGCCGCCGGCCCGCTGGATGCGCAGGCACATCAACAGCGTTAGGGCCACCCACAGGTTGGTCATGCCGTCGGCGGTGGCATAATGCGCCAGCTGAATCGGCAGCACTGCGCCGGTATAGATGGCGGCGGCCACCAGCCCCGTCCATTTGCCGCGCAGTTCGAGGCCAAGGCCAAACACCACCACAATCAACAGGGTGTCATAAAGCGCCGAGAGCGAGCGCATCAGCAGCGGAAAGCCGTCATAGGAGAGGTAATCGCCGCTGTTGGTCAGGGTGTTGAGGGTGGAGGCCGTCCAATAGGCGGTAAAGACCGGCAGCGTGCCATACACAAACAGCCCACTGCCGATGTTGTGCGGGTTCATGTTGGAACAGCGCGCATCGAAATAGCCGCCGATGCCGTTGGTATCAGGATAGGTGGCGCGGCAGTGGGCCTCTTGCTCGGCCTCGCGCCCGTCGGTAAAGCTCAGGTAATCCCGCCCCAATTGGATGCCGACATAGCCGGTCATGAAGCGCTCGTCGGGGTGAAAGCCAACGTAATCGTCCCAGCCGATGCCGGTGAAGCGGAAATATCCCCCCAGCACGGTCAGCAGGGCGAGCAGGACGGCTATCAGGCCGTTGTGGCGCTGGGTGTTTGCATGTGCCATAGGCTCTCTCGGTCTATATCCCCGTACAGGCGCACCCCCAATCACCGGGTGTACGCCGCCAACGATACACAATACACAAGTATGATGGGTATTCCTCAGCAGCCAGTGATTGTAGTGGACAAGCGTGGATTGGTCGATGGGGCTGTGCGAGATAGCCCCATCCTATCCATCTTTGCACTGCACCCGTATAATGGGTAGGCGTTTGCCGTGTGCATGGCACATGGTCTGTTATTTCTGCCGAGCTTTTAGACCATCAATCAACACAAAGGATGCCCCTTATGGCGCAGCAAGCCGTCACCCCCCTCAGCGAAGATTCCTCGAAGTGGTATAACGAGATTATCTATCGTGCGGATTTGGCGGCCCCGTCACCGGTGCGCGGCTGCATCATCATCAAGCCATATGGCTACGAGGTGTGGGAGGCCATCCGCAACGGCCTTGACCGGCGCTTTAAGGAAACCGGCCATCAGAACGCCTATTTTCCGCTGTTCATCCCCGAGAGCTATCTGCGGCGCGAGGCCCAGCACGTCGAAGGCTTCAGCCCCGAATTGGCAGTCGTGACCATCGGCGGCGGCAAAGAGCTGGAAGAGCCGCTGGTGGTGCGCCCAACCAGCGAGACCATCATCGGCGAGGCCTTCTCGCAGTGGATTCAATCCTATCGCGACCTGCCTCTGCTGATTAACCAGTGGGCCAACGTGGTGCGCTGGGAGATGCGTACCCGCCCGTTCTTGCGCACCTCGGAGTTTTTGTGGCAAGAGGGCCATACCGCCCACGCCACGCATGACGAGGCCGAGGCCGAAACCCTCCAGATGCTGGACATCTACACCGACTTTGCGGTCAACGAGGCGGCGATACCGGTGATTAAGGGTCGCAAGTCTGAGAACGAAAAGTTTGCCGGTGCGCTGCGCACCTATACCATCGAAGGCATGATGCGCGACGGCAAAGCGCTGCAATCAGGCACGTCGCATAACCTTGGCCAGAACTTTGCGCAGGCCTTCGACATCAAATACCTCTCGCGCGATAATGTCACCGAATACTGCTGGACGACCAGCTGGGGGATGAGCACCCGCATGGTCGGCGCGATCATCCTTGCCCATGGCGATGATAAGGGCCTGCGGATGCCGCCGCGGGTCGCCCCGATTCAGGTGGTGCTGCTGCCGATTTATAAGACCGAAGACGAGCGCGCCAGCGTGGTCGAGGTGGTCACGCGGTTGGCCAAGGCGCTCAAAGCCGCCGGCGTGCGCGTGCACGTCGATGACCGTGACGAGACCCCGGGCTATAAGTTTAACGACTGGGAGATGCGTGGCGTGCCCGTGCGCCTTGAGGTCGGGCCGAAGGATGTGGCCAACGGCAGCGCGGTGCTGGCGCGGCGCGACATCCCCGGCAAGGAAGGCAAGCGCTTTGTGCCGCAGGACGGCATCGTGGAGGCCGTGCGCGACCTGCTCGATGCGGTGCAGGCCAATCTGCTGGCCGATGCCACCCAGTTCCGCGATTCGCACATCCACGATGTGACCAGCTATGACGAGTTTAAGCAGGCCATCGAAAGCGGCGGTTGGGCGCGCGGTTGGTGGGCCGGCGAAGACGCGCGCAACAGTGCCGACGAAGCCACCATCAAAGACGAGACCGGCGCGACTCTGCGCTGCATCCCGCTGGAACAGCCCGGCGGCACGGGCAAATGCTTCTATACTGGCAAGACCGCTGACAAGGTAGCCCTGTTCGCCAAGGCCTATTAGGCCGCTGGCCAAAGACTAATGGTTCGTGAAGGCCTGCACAAACTGTGCAGGCTTTTTGATATACTTGGAAATAGACGCCGAAAGGACAGATGTAGAGATGATTATTTTGCTGGCCCATGGAGCATTGGGTGTTTTTGACGAGCTGATTGCCGTGACGGTGGCGGTTGGCTTCTTTGGGATGATGATTTATGCCTACATCCGCAGCCGTGCGCTGGATGATGCGGATTTGGAAGGGGGCGAGCTGGCGACCGAGCCATCTGCCCCATCGGGCGAGGATGATGCGCCGGAAGCCCCTGACCGGTATAAGTTGGATTGATTGGTCGATGCGTCGTTTTTGGGTATGGATGTGCGCGGGTGGTCTGCTGCTGCTGGCGCTGACGCCGGCGTTGGCCCACGGGTTTTTAATCCGGGCCGTGCCGCCGGATGGGGCGGTGCTGGAGCGCAGCCCGGCGCGGGTACAGTATTGGTTTAGCGAGTCTTTAGAGCCGGCCTTCAGCCGGATTACGGTGCGTGGCCCGGGTGGTGTGGTGGTGGCGCAGGCGGAGTCTGACCCGCAGACGCCCTCGGTGCTGGCGGTGCGCCTGCCGCCAGAGCTGCCCGATGGGACGTATCTGGTGGAGCTGCGCCTTGCCTTTGCCAGCGATGGCCATGTGATTGTCGAAAGCCGCTCGTTCAGCGTGGGTGCGCCGAGCGGTGCGGGCGGGGTTGGTGCTGCTGCCGGCATCGACCCGTTGGAGGCGGTGTGGCGCGGCGGCCTGTTGGCCGGCCTGATGCTGTCGTTTGGCGCGGCGGTGACCTATAACGGCGTGCTGCTGCCGGCATGGGGCAGCAGGGCGCATCGGGCGGGGGGCTTGCCCCCGCGTGTGATGCGCCGGCTGACGGTTTTGATGTGGTTGGGGTTGGCGGTGGCGCTGGCGGCACAGGTGTTGGCCCTACTCCAGCAGACCAGCGCGTTTTTTGGCGCAGACCTTGCCATGGTACTCAGTGAGCGGCTGTGGGAGGTGGTGCGCGCCTCCACCCGCTTTGGCGAGGTGTGGACGGTGCGCCTGCTGGTGCTGGCGGCGGTGGGCGGGGTGCTGGGGTTGGCGGCCTTTTATCAAGCGGAGCAGCCGGCGTGGGTGCGGGCGGCATGGGCAGCGGCAGTGCCCGGATTGGCTCTTGGGCTGGCCGCCAGCAGCATGATTAGTCATGCGCCGGGCAGCCGAGCCGAGCCGTGGACGGCGCTGCTGCTGGATTGGGCGCATGTCACGGCGGCGGGGTTCTGGGCCGGCGGGCTGGCCACGCTGGCATGGGTGATGCCTGTGGCGCTGTCCCCGCTGAGCGGGGAGGCGCGCCGCCTTGCCGTGTTGGCCGCGGTGCGCCGTTATGCGCCGTATGCGCTGGCCGCGCTGGTGGTGGTGAGCGGGTCGGGGATATTTAGCGCGGTGCTGTGGGTGCGCCCTGCTCAGCTGACCACAACATCTTATGGCCTTGCACTGCTGGTCAAAACCGCACTGGTGCTGGGCCTGATGGCGCTGGCGCTGGTGCACCATATGGCGCTGAACCCCGCGCGTTGGGGGGGCTTGGCCCGATTAGGCGCGCGCCTTGGCGGGTTTGAGCGCACCTTGCCCGTGGCGGGGGTGTTGGGGTTGGTAGTTGTGGCGGCGGCAGGGGTGTTGACCGCGCTGCCCGTGCCCGTGCCGCCCGACGCGCTCACCTCTGCCCCAGCCCTGACCGCCAGCACGACGGTCGAGGGGTGGGACGTGGGGGTGACGGCCTCGCCGGGCGGCCTTGGGTTCAATACCTTTGATATTACCCTGAGCCAAGGCGGTCAGCCGGTCAGCGGGCTGACGCCGTATTTTCAGCTGAGCAAGCCCGATGCCGACCGGCGCGGCCTGCGCGTGGCGTTGGACGACCTTGAGTCTGGCGGGTACGAGGCGGCCAATGCAGATGTCACGCAGGCGGGCGTGTGGTGGGCGACGATTGACATCCCCACCGCCGATGGGCCGCCGCTGCGTGCTGCCTTTGCGCTCGATTTTCGGGAGGAAAACACCGTGCAGCTCACCGTGCCGCTGACGGCGGGCCAAGCGCTGGCCTTGGCGCTGGCGACGCTGGCGGTGAGCTATGCGTTGTGGCGTCCGCTGCGGGCGCTGTACCGCCGACTGGGCCTGACGGCGCAGAGCACCGTCGTGGTGCTGCTGGTGATGGCGGTGACGGTGGTGGCGTTTGTCGCCGGGCTGGCGCTGGTCGATCAGACCTCGCAGGCCTATAACGCCGCGTTTAATGCCCCGCCGCGCGTGGTCAACCCCGCCCTGCCCGATCAGCCGTCGCTGATGCGCGGGCGTGAGGTGCTGAGCGCGTGCGGGTGGGCGCAGGAGCAGGCCGGTTGGGCCGATTTGCGCGCGCGCCTGCCCCGCACCCGAGACCAAGAACTGTACGACTTCATCGGTACGGGCTATCGTGGGATGCCGGCCTGCCCGCGCCTGAGTGAGGCGGAACGCTGGGACGCGGTCAACGCGCTGCGCGCCGCCCTGAGTGAGTGAACCATCCCGAGATGAACCGATAAGGAGACCCCATGCCCATCACTGTTGCTTATGCCGATGCCGATAAGGCGCTGGCCCAAAAACTCTCACAAGACCTGATTAGCGCCGACAGCCACGGGCAAGACGTGCTGGTGGTGTTGGTCTCTGCCGCGTCGAATGCCGACCGTGACGTGCAGGCACAGCTGGTCGCGGCCTCCGAGGCGCGCCTGCACATCGTGCCGGTGCTGCTGGATGACTCCAAGCTGCCGCGCCTGATTGACCATCTTACGCCGATCGATTTCCGCAGGGGGGATGCGCTGGAGGCCCTCAAGCAGCAGATTGCCGGCATCACCGCGCCGGGCGCGCCGCGCCCCTTGGTCACGCATACGCCAAAGCTCAAGCGTGCCAACCTCAATTCAGCCATTTTCATCGCCATACCAGTGCTGCTGTCGTTTTTCTTGGCGATTTATCTGGTGGGGTTTATGGGGGTGCAGATGCCGCAGGAGGAGTATGATCAGGTGGAGACGGCGCGCGTTCAGCAGCGCAACACGCTGATTGGCCCGACGTTGGACTACCTGCTGCCGTCGGATGCCGAGGGCGCGGCCAACTTTCAGGCCACCATCGACGCCGCGCCGACTCGCTTACAGCCGTTCTTGATTGCCACCGCTACGGCCACCATTCAGGGCACACACCCCGTCAGCCCGACGCCGCGCGCCACCATCGCGCCCTAGCGGCTGATGTCATCAGGCCCGTTGGCCCTCAGCCGGCGTTGGCTGAGGGCAGGGTGATGGTGAGGGTTGTGCCGTGGCCGGGCTGGCTGTGCAGGTGGATGCTGCCGCCGTGCAGCTCCACCGCCCGTTTGATGATGGCGAGGCCCAGCCCTGTGCCGGCGATGCCTTCGACATTGCTGCCGCGGTGATATGGCTCGAACAAGGTGGGCTGGTCTTCTAGCGGGATGCCGATGCCGCGGTCTGTGACTGTGAGGCACAGTATCTGCTCGCGCCGTTCTAGGCGCACGTCAATCGGGCGGTGCTCGACGGAGTAGCGCACTGCGTTGCTGAGCACGTTTTCGATAATCTGATGGATGAGCTTGTTATCACCGGTCAGATGGTAATCGGCGGGATCGATGTGGCAGACGATGGTCTGGTCGGGGTGGGCGTTGCGAAATTGATCGACGATGCCCAGTGTGATGACGTCCAGCTCCAGCGGGATAGGGGTGATGGCGGTGATGCCTTCATCAAGGCGGCCCAACACCAACATATCCTGAATCATCTCGACCATCCGGCGCGAGTTGGCATAGACCACCTCCAGCAGCTGCCGGCGGCGTTCATCGCTCATCCGGTCATACAGATACAGCAGGTTTTCGGCGCTGCTCTGGATGTTGGTCAGGGGCTGCTTTAGCTCGTGGGTGGCGAATTCGACAAGGCGCTTGCGCTGCTCGTTCAGGGCGCGCTCGCGGTCAAGCTGATGGATGAGTTCTTGGGCCTTGGCGCGCTCTCTGGCGGCCACCTGCCGACTGCGCCGTTCTTCGATGGCGTTGTTGACTGCGCTGCCAAGGCGGATAAGACGGTCTTTGAGCAGATAATCGGTGGCGCCGCGCCGCATAATCTCGACGGCGACTTCTTCGCTGAGCGTGCCGCTGATGAGGATGAAGGGCACGTCATAGCCGCGCTCGCGCAGCTCTTCCAGCGCGCGCGTGGCGTCATAGCCCGGCAGGTTATAATCCGCCAGCACAATGTCCCAATCTGTGGACAGCGCCCCCAGATAGTCCGTCTCGGTTTGTACCACCTTGAGGGCGGGCCGAAAACCGGCGCGCGTCAGCTCGCGTTTGATGAGCAAAACGTCGTCGGGGTTATCTTCGAGCATCAAAACGTGTAGTGTGCTGTTGATCATGCCGGGATGAGGGGGGTGTTAAAGAAAGCATTACACCCCATTGTACTTGATGACGGACACAGAGGCGAACACAATTTTTTCACAAGCGGTGTACACTCCAATACGTATAAGGGATGTCTGTAGAAACCACTGGGGGTTGTGATGCCGCGCGTCATCTTATCATGGATTGTGGTCAGTTTGGTATTAGGTTTGGCCCATGCGCAGGTCGCACCGGTCAGCCCGCAGACGGTTGGGCTGATTCGCAGCGGGCAGAGCTATGGGACAGGCCGTCCGATTGGTGGGGTGCTTAGCCCCGACTTGACCCGCTTTGCGCTGGTTGGCACGTTTGGGGTGCAGGTGTATACGCTGGCCGCGCCCGACATCCCGCAGACCTTTGACGCCGAGGTGTATCCGGCGCTGGATGCCGCTTTTAGCCCTGATGGCACACAGCTTCTGGTGGTGGCCAACGATTATGCCCTGCGCCGTTATGACCTGTCGGGCAGCGCCGCGCCACAGAAGGTGTATCCCGATGCGGCGGCTTATGGGGCACAGGTGGCCTATCACCCTGATGGGGGGCGGGCGGCCATCGCTAGTTATGATGACAGCGGCGAAATCCTGCTGATAGACCCGATCACGCTGGAGACGCAGACGCGTGTGGTGACCGGTCTGGGCCTGCCGACGGCGTTGGCCTACAGCCCCGATGGGGTTTGGCTGGTGGTGGGCCTGCGTGATGGGTCGGTGGGTGTGCTGGACGCACAAAGCGGCCAGATTGAGCACGTGCTGACCGGCCATACCGCTGACGTGACCGATGTCGCGTTCAGTGAGGACGGCGGGCAGTTGTATACCCTCAGTGCTGATGGGACGGTGCGTGTTTACAGCCGTCCGGATGGCACGTTTATCGAGGCGCTGCCAGCCGATAGTTTCGACCTGACGCCGGCAGATGCCCCGCGCCTGAATATCACCCCCAACCTTGTTACCCTGACCGATCCATCGGCGGCGTTTTCATTCAGCATCCCGTTTATGGCCGAGGTCTATGCCATCGACATCACTGCGGACGGGGCGGGGATTGCCCTTGGGGGCAGCAGCCCAATCGGCGGGCTGTACAGCCCCGAGGGCGTGCTGTATGGCAACTTCTTTGTGGATGCGCCGGCGGTGCGGGCGCTGGCCTTCAGCCGTGATGGCGGTGCGTTGGCGGTCGGTACAGACGAAAACCGCCTGTATCTGTTTGGCGGGGATGGCGACCTGCTGACCACCATCGAGGGGCTGCCGGCGGCGGTCAGTGCGGTGGGGTTCAGCCCCGATGCGGCGCGGTTGTATGTGGGGCTGACCGACGGGGCGCTGCTGACCTATGACGCGCTGACGCTGGCGCTGCTGGGCAGTGCCACGCTGCATGACGGCATGGTGAGTGAACTGGCGGTCAGTGCGGACGGCGCGCTGGTGGCCACTGGTGGGGTGGATGGACAGGTGCTGGTGTGGGATGTGGCACTGCATGCGCCGATTGCGGCCTTTGAGGGGCATCGGGCGGCAGTGTCGGCGCTCGATTTCAGCCCGGACAGCGCGCGCATTGTCAGCGGTGGTTATGACAATGCGGCTTATGTGTGGGATGTGGCTACCCGCACCGAGGTGACTGCTCTGCCGGAGCATTATGGCACGGTGACTTCGGCGCATTTTAGCCCGGATGGGGTGCTGGTGCTGACCACCTGCGACGATGCCGGCGACCGCTTGTATGACGTGCAGACCGGCGCACAGTTGGCAGTCTTTTACGATCAAAATGCCTCGACCTTTGACGGGGCGTGGCTGGCCGATAACTTGGGGTTTGTCACGGCGGGGGTGGCCGGTTTTGGCCTGCTGTACGAGGTTGTGCCCTAGAGGGTCGATAAAAAAAGCCCCCGCAAGCGGGATGTCTTGTGGGGGCAAGGGGGCAGGTGGTAGGGGGTATTCGTATCAGTTCCAGCCGCCGGCAAGGTTGGGATTGGGGTCGGTGCTGGTATCGCCGGGCACATCCCCCAGCACGTCGCCCAGCGCGCTGCTGAGCGCGTCGAGGTCTGCCGGCAAGAACGGGTCATCCATCTGGCCATCAGCAGAGGGCTGAGCGGCAGGTCGGGCCGGTGCGTGCCGCGTGAAGGTGATTGCCCCGTTGGCCTCGTCGATGATGATCATATCACCGGCCTTGAAGTCGCCGCGCAGCAGGCGTACGCTGAGCGGGTTCTCGATGTAGCGCTGGATGGCGCGGCGCAGCGGGCGCGCGCCAAACTGCGGGTCATAGCCGGCGCGGGCCAGCCATGTGCGGGCGTTGGCCGTCAGCTCGATTTGCAAGCCGTTGTCCTTGAGGCGGGTGAGCAGCGCGCCAATCTGGATGTCAATCATGCGGCCCACGTCTTCCAGCGTCAGCGGCGAGAAGATGATGACCTCGTCGATGCGGTTGAGGAATTCGGGGCGGAAGGTATCGCGCATGGCCTTTTCGATCTTTTGGTGATCGACGATGGCCTGTTCGTCATTGGCCTGCACAAAGCCCAGTGCGCCGCCGCGCCGGATGAACTCGGTGCCGAGGTTGCTGGTCATGATGATGACGGTGTTGCGGAAATCGACCGTGCGGCCCTGCCCGTCGGTCAGCCGGCCGTCCTCCAGCAGTTGCAGCAGGGCGTTCCACACGTCGGGGTGGGCTTTTTCGATCTCATCGAACAGCAGGACGCGGTAAGGGCGGCGGCGGACGGCCTCGGTGAGCTGGCCGCCCTCTTCATACCCCACATAGCCCGGAGGCGCGCCAAACAGGCGGCTGACGGTGTGCTGCTCGCGGTATTCGCTCATGTCGATGCGCACCAGCGCGTCTTCGTCGTCGAACAAGAACTCGGCGAGCGCCTTGGCCAGCTCGGTTTTGCCGACGCCGGACGACCCAAGGAAGATGAACGAGCCGATCGGGCGGCGCGGGTCTTTGAGGCCGCTGCGCGCGCGCCGGATGGCATCCGACAGCGCCGAGACGGCCTTGTCCTGTCCGATGACGCGCTTGTGTAGAGTCTCTTCCATCCGCAGCAGTTTTTCGCTTTCGGTCTCCAGCATCTGGCTGACGGGGATGCCTGTCCATTGGGCGACGACTTGGGCGATGTCTTCGGCCTCGACCACCTCATCCAGCCGGTTTTGCTGCTGCCATGCGGTCAGCTCGCGGTTATAGTCGCGTTCTTGCTGAAGGCGGTGCTGCTTGATGTTGGCAGCGCGTTCATAGTCACGGGCAAAGCCGGCCTCTTCTTCCTCGCGCGCCAGCCGGTCGATGTTCTGCTTCATCTCCTTGAGGTTGGCCGGCATGGCGTAGAGTGCCACGCGCAGCTTGGCCGCCGCCTCATCCAGCAGGTCGATGGCTTTGTCGGGCAGTTTGCGGCCGGTCACATAGCGGTCGCTCAGGCGCACGCTGGCCTCGATGGCCGCATCGCTGATGGTGACTTTGTGGTGGGCCTCATAGCGGTCGCGCAGGCCATACAGCATGTCGATGGTGTCTTCGATGCCGGGTTCTTCCACATATACCGGCGCAAAGCGGCGCTCCAGCGCGCTGTCTTTCTCGATATACTGCCGGTATTCGTCCAGCGTGGTTGCGCCAATGCACTGAAGCTCGCCGCGGGCCAGCGCCGGCTTCATCATGTTGCCGGCGTCGATAGCGCCATTGGCCGCACCTGCGCCAACCACCTGATGCACCTCGTCGATGAACAGCACGATTTCGCCGGCGGCGCGCTGCACCTCGTCGATGACGGCCTTAAGGCGCTCCTCAAACTCGCCGCGGAAGCGCGAGCCGGCCAGCATGCCGGCAAGGTCAAGGCTGATGACGCGCTTGCCCATCAAGGGTTCTGGCACGTCCCCGCTGGCGATGCGCTGGGCGAGGCCTTCGACGATGGCGGTCTTGCCCACGCCCGGGTCACCAATCAGCACGGGGTTGTTTTTGGTACGCCGGCTGAGCACCTGAATCACGCGCATGATTTCGCCGTCCCGCCCGATGACCGGGTCAAGGCGGCCTTCCATGGCTGCGCGGGTCAGGTCGCGGCTGTATTTTTCGAGCGTGCGATAGCGCGATTCGGACTGCGGGTCAGTCACGCGCTGACCGCCGCGCACGTCCTTGATGGCGTCATAGGCCCGCTCGCGCGTGATGCCGGCTTCATTGAGGAAGCGCACCGCGGGGGTATTGCGCTCGCTGAGGATGGCCACAAAGATGTGCTCGGTGGAGATATATTCGTCTTTTAGGCGGCTGGCCTCTTCGTTGGCAAGGTCAACCACGGCCTTCACACGCGGGGTGATGAAGACCTGCCCCGTGCCGCCGCCATAGATGGCGGCCTTGGGGGTGCGGCGCAGATGATCATCGAGCTTGGTGCGCAGGATGTTGATGTCTCCGCCCAGACGCTCGACCATCTGGCCCACTACGCCATCGGGCTGCTCCAGCAGTGCCAGCAGCAGATGCTCGTTGTCCAGCTGATTGTGCCCATAGCGCTGCAAGATTTCGTAGGCGCGGGTGGCGGCGTCCTGCGCGCGCTCGGTAAACCGTTCAAACCGTATCATACGCTGTGTTCCTGTGTTGATGGGTGCGCCAGCGGCCCATAAAACGGACGAAAAGGGACTTTGCGCTTATTGTAACGCGGATACCATGGGCCGGCGGGTGCAGATGACCCTAATGTACCGACAAACTGTTAGAATTGCGCATGCAGCTTGTCAGAAGCCACTTATTTTGAGGCTCATTTTGCTGCCTAGAACCCAGCCAGCACCTGCGAGAGGGTCTGAAGCATGGTGAGGTTGCGCACCACATAGCCGGCCTGCATGGCCTCGGGGCTGGCAAAGTTGGCGCTGTCGATGTAACCTGCCGGCGGGAAGGACGGGTGAATCCCGTCGCCGCTCAGGCCGCGGTTGGGCAGGTTATCCAGCGCGGCTTTCAAGTCCCACAGCGGGATGCTGTAGCGTGCGGCGGTGGCGCGGATGGCCGCGTTGAAGGCGTCAACGGCCTCGCCGAACCCCTCGCGGTAGGGGATGGTGGTCAGCACCGGCACGACGCCGCGTTCGATACAGGTATCTACAATGGTGGTCAGGTTGGCGGCGAATTGGTCAGCATTGATGTACTGCATGTCGTTCGTCCCCAGCTGGATCAGGGCGATGGAGGGTTTGATGCGCTCCAGCTCACACACCAGCGGCGACACCAGCTCTTGACACACAGCGGTATCGCGATAGGCGGGGTCGAGCAGCAGCATGGTTGTCCAGCCGCCATAGGCCGCTGCCGAAACATGCGTAAAGCTGTTGAAAGATGCATTAGCAAAGGTATCAATGACACGCTGGAGGCTGGCATATCCGCCCAATGTATACAGCCCGCGCCCGATGGCATCGGCGGAATATTCGCTGACGGTGATGCTGTCGCCGATTTTGGCAAACACGCCGTAGCGGCTGCCCAAAGCGCGCCCGCGGGCCGCAATCGCGCGCACGCCGCGCACGTTAACCGCTGTGCCGACGGTGGACGGTGAGGCCGCCGAAACCCATGTCACATAGGCCAGCGATACCCAACCTTCGCCGGCGTCAGTGCGCACGTTCAGCCATGCCCCGTCTGCCGAATGGCCCAGCACGGTCAACGGTGTGCCGCCGGCCAGCTCGGTCAACACCGGCGCGGTGAGGGATGGGGCTTGGCGCAGACGCAGCACCACCCCCCGCTGCACAAAGGCCACCCCACTGGCCGAGACGCCGTCTGGCGGGGCGCTGACGGTAGGGGCGGTAACGGCCTCGGGCTGGGCGGCGGTGGTTTGCCCGTCGGCGGTGAGGACGGGCAGGCTGTCTAGGGGAATACTCAGCTCCACATAGCCTGAGGCCACCCACCCTTCCACACCGTCTGATTGGGCCTTGAGCCAGTTGTTATCGAGGGTGCGCCCGAGCACGGTCAAGGGCGTGCCGCCGGCCAGCTCGGCCAGCACCGTGCCGGCGGGCGAGGGGGTGGCGCGCATCCGCAAGGTGGTGGCCATCGCTTTCACGCGTGCATCGGCATCTTGCGCCCCTGCCAGCACGGGAAAGGCCAGCAGCAGCAAGAACAGGCTCAAAAACAGGCGGAGTTTTGGGGGCATATGGCGTTCCCTTCGGGTGACTCTGTTGGATAGTGACATCAGACATGGTAAGACATCATCGGATGGGCGTCTAGTGCGGTGCGGGGCTGTGCTCACGGCGCAAAAACAAAAAATGACCGACACTGCCGGTCATTTTTTGTGGGGTTGTATCGGAATTTAGGCCTTGGGCTTCCAGCGGAACAAGCGCTTATCCAGCTCGACATAGAAATAGGTCAGCAGGGCCAGCGCCACCGCCACGAGGAAGTAATCTGCCGGCAGGGCGACCGTCCCAAAGAAGTCTTGCAGGAAGGGCACGTACAGCAGGCCAAGCTGGAGTAGAATCGTCAGCCCGACCGCCGCAATCACGGCCATATTGCTGCCATAGCCAATCTTCCAGATGGGGAAGCGCTCGCTGCGCACGGCGATGGCATGACCCATCTGCACAAACACCAGCACGGTAAACAGCATGCTGCTCCACAGCGCAGCGCCTTCGGGGGTGGCAGCGGCGGGCGCTGCTGCCCCGCTGATGCGTGCGGTGAAATCGGTCAGATAGCTTACGCTGCTGCCGTCCATGCGCTGCACCGGATACAGCACGGTGACCATCAGGGCCAGCAGGCCGATGAACATGCCGATGCGCATCAGATAAGCGCCCAGCCCGCGGCTGAACACGCTTTCTTTGGGGTCATAGGGCGGGCGGTTCATGGCGTCGGCCTCGCCTTTTTCCACGCTCAGCGCCAGCGCCGGCAGACCGTCGGTGACGAGGTTCATCCACAGCAGCTGCAAGGTGTTGAGCGGCAGCGGCAGGCCCATAAACTGCACCGTGAACAGCACCCCGACCTCGCCGATGTTGCTGCCGAGGATGTACTTGATGAACTTGCGCACATTGTCGTAGATGGTGCGGCCTTCTTCGGCGGCTTCGACGATGGTGGCAAAGTTGTCGTCCAAAATCACCATGGCCGAGGCTTCTTTGCTGACTGCCGTGCCGGTGATGCCCATCGCCACGCCGATGTCGGCGCGCTTGAGGGCTGGGGCGTCGTTGACGCCGTCACCGGTCATGGCCACCACCTGCCCCTGCTTTTGCAGCGACTGCACGATGTTCAGCTTGTGCTCTGGCGACACGCGCGCAAAGACCGAGACGGTGCGGGCGGCCTCGTCGAGCTGAGCCTCGTTCATCTGGGCCACTTCGCGCCCGGTCAGCACGCGGCGTTGTGCCCGTGCCACCTCGTAAGACGGCTCGCTGGTGATGCCCAGCTCGCGCGCGATGGCAAAGGCGGTTTGCGGGTGGTCGCCGGTGATCATCACCGGGCGGATGCCGGCGGTGACGCAGCGTTCCACGGCCACTTTCACTTCGGGGCGTGGCGGGTCAATCATGCCGACCACGCCGAGGAAGGTCATGTCGTGCTCCACCGTCTCTGGCGTCACTTTGGCGGGCAGGGCCTTCAGCTTGGCATAGGCAAAGCCCAACACGCGCATCCCCTCTGAGGCCATCGTCGAGTCGGCTTCTAGGATGCGCTCGCGGTAGGTTTTGTCGCTGCCGGGGGCTTTGCTGTCGATGTCCACCGGCACGCCCTTGACCAGCACATGGGTGCACACCTCCACCAGCCCATCGACTGCGCCCTTGCTAAAGGCCACGATGTTGGGTCGGTCAGGCGAGGACGGGTCATAGTTGAACAGCGGCATCTCGGTGGGCTGCGGGTGATTGTGGTCGGGGCGGTGGATGAAGGTGGGCGAAACGCCGTTGAGCTTGTGCAGGGTGGTCATGCGCTTGCGCTCAGAGCTGAAGGGTGCTTCGGAGACGCGCGGCAGGGTCTCGTTCATCAGTTCTTTGGTGATGTCGTACTGCGCGGCCATGGCCAGCAGGGCGGTCTCGGTCGGGTCGCCCAGCAGGCGGAACTGACCGGTCTTGACCGATTCACTGTCGGGCGTCGAGTCGTTGCACAGCGCGGCAGCGGTCAGCAGCAGGGCTTGTGTGCGACTGCCGGGCTGCTTATAGCGATACTGTGGGTCGTGGGCAAACAGCTGCTTGCCCACCAGCGACAAATCGACCTCTTCGACGTGGTCTTTGGCCGGATAGTCTGGTTCGTCGTGCGGGTTGGCGATTTCGATCATCCGCACACTCATGCGGTTTTGGGTGAGCGTGCCGGTTTTGTCGGAGCAAATCACGGTGACAGAGCCGAGCGTCTCGACCGCCGGCAGCTTGCGGATGAGGGCACGGCGGCGCAGCATCCGCTGAGCGCCCAAAGCCAGCGCAATCGTGACGACGGCGGGCAGGCCTTCGGGCACAATTGCCACGGCCATCGCCACGCCGTTGAGGAACACCTCTTGCAGCGCGCCGCCGTTGGCAAGGCCCAGCAGCGTGCCCAGCGCGATGATGGCGATGGCCACCCAGAACAGCGCCTTGCCGATTTCGGACATGCGGCGTTGAAGTGGGGTTTGCTCACTCTCGACATCCTGAATCAGGGTGGCGATTTTGCCCAGCTCGGTGGACATGCCGGTGCTGGTCACCAGCATCGTGCCGCGCCCATAGGTGACGGATGTGCCCATGTAGAGCATGTTCACGCGGTCAGCCAGCGTGATGTTGGGGTTGGCCAGCGCCTTGACATCCTTCTCGACCGAGACCGATTCACCGGTGAGCGAGGCTTCTTGCACGCTGAGGTTAAAGCTCTCCACCACGCGCCCGTCTGCCGGCACGATGCTGCCGGCCTCCAGCAGCACTACATCGCCGGGGACGAGTTCTGCGGGGGGGATGTCGAACTCACGGCGTCCGCGGCGCACACGCACTGCCGGCGCGCTCATCTTTTGCAGGGCGGCGATGGCTTTTTCGGCGCGGTATTCTTGGCTGACGCCCAGTGCGGCGTTGGCCACCACAATCAGCGAGATGGCAATCACGCTCTTGGCCTCGCCAAGCAGGGCCGAGACCACCGCTGCGCCAATCAGGATCAGCACCAGCGGGTCGCTGAGCTGTTCGAGCAGGATGGCCAGCGGGTTTTTGACCCCGCGGTCGGTGAGTTCGTTGGTGCCATATTTTTCGCGGCGGGCAAGGACGGCGGCCTCATCGAGGCCGGCTTCCAACGCGACTCCCTCGCGGTGCAAGAGGGTTTCGACCTCTAACAGAAAGGGGGCGTTCTCGTCGGGGAGGGCGCGGGGGGAGGGTGCAGGGGTTTGAGAAGGGGCAGCAGTTGGACTGCTCATAGGGAATCCTTAGAACTGAACGGACCTGCCCGAATTGTAATGGGGGTTGCCTGTTTTGGGATTGATGAACCCCTCGCACACGACATAATGACCCCCAAAGGGGGGTTATTTGTTAAATAACCCCAATTATGGGGGTAGGGCGCTCTGGCAATTGAGCAAGTTAGAAATGATGGTCTAGCGGCAGCACCAAGGAGACGGTTGTGCCCTGCCCGATACGGCTTTGAAAGTGCACGCGCGCTTCGTGCAGGCGCGCGATGGCGTCCACGATGGCCAGCCCCGCGCCAATGCCTTGATCTTCGGTGCTGTGCCTGTCGATTTGATAGAAGGCCGCCCCGATTTTGGCCAGCTGTTCCGGCGGCATCCCGCGCCCACAGTCGCGCACCATAAAATACAGATGTCCGTCGCGCACTTGTGCGCTGAGGGTGATGGTGGTGCCGCGGGCCGAAAACTTGACCGCGTTATCAATCAGCTCGCGCAGGGCGATGGCCAGCGAGTCGGCGTCCCCGGTGAAGCGCGGCAGGTCTGGGGCGATGTCGGTTTCGATCACGTGCGCGCTGATGTCGCGGGTGACGAGTTCTAGGGCGTCCTCGAACAGGCGGCGCGGGTCGTCGATGCGGCGCATCCGCCATGCCATCGCGGCTTGGCCGTCGCCATACTGAAGCTCGGCCAGCAGCACAAAGTTCTCAATCATGCGGCGCAGGCGCTGTGCCCCTGCGCTGATATTGGCCAGAAACTCCATCAGCTGTTCGGGAGTCATGGCCTGTGCCTGATCATAGTGCTTGACCATGTTGGTATAGGCCACAATCAGCGTGAGGGGGGTGCGAAACTCGTGATTGAGCAGGGTCAGGATTTGGCGTTTGAGGTCTTGGACGCGGTTGGTTTGGGCGTTGGCCAGCGCGCGATAGCGCTGCAAGCGCGCGGCAATCAGCTTCAGAAAATCTTCGACCTCAAAGGGTTTGGCGATGTATTCATCCGCGCCCATGCTCTTGCCCAGCACGATGTCGCGCGGGGTGTCGCGCGCGGTCAGAAAGGTGAAGGGGACGTGCAGCCACTGCTCGTTTTCGCGCACTTTGCGCAGCAGTTCTAGGCCGTCCATGCGCGGCATCATGATGTCTGCGATAATCATGTCGGGTGGGGTGGGCAGCGCGTTGAGTACTTCCAGCGCTTGCAGACCGTCGATGGCGCGCAGCACGGTATAGCCCTCCGCAGACAGGATGGCTTCCAGCACGTCTAGCATATCGGGTTCGTCTTCGACCAGCAGCAGGATGCCGCTGGCTGGGCGTTGTATGTCCACGGGTGTGCTAGACCCCCATACGGTGCAGGGCCAACAGGTCGGCCAGCACGGCAAAGCCGGTCTGGATGCTGCCTGCACCTGCCCCGACCAGTGTGATGTCGCCCATCAGGTCGGTGCTAAAGGTGACGGCGTTTTGGGTGCCAGACACGCCGGCCAGCGGGTGTGTCAGCGGGATTTTGAGCGGTTGGACGCTTGCGCCGTCGGGGGTGGCTTCGGCGATCAGCTTCCAGCGCGCGCCTTCGGCGGCGGCGGCGGCGATGTCGTCGGGGGTGAGGGCGCGGATGCCGGTGACGGGCATGGTGTCGAGGCTGGGGGCTTGCCCAAACAGCGCCTGTGACAGGATGAGCAGTTTGCCAGCGGCGTCCCATCCATCGACATCACCGGCGGGGTCGGCCTCGGCATAGCCAAGGCGCTGCGCTTCGGCCAGCACCTCGTGATAGGGGCGTCCGGTTTCCATCTGTGTCAGCATATAGTTGGTGGTGCCGTTGATGATGCCGCGCACGCGCGTGATGCTGCACCCCGCCAGCGCTTCCATGGCAAGGCGCAGCGACGGTGTGCCGGCCATCACCGTGCCCTCGAACAGCACGCGCCGCCCACGCTGTGCGGCGTGGGCCATCAGCGGGCCATAGGCCAGCGCCACCGGCCCTTTGTTGGCCAGCACCACGTGCTTGTGATGGTCTAGGGCGCGCAGGCACAGCCCCAGCGCGGGTTGGGCGGTTTTCAGGTCGGTCGGGCTGGCCTCAATCAGCACATCCACGGCGCTGCTGGCGGCGATGTCATCAGCGCTGAGGGCGCGGATGAGGCCGTCGGTGGCAGGGTAATGGTCGAGGCTGCCGGCGGTGATGGCCTCGAGCAGCGCGCTGGGTGACAGCCCGTCGGGGTGCAGCAGTGCCCCGCGCGAGCGGGTGTAGACCGCCGTGATGCGTGGCGCAAACCCGTAGTCCCGTGCCAGTGATTCGGCCTTCTGCTGCAAGATGCGCGCCACCCCTTGCCCGACGCTGCCAAACCCGATAAACCCTACTCGCATACGATTGCACCCTCATATGTTGTTGTAATTTGCGCGGTTTTTACGGACAATATACGCTACACCGTTCATTCGCCATGTGGGTCGCGCAGAAGATATGGATACACCATCATCCCCTAATATCCGCCTTGAGACCATGCAGATTTTGACCGCGTGGACCGATGGAAGTTTGCCTTATGCCGACGCCATACGCCAGTTGGAAACCCTCAAGGTTTCGGCACTGGAGGATGGGCGTGCGCAGGACGCCGCCTATATCGAGTCGCGGCGTGGGGTGATTGAAGGCTACCGTGGGAATTATCCCGCCAGCATCAGCCACTTTGAGCAGGCGCGTGACCTGTTCTTGCGCGCCGGCAACCGCCTGCAAGTGTTGATGTGCAACCTGAACATTGGTGAAACCTATCGCCTTAAGGGCCAGTATAACCGTGCACGCCAGTATTTTCGCATGGGCTATGAGTCCGCGGTGGATCAAGGGTATCGCGAGATGCAGGTGCTGGCGCGTGCCAACGAGGGCCAGATGCTGCTGACGCAAGGGCATATCGATATGGCCGAGGCGATGCTGCTGGAGGCCTATACGCTGTCAGAGCAGCCCTTCGAGGTGATTGAAGAGGGGCAGTCCCCGCAGATGGTGCGCCGCAGCTGGCTCGATCAACGCATCGACATCTTGCAAGCCCTTGCGCAAATTTATCTGGAGCGCGGTGACCCAGAGCAGGCATGGCGCTTCGCGCGGGAAGCGCACAGTGTGGCCGGCGAAATCGGCTCTTCGCTGGCGCTGGGGTTTGCCACGCGCGCGGTGGCACAGGCCATCACCCTGCTGGGCCGCCCGCCCGAAGCGCCGTTTGCCGCCGACCCGGATGCGTATTTTACGCAGGCCATCATGGCCTTTAAGGACATCAATGCCGAGGGCGAAATCGCCCGCACCTTATATTTGCAAGGCCGCAGCCTCGCCCGTCGAGGCCGCGCCACCATGGCCAGCCGCAAACTGCATCAGGCCATCACCATGTTTAGCAAGCTGGGGATGGTGGATGACGCTGCCAGAGCCACTGAGGAACAGCTTAAACTGCTGTAAAATGATGAAGATATGACCAACGAACCGCATGTGTCCCCCGAAGTTCAGACCGAAACCGCCCGCTTAATTACCCAGTGGGAAGAGGGGTCGGTGCCCTATGAAGAGGTGATGGCGCGTTTTGACGTACTGGCCGGCGAGGCCGACGCCGAGCACCGCTTTAATGACCATGGTCAAATAGAGTTCCGGCGCGCCATTATCGAAGGGCGGCGCGGGTATTATGATGACAGCATCAAGCACTTTGAGCGTGCCCGTGACCTGTTCAGCGCCGGTGGGATGCGCCGCCGCGTGGTGGCCTGCCACCTCAACATCGGCGAGACCTACCGCCTGAAAGGCAACTTTACCCGTGCGCGCCAGTACTTCCGCATCAGCTACGAGGCGGCGCTTGACCTTGGCCACCGCGAGATGCAGGTTACGGCGCGCATCAACGAGGCGCAGATGCTGATTACGTTGGGCTATCCCGATCAGGCCGAAACCACCCTGTTGGACTGTTATGCGATGGCCAGTGCCCCCTTCCCCCCTGACCCCGACCGCGACCCCGACCGCATGGAGCGTGCCCGTATGTTCCATATGGTTAATATTGCCAAGTCGCTGACCAGCATCTATGCTAATCGTGGTGACGTCGATTTGGCGTGGAACTACGCGCGTGAAGCGCATCTGATTGCCTACAGCCTGCACGCGACCCTGCTGATGGGCTTTGCTGACCGTGCGATGGGGGAGGCCCTCAGCCTCAAACCCGCCAGCATCGACCCAGACATCAACCCCGACCCGGATTATCATTTTGCCCAGTCCATCCAGCATTTGCGTGAGGTCAATGCCGAGGCCGAAATCGCCCGCACGCTGTATGCCCATGGCCGCAGCCTGATTGGGCGGGGCAAGCGCACGCAGGCCACCCGCAAGCTCAATCAAGCCATTACCATATTCAGCCAGCTGGGCCTGACCGAAGAGGCCTCACGCGCGGCGGAAGAACAACTGAAACTGCTCTAGCCCCCAGAGGACACTTGAACCGTTCACGCTTTTCCCCGGTGCGGCAGCGCACACTGGTGCTGTCTGCCCTGCTTGCCCTTCTGACGACGCTGGCGGCGCTGGCCAGCCCGCCCCCACCCATCGCCCCACAGCCCGCCCCATTGATGCCGACCGCGGGCTGGAGCTGTGATGACTTTCCGTGCGAGGATGACCTTGCCGGCTGGCAAAGCCGCATCGGCGTGCCACCGGGCTTTGCGGTCGAGTATGTTGGGCGCTGGCCCGGCCAACCGATGCAGATGACCTATGGGCCAGATGGCCGCCTGTATGCCACGGTGTTGGAGAACGGCACACGCGCCGGCGCTGTCTATGCCTTGGGCGCTGACGGGCAGGTCGAGCGGGTCTCGCCGGCGTTTGTCTCGCCGGTTGGGCTGGCGTTTCAGCCGGGCACGGGGGCGTTATTCGTGTCGTCACGGCTGACGCCGACCCGCGGCGGCGCGGTCTGGCGGGTGGATGTGGGCACGGGGCAGGCCGAGGTGCTGCGTGCGGATTTGCCCTGCTGCCGCACCAGCATCGACCAGCAGCCGCAGGGCCTTGCCTTTGGGCCAGATGGCGCGCTGTATCTGGGTGTGGGGGCGCTGACCGATCGCGGCGAGCCAACCGATCCACAGCGCTATCGTTATGCCACCCCGCAGCCCTACGAGGCCTCGATTTTGCGCATTGACCCGCAGACCGGCGAGGCGGAGGTGTATGCCGGTGGCCTGCGCGACCCCTACGACTTGGCCTTTGCTGCCGATGGCCGCCTGTATGCCACCGACAACGGCACGGCCTCGGGCATCGGCGACCGTGTGCTGCGCGTGTCACAGGGGGCGCATTATGGCTGGCCGTTTTATCGCACGCGCGGCTGTGAGGATTGCCCACCCACCGATTACAGTCTGCCGCTTCAGCCCGACCTGCTGCCTCTGCGCCCTTATACCCTGCCGCGCGGCCTGACGGTGTATGACGGCCAGAGTTTCCCCGCCAATTACGCCCAATCGCTGTTTGTGGCGTTCTGGAACGGCGTGCCGGGCGGGCAGCGGGTGGTGCGCATCGAGCCAGACGCCCTGCCCACCGATGCCGAGCGCCTGCGCCAATATGTGCCAGAGCCGTTTGTGACCGGTTTGGTGCGCCCGGTGGATGTGGTGGTTGCGCCAGACGGGGCGCTGGTGGTCACCGACTTTGTGTATGGGCTGATTTGGCGCGTGGTGTGGACGGGCAATCTGCCTACACCCACGCCTGCGCCGGTCATTTTTGCCACCAATACGCCGCAGCCCTAAATCAGCTCTGTGCGACCCTAAGGGGCGATTTGTCGTTCTCAACAGCATGGCGCACCTGTATAATTTGCGGCACTATCGAGATAGACAGGCCGCTTATGTTCAAACTCCTCATTCTGTTTCGCCAACCGGCGGACGTCCACACCTTCGAGGACAGCTATAACAACTTGCTGGCGCTGGTCGAGCGGATGCCGGGCATCCAGCGCCGACAGGTCGTGCATGTCACCGGCAGTCCCAGCGGCCCATCACCCTATTACCGTGTGATGGAGGCCTATTTTGCCACGCAGGATGCGCTGTTTTCGTCGCTGCTCAGCCCACAAGGGCAAGAGGCGGGCGCGGAGCTGGGCAAACTGCCGGCAGGTCAGTACGAGGTGGCGTTTGCAGAGGTGTATGAAGAACACGGCGGCCATACTCCGGGAGCACATCAGTAAACCATGCAGGCCCTAAAAGACCGCATCGCCGCCGAAGGCCGCAACCTTGGCAACGGAATCTTGAAGGTAGACAGCATCCTTAATCACCAGATTGACCCGGTGTTGATGATGCAGATGGGCGAGGAAATGGCCAACCGCTTCAGCGGCCAAACCGTTGACCGCATTCTGACCGCCGAAATCTCTGGAATCGGGCCGGCGCTGGCCACGGGTTATGTGCTGAAAGTGCCGGTGGTGTATGCGCGCAAAATCAAGCCGATAACCATGTCTGGGCCGGTGTTCTTGGAGACCGCCCCCAGCCACACCAAGGGGGTGAACGTCAGCCTGTTGGTGGCCGCCGAGTTCTTGCACGAGGGCGAAAACGTGCTGATTATCGACGACTTTTTGGCCTCTGGCAAAACGCTGGCGGCGCTGGCGCGCATGATTGTGAGCGCGCGGGCCATCCCGGTTGGCGCGGGGTGTGTGATTGAGAAAACCTTTGAGAACGGGCGTGATTATATGCGCCAGCAGGGGTTTGGCTTCCCGATCGAAAGCCTTGCCGTGATTACCTCGATGGAAGACGGCCAAATCGTGCTGGCTTAGCTGACCCTAGCGCCCCTGAAACGCCGGCAAAATCGATTCCAGCAGCATCAGCAGCAGCAGGCCCAGTGCCACCCACGTACCCCAGTGCTTCCACCACGCGCCCCATCTGCGGACGCGTGGTGGCGTTTGCATCAGGCGGTCAATGCGTGACTGAGAGGGCGGCGGGGCGGTGCGCACCGCGCGCGGCTTGGATGACGGGCGGGTGTGCAGCGTGTTTGAGGCCAGCGACGAGGCGGGTGCACCGCCAGCTGCAATCAAAACCGGACGGGTGGCGGCGGGGCGCGTCGGGCGGGACGGCGGGCGCTTGACCGTCGGGGCATCGGTGGGGTCATCGGGCAGCGGTGGGCGCAGGTCGGTGATGCCGGCGCGGCTGAGTTCGGCCAGCAGGCGGCCATAGGCCACCTCGAAGGATTGGCCGTGAAAATCGACATACTGGATGCGATGCAGTTGATAGTGCATCTTGGCCGGGCGGTAGTGCAGCGTGATGACGGTGCGCTTGCGGTCAAGGAAGTACTGCCATTCATCTTCCACGTTGCGCGAGGCCATCGCCTCTGGCGAGACCACCACCAGCAGCGCGTCGCTGGAATCGAGGCCCTCTTGGATGGCGCTTGACCATTTCATGCCGGCGGGGATGTCTTCGACATCAATCCACACATCCGCGCCCGCGTCAGAGAGTGTGGCGGCCAGACGCCGCGCAAACGGCTCATCAGCCCGACTATAGCTTATAAAAATGCGCGACATGGCTCTCTATATACCTCTCGCGCCGCAACTTAAACAGTTTTTTGAACCCACCTGCGGCATTGTGCATTACAAACTATTCTACCGTAAATCGGGCTGTATCAACGCTGACTCCGTTAATACTCAATACAATTTCGTAATTTGCGCCGGCCTCAAAGGTGAAATCGGTCTGATCGACAAAGAACCAGATGCACGCGCCGTTGACGGTGAAGTTGGGCGAGAACTCATAAAAGGCCATGGCTTGCCCGTCTTTGAACCAGCGCGAGGCGACCACATTGCCCGGGGATAGGTTGTAGGCCAGCATGACCACATAGATTTGTGAGGTGGTGGTGCGGAAGCTGGTGGTGGGGTTCTGGGCACAGTCGTCCCGCCCGACCGCCGGCGCGGTCATCAGGTTGGCGATGCGCGGCGCGTTGGGGTCTTGGGTGGGGGGGATGTCGGTGGGCGCGGGGGTGAAGGTGGGGGTGGTGTTGGGGTCTTGGGTGGGGGCGGCCAGCGTGACGCCACCGGCAGCCAGCGTGTCTGGAGTTGGGGTGTTCTGTATCAACGAGGTGGGCAGGACTGCCGGGGTAATCTGGCGCACGTCGGGGCGGGGGATGTCAAGCGCCTCTAGGGTGCTAATCATGCTGTTCTGCCGCCCACGGGCACGGCTGATGACATCGCTGGCGGCGACCTGTGTGGCGGCGCGCTGGTCTGCGCCATAGGTGGCGCTGGCACGGGCGTTGGCCACCTCGGTTGATAGGGTGGCGTTTTGGGCAGCGGCGGTCAACTCCACCGCCGGCTCACGCGCGGGGGCACAGCTGGCCAGCAGGGCGCACAGCAGTGCCACCCTCACAGCGCGATGGAATGGCAAAAGCACCGGATGCACCCCGTTTCCCCCTAACCGAGATGGTCGAGCAGCAGGCGCAGGGCGGCCTGTGCCGAGCGGGCTTTGTTGGCGCTGCGGTCTTTGCTGTCCCAGCGGAACATGGCCGGGAATGTGCCGCGTGGGGTAGCCACCGCCATATAGACAAGGCCGACCGGCTTTTCGGGCGTGCCGCCGCCCGGCCCTGCAATGCCGGTGACGGCCACCGCATAATCGACACGCAGTACGCGCCGCGCACCGTCGGCCATGGCCACCGCGACCGGTTCGCTTACCGCGCCGTGCTGGATCAGCAGGCTGGCCGGCACACCCAGCACCTGCTCTTTGACACCGTTGGCATAGGCCACAATGCCGCCCAGCACATAGGCCGAGCTGCCCGCAACTTCGGTCAGCAAGTGGGCAATCAGGCCGCCGGTACAGCTTTCGGCAGTGCCAACCGTCCGGCGCAGCGCCTTCAGGCGTTCACCGACCCGCACTTCGAGAGGGGTGGGGGTATCGTCTTGCTGCTGCATCGGGCATCTCCTTTTCATACATCAGCGCCCATTAAAGGGGGTGTTGAGCTGCATCCACAAACTTTAGGTAATTCTACCCATGTTCTGCGACTCGCTAAGAGGGGCAATTGGGCTATAATGTGGGATAAATCCCCGTTTTTTGGGATAATGAGGGAAAACTATTACCTATGGGCTTCTGGGGTTGGCGTCAGGGGGTATATGCGGCGTTTATCAGCGTCCTCGTGACGGCTTGTGCGCCGGTCATTCCCATCAGTGCTACCCCCTCTGCCACACTCCCCCCCTTGGTGACGCTGACAGTCGTCAAGCCGCCCGGCGTTACCCCGACGGCGCGTGCGCCCCGTGTGCTGACGGCGACCCCTGCGCCTTCGTCTGAGCCTGCCGGTCTAAGTGTGATGGCGCTGCCGCCGCAGTGTCAAGAGCTGTGGAGCGGTGAGCTTCAGTGTTTGGGGTTGGTGGTCAACCTTGAGAGCACGGCGGTGGTGTGGGTGGTGCTGCACACCGGTGGTTCAGAGGCCAGTGGGCCGCCGGCCTATGCGCTGGAGCAGCCGATTATTGGGGCGGGGATGAGCGCGCCATACCGCTTGTGGGTGGATGAGGCGGCTGATGAGGTGATTGTGAGCCTAGAGGCGCTGCCGTTGAGCGACGGCTTGCCGTGGGTGGTGCTGGATGTGCGCGAGCAGAGCGCCACGCAGGACATACAGAACGGCTATCAGGTCTTGGTGTGGGTGACCAACCCGCACCCCTATGTGGTGGAGCGGGTGCGGGCAGTGGTGATGCTGTTGGATGGGGACGCGGTGCTGGCGTATCGGGTGGTGGAGCTGGGCGAGCTGAGTGCTGGCGAATCGGTGGAGGTGGCGCTGGGGTGGATGAACATCAGTGGACGCGGGGTGCGGGCGGTGGTCAGCGGCTATGGATGGGCGGCGGTGCGCTGAGCAGGCGTAGGCCGAACGCCCCACGCGGCTCGGCTGATTTTGCGATACACTGAGCGGCGGATGCATCTACAGCAGGAGTGATGTGGGATGTGCAGCGTGGTGCGGGGCAAAAAAACAGCCCGCGTTGGAGGCTGCGGGCTGTCGATGTATGCCGGAGGTGGGAGTCGAACCCACACGCCTTTGGGGCAAACGATTTTGAGTCGTTCGTGGCTGCCATTTCACCACTCCGGCGCGGTACAATATGAGTATAGGCAAAATGGGCGCAAAGTCAATGCCGACACCAACCGATGATCTTGAGCTGATTATGGCCGCCCAGCGCGGCAATCTGGACGCCTTTAATGCGCTGGTGCTGCGCTATCAAAACGCAGCCTACAGCGCTGCTTATCGCCTGTTGGGCGACCCGTTCACCGCCTCGGATGCCACGCAGGAGGCGTTTATCAGCGCCTATCGCAGCATCCGTGATTTTCGCGGGGGGAGCTTTAAGGCATGGTTGATGCGTATCGTGACCAACGGGGTTTATGACCGCCTGCGCTACGAAAAGCGCCGCCCCGCCGATTCGATTGAAGACCTGCCCGGCGCAGACAGCGACGATGGTGCGCCGTTGGCCTCGCAGAGCGCCACGCCAGAGCAAATCGCCGAGCAGCACGACGCCCAGCGCGCGCTTCAGGACTGCCTGAGCGCGCTGCCGCCAGACCAGCGCCTGACGATGGTGATGTTCGACCTTGAGGGCTACAGCTATCAAGAGGTGGCCGACCAGACCGATGTCCAGCTGGGCACGGTGAAGTCACGCCTCAGCCGGGCGCGCTTGGCCATGCGCCGCTGCTTGGAGGGCAAACAGGAACTTTTTGCCGATGTCTTTCGTCTTAATTCGTAACCTAAGCCCACAGGCCGCCGTGCGGCAAGACGTGTAATCTGATGCTGACCAACCGTGATTATGACCTGATTTCTGAATATCTCGACGACGCGCTGTCGGTCAATGACCGCGCGGAGGTTGAGCGCCGTGCCGCCAGCGACCCCGAATTTGCCGCCGAGCTGGAGGCCATCCGCCGCACGGTGGCGCTGATTAAAACGCTGCCCACGCTTGCCGCCCCGCGCGACTTTCGGCTGACGCGCCAGCAGGCCGATCGCATCGACCGTGATCACCGGCCCGCTGCTGCGCCGCGCCGTGCTGCCCCGTTGATTCGCTGGGCGATGCCGGTGTTGAGCGCGGTGGCTTCGGCCCTGCTGGTGGTGATCGGGATGGTGGCGCTGCTGGGTTCGCCGCGCCAGCCAAACACCCAGACCGCCAGTGTGGCCATGCTGGCGGTGACCGAAGTGGTGGATGAGGGCGAGACAGCGGCGTTTGGGGCGTTCGAGTCGGCCAATGCGGATGCCGTGCCGCTCCCTGCCGACCTGAAGACCAATCAGCCAGACGCGACCGGCCTCGGCGGCATGGGAGACAGCCTGCCGGCGGTTGGCCAAGATGCGATGGCCTTCATGGCCGCGCCAGAGGGCACTTCTGTGCCGACCGAGGCGCAGCCTGAAGACAGCAGCACCGCCGCCGAGATGTCGATGCGCAGCGCGGTCATCGAAACCACGGCCACAGCCACGCTTGAACAGCCCGGCGCGGCGGGCGGCGCGCTGCTGCCTGCCCCATCACCGACGCGGGCGGCACAAAGCATGGCCACGCTGACGATGGCCCAACCGACTGTGCCGGCGTCCTATTCCGCTGCGCCTATCATGCCGCCGGTCGCCCCTGAGATGGCCACCGAAAGCTCCGCTGTGGCAGAATTGGACGTGCAGGCCGGCCCGCCAGATGCTACACTAAGCGCCGAAACCCTGCCGGATGATGCCCCTGCCCCGCTGCTCGGCCTGTTGATGGTTGCTGCGGGCCTTGCACTGGGGGCATTGACGCTGACGATGGTGCTGCGCCGGCGGGGATAAAACGCTGGTTTAACAAGGCAATTACGGCATGACCTCCTCAACCTCTTTGCCGCTGGCGCTGACCGCCGGCGGCCTGACCTTTCTGTTGGGCGTAATCTGGGGCGGCCCGTTCATCGAGATTTTGCGCCGCCTGCGGATGGGCAAGAACATCCTGCCAGAGGTGTCTCAGCACGCCCACAAAAAAGGCACGCCGACCACCGGCGGGGTGATGATTGTTATCCCGACGGTGCTGCTGTGTATCGCGCTCAATATCTCCAGCGTGCTGCGCGGCGGGGATGGCGGCTCGGTATTTTTGCTGCTGGGGGTGATGGTCGGGTTCTCGATTTTGGGGTGGGTGGACGATTGGTCTGGCATCAACATCTCACGCGGGATGATTGGCGAGGGGCTTTCGGCGCGCACCAAGCTGCTGGGGCAGTTGGTGTTGGCGTTGGGTGCGGCGCTGGTCATCTCGCTGTATGACGGCGGGTTTGCCGGCGCTAATCAGGTGATTGTGCCGCTGCTGCCGATTGCCATCCCGATACCGCCGTGGTTGTTCATCCCCATCACCACCTTTATCATCATTGCCACCACTAACGCGGTCAACTTCACCGACGGGGTGGATGGGCTGTGCGGTCTGATTTCGGCCTCGGCCTTTGCGGCCTATGGCATCATCGCCTATCTACAGGGGCAGATTTTCATCACGCAGTTCAGCTTCATCATCGTGGGGGCGTGCTTTGCCTTTCTGTGGTTCAATGCGCACCCGGCCCAGCTGTTTATGGGGGATACCGGCAGTATGGCGTTGGGCAGTGCGCTGGGGATGGTGGCGGTGATGACCGGTCAGTGGCTGCTGCTGCCGATTATCGCGATTGTGCCGGTGGCCGAGACCGTGACCAACATCTTGCAAATCGGCTATGCCCAAATGACGGGTGGACGCCGCCTGTTCAAGATGGCCCCGCTGCATCACCATTTTGAGAAGACGGGCTGGAGCGAAACGCAGGTGGTGCAGCGTTTTTGGCTGGTGGGCATCTTGAGCGCGATGATTGGCGTGGCCCTCGCCCTGCTGTGAGCGGGCCTTGGCCCAGCACATAGCACATAGGGCAAGCGTTGGGGGGTTGTCGATTGTCGCGCGGGCCGTGCGCGGGTATCATCGAGCGATGATAACCCAGACGAGAATCTGCAACGCATGACCACAGGCTCGATTCATGACGCGCCCCTCAGCCGCGCTGCTGGGGCGTTTTCCGATGTTTATCGTCAGGTGTTTAGGCCCGGCGATTGGTTGATGCTGGCCGTTTCGCTGGGGATGGTGCTGCTGCCAGCTTTCAGCTTGCAGGCGGCTGAATGGGCCGTCGATCACGGCCTTGTGGCCTCCATCAGCGTGCTGGGGGTGCTGTTTGGCTTTTTGGTGGCGCGCAGCCGGCATTGGGGCGAGTTTTTAGCCCTGATGTTCATCAGCGCCTTGGGCGGCGGATGGGTGCTGGTGCTGTCGGCGGGCACGCTGGATGGCGGGATGCGCGAGCTGATTGCGCGCGTCTCGGCATGGCTGATGGATGCCTCCAGCGGCGCAATCAATCAAGATACGCTGGTGTTTACCCTGTTGGTGATGACGCTGTTTTGGTTTTTGGCATACAACGTCACGTGGCACATTTTTCACCTTCAGCAGTACCCGTGGCGTGCCATTTTGCCCCCGGCGCTGATTATCCTGCTGAATGCGGTGTTTTACAGCGGGCCAAACGCCTTTGAGCCGTATTTGCTGACGTTTTTGTTCCTTGCCCTGATTGTGCTGGCGCGCGCCGCATACGAAGAGCGACAGCACGAGTGGTATCGGGCCGGCCTGCGACTGGACGAACGACTAAACCGCCGGCAGACGTTGTGGGTATCGGGCGCGGCGGCGGCGATTTTGGCGCTGCTGACCGCTTTGGCGCCGGTTCAGCCGCTGGAGGAGCAGGCGCAGCGCTTTCAAGAGTTTTTGCAGAGCGACCCGTTGGCCGACCTCAGCGAGGTGTGGAATCGCCTGTTTGCCCCACTGGGCACAGATGGGCCGGTCAGTTCAGATTATTTCAGCGGCGAAAACCTTCAGCTGAGTGGGGCGGTACAGCTGGGGGATCAGGTGATTTTCACCGTCAGCGCTGCCCCGCCGCCCGAGGGCCGCCGCTATTATTGGCGGGGGCGGGTGTTTGAGACCTATGAATATGGGCGGTGGTATCGCAACGCCGAGGTGATTCTGACCCGTCAGATTGGCCCGCTGGTTGTGCCGCTAGAAGACGATGCCGCCCGTCTGCCGGTGCAGGCCGAGTACGTGATTGGCGAGCGTGCGCTGCGGTTGGTGCACAGCATCCCGCAGGTTTGGCGGGTTGAGCTGGGGACGCGCTCCGAAATCACCTATATCAACCGCGACGCGCCCGATACCAGCCCGCTGAACGTCTCTGCGGTGCGCCCTTATCGCCCGCTGACCAGCGGCGAAAGCTACAGCGCAGTCGGGCGGATGAGCATCGCCACCGCCGATCAGCTGCGCGCGGCGGGCACGGCTTATCCCGAGTGGGTGCGGGCGCATCCGCAGTATTTCCGTGCCACGCCGGCGGTCATCACCGATTCGGTGGCGCAGCTGGCACGCCGCATCGTGCAAGAAGCAGGGGCGAACAACCCCTATGACATGGCCAAGGCGCTTGAGCGTTGGCTGCGAGCCAACATCCGCTATGAGCAGAACATTCCAACCCCGCCGACCGGCCGTGACCCGATTGAGTGGTTTTTGTTCGATTTGCGTGAGGGGTACTGCAATTATTATGCCACGGCCATGATTACCATGCTGCGCAGTCTGGGCGTGCCGGCGCGGATGGCGGCAGGTTTTGCGCAGGGCGAATATGACGCGGCTTCTGGGCGCTATATCGTGCGGGAGGCTGATGCGCATACGTGGGTAGAGGTGTACTTCCCCGGCTATGGCTGGGTCGAGTTTGAGCCGACCTCGTCACAGACACAGACCGAGCGTGCCGGTGACCGCGATCCGGTCGGCGGGCAGTCCACCGCCACGCCCGAAGCGCCGACTCCTTCCCCGACCCCGTCGCCCAGCCCGACCCCGACCCCGTCCCCGACCGCGGAACAGGTGGTCATCACCGCCACCCCGACCCCGCCGGATGAGCAGCAGTCCAACTTGTCTGCGCCGACCGAGACGCCCACCCCCACCCTCACACCGACCCCGACTCTGGTGATTTTGCCCACTCAGCCGCCGCCAGACCCGCAGGATGAGAACCCGTTGGAATTTTTGATGCCGGTTTTCAGCCTGATTTTCTTTGTGATTCTGCTGGCGCTGCTGCTGATTGCCGCCCTGTGGGGGCTGTATTGGTGGTGGGAGTGGCGCGGCACGCAAGGCCTGACCCCGATTGAGCGCGCGTATGCCCGCCTCAACCGTTATCTGCGCCTTGCGGGCCTGTCGTTCTCCGACTCGCAGACGCCCAGCGAGCGGCAGGCGGGGTTAATCCGCACCCTGCCCGAAGTGGAGAAGCCGGTGCGCCTGATTACCCATCTATACAATGCCGAGCGCTACGGCCCGCCGTCGCCGCTGTCGGTATCGCCCAATGTCGAGGAGCGCGTGGAGGATGCATGGTCAGATGTGCGGTGGGCCATCCTGCGCCGCTGGCTGCGTCAGTTTATGTTCTGGAGGCGTGATTGAGCACTGTGTTTTCACCGACCGAGCTGGCGTCTGCGCTGGGCGATCGGGCTTTTCGGTATTATCCCAGCGTGGGCAGCACCATGGACGAGGCGCGCACATGGCTGAGCGAGGGTGCGCCGCACGGGGCGCTGGTCATCGCAGACGAGCAGACGTCGGGCCGTGGCCGGCTGAACCGTGCTTGGCAAACCCCGATGGGCAGCGCTTTGGCGGTGTCGGTGGTGCTGCGGACTGCGCCTCAGGCGCTGTCTGCGGTGTCGATGCTGGGCGGATTGGCGGTGGCAGACATGCTCGACGGCCTTGGCGTACCGGCGGTGGGCCTAAAGTGGCCCAACGATGTGCTGATTGACAAAGCCAAGGTCTCTGGTGTGCTGGCCGAGGCCCACTGGGATGGGATTGCTCTGCGCGGGGTGGTCTTGGGCATTGGGGTCAATGTGTCCGTCGATTTTGCCGGCACGGCACTGGCAGGTGAGGCGGTCAGTGTGGAGGCGGTGTTGTGCCGTCCTGTTGACCGGTTGGCGATGTTGGTCAGCCTGATCGCGCACCTAGAGGCCGGTGTGCCGCTGCTGGGATCGGCGGCGCTGTTTCAGCGCTGGCGCAGCAGGCTGGTGACGCTGGGGCAGCGGGTGCACGTGCAGGGCGTGATGCCGTTTTGGGGCACTGCCGAGGACGTGGACGATGACGGGGCGCTGTGGGTGCGGGACGACGAGGGGCTGCGCCGCCGCGTGATTGCCGGTGATGTGCGGGTGCGCCCCGCGCCAGACGGTTAGGCGGGCTACGCGGGATGGTGTGGGCTGGTGCGCGCGCGGTGATCGTCGGGTGGGGGGTGCTGGTGGTGCTGCTGGCGCTGTCTGCCCTGATTGGACAGTGGATGGGCGGGCCGGTGGTGGCCTTCAGCGCCGACTATGACCTGTGGATGGTGGATGGGTATTCGGGCATTGTGCGCCGCCTGACCTTTGATGGGTCTTCTGCCGAAGATGATCAGCCGGCATGGTCGCCAGATGGGGCGCAGCTGGCGTATATGACGGTGCGCCGACAGCCGTTTAATGCGCGCCTGCCCAACAGCGACATCTCGGTGCTCAGCCTGCGCAGTGGCATCAAGCGCTTGCTGCGTTTTACCCCCGCGTGGGAGGATTCGCCGGCATGGTCGCCAGATGGCCGGTGGATTGCCTTCAGCGAGAAGGGGACGGGGGGCGGCACAACCGTCCGCGTTGTGCCTTTTGATGCGAGGCCGGATGCCGAGGCGCGCCTGCTTTATGCCCATCCCTTGCGAAACGATGTCGTGCCGGCATGGTCGACAGACAGCGCGTGGGTGTATGTGCATGGGGTGTTGACCACGGGCGGTACGGGGGTGCTGCGGGTGGATGCGGACAGCGGCCTTGCTGAGGTGGTGCTGCCGCGCACGGGGTATCGCCCGCGTCCTTCGCCCGATGGGCAGTGGGTGGCGCTGTGGATGCCGGCGTTGGATGGCTATACCTTGTCGGTGTGGGGGGCTGGGATGGCGTTTCCGCGCCCGCTGACCGAAAGCCTGCCCAATCCGCTGCCGTTTGCGTGGATGCCAGACAGCGGCCTGACCATGGTGCGGCGGGATGGGACGGTGGTGCGCATCGACTTGCACAGCGGGCAAGCAGTGCCGCTGTTTCGCCTCAGCGGGCGGGTGTATGCGCTGGCGTGGCGGCCCTGAGCGCCCCACAAAGCAGATGAGCCGACATCAGCCGGCTCATTTGCAGTTGGGATCGATTAGCGGTTGGGGCGGTTACTGCACAAAGAACTGCGCAATCAGCACTGCAGCCAGCCAGACCAACACCGTGACGTTGACCGCTACCATCCCGCGCACCTGAATGGCGGCGCTGGAGTCAATCGACTTGGTGCCGCGCATGTCGTATTGGGTGCTGAAGAACGAGCTGACCAGCAGGCCGATGGCGACCACCCCAGCCAACCAGTATGGAAAAGCGCCCATCACAATCGAGGCCACAAGGCACACAAACGCCAGCACGATGCTCACCCAGATGGCGATGCGCGTGTTGCGCTCGCCAAGGATGATGGCGGTGTTGTTGAGGCCGGCCAGCTTGTCATATTCATAGTCGCGCAGCTGGTTATACAGCTGCCCATACACCGAAAACAGTGTCACGCAGGCGGCCACCAGCCACGCCACGCCGGGCTGTGTGTGATAAATGAAATAGCCGGCCAGAACAATCAAGCCGCTGAGCATCAGCGAGTGCGAGACCACGTCAGTGACCGGATAGGCCTTGAGGCGTACCGGACGCCACGAATACAGGTGCGACAGCAGCAGGGTGATGCCGCCGATGATGAACACGCCCCAGCCGCCGGTGGCATACAGTGCCATGGCGGCCACTGCCACGATGCGGCAGGCGTTATAACCGGCGCGCACGGTCAAACGGCCAGCGCTGACCGGATTTTTATCTTTGCGGTCGGGGTCGCGCGCATCGTCCGGCGCGTCCTCGATGTCATTAATCATAAAGGCGTAGCCCACGGCCAAAATATTGGCAATCAACACCGTCAGCAGGCGATAGTCAAGCTGCTGACCGTTGGACATCCCATAGACCGCTAGCAGCGCACCCAACAGCGTCAGCGGGATGTCATAGGGCAGGTGTTCGCGCCAGCGCGTCAATTGCACAAGGCTGCGCACTTGCTCGGACAGGCTAATGGTTGGTGTGTGTGTCGTCAAAGTTGGTCTCCCCCTCACCGGACACTCATGATTGTGGTAGCTACTATAACACAAAAATTTACGCCAAGATGCGCTGATGGGTTGCGCAGGCAGATGAGAAAATATCAGCTTTGGCTGCTGCTGCCCATATCTTTACACTCGCGCCGGCGGGGTTGGGATGCGAGAATACCGGTATCTTGGACAGCGCTGGGCAATCGTAGGTCAGGCAGGAGCAACCCGATATGAAGATTTATACCCGCACCGGAGACGATGGCACGACCGGTTTGTTTGCAGGTGGGCGTGTCAAAAAGACCCATCTGCGTGTGGAGGCTTACGGCACAGTGGACGAGCTGAACAGCGTGCTGGGGCTGGCGCGTGCGCTTGGCCCAACCCGATCGGTGGATGCCGACCTTGAGCAGGTGCAGAACACGCTGTTTCATCTGGGGGCAGACCTTGCCACCCCGCTGGAGGCGGACGCTGCATGGGTGGTGCGCGTGACCGGTGAGCAGGTGGCGTGGTTGGAATCCAGCATCGACCAGATGACCGAGCGGCTGCCGGCGCTGAAGAATTTTGTGCTGCCGGGGGGCACACCAGCGGCAGCACAAATCCATGTCGGGCGGACGGTGTGCCGCCGTGCCGAGCGCCTTGCGGTGGCGCTCTCCGAGGCGGAGTCAGTCAACCCGCAGGCATTGGTGTATCTTAACCGCCTGTCGGACTGGTTGTTTACGCTGGCTCGCTTCGAGAACCTGCAAAGCGGGGCGGATGAAACGGTTTGGCGGGTGCGTTAGACCTCGTTTAGCGCCTGTTTGATGCGGGCCAGTCCATCCATCAACACCGCACGCGAGCAGGCAAAATTTAGGCGGGCAAACCCCGCACCGCCCTGCCCAAAGTCTGCGCCGTTGTTCAGGGCCACCCGCCCGCGCTCCAACAGGCCCTTGTGGGGGTTGTCGGCAATGGGGGTGGCGCGGAAGTCCAGCCACGCCAAAAAGGTGGCCTGTGGGATGCTGATGTTGACATCTGGCAGCTCGCGCTCGACGTATTCGACCAGCGCATCACGG
Source organism: Anaerolineae bacterium (assembly GCA_034431675.1). Lineage (GTDB taxonomy): Bacteria > Chloroflexota > Anaerolineae > Aggregatilineales > Phototrophicaceae > Flexicrinis. The sequence goes on along the minus strand of DAOUCZ010000151.1, from coordinate 10,624 downwards.
TTGGCGCGCAGATAGGCCAGCGCTGCGCTCAGCCATGCTTGCCCATCCTGATAGGCGGCCTGTGCCCCAACATAGCCCATCACATTGGGGTGGGCCACCGTGCCAGACCACATCTCACCATACAGGGCTTTGCGATACTCCTCGTTTTGGATAATGGCGAAGCCAAGGCCCAAACCGGGCACATTGAAGGTTTTGGAAGGAGCCATCAACGTGATGGTGCGTGCGGCGGTCTGGGCAGACAGCGACGCCATCGGGATGTGCGGCTGGGCGCTGTCCAGCAGCAGGTCGCAGTGGATTTCGTCGCTGACGATGGTTAGGTCATGGCGTTCGGCCAGCTCGGCCAGCCCTTCCAGCTCGGCGCGGGTGAACATGCGCCCGGTCGGGTTGTGGGGGTTGCACAGCATCAGCAGGCGGGTTTGTGGGGTGATGGCCGCCTCTAGGGCGGCAAGGTCGATGTCGTAGTGCAGGCGCTGCCCGTCTTTCCGCACGGTCATCTCGACTTGTACGGCGTGTTGGCCGTGGTTTTTGGGCGCGCTGAGAAATGGCGGGTAAATCGGGGCGAAGGTGAGCACGCCGCTGCCGGCCTCGCCGCCGTACAGCTTGCACATCAGGTTGAGGCCGACCACCAGTGAGGGCAAGAACACGATGTCAGCGGTGTCGATGTCCCAGTGATAGAGCGTCTTCATGCGCTGTTGAAGGGTGCTGCGCAGCGCTGGCGAGTCGAACTGATAGCCAAACGCGCCGTGCTCGGTGGCGCGGCGCGCCAGTGCCTGTGCCACACAGTCTGGTGAGCGAAAATCCATGTCAGCAATCCACATTGGCAGCACATCTGGCTCATACAGCGTCCATTTGAAGCCGTCTGCGGCGCGGTGGGCCAGTGGGGTCTCAAAGTCGAAAGCGGTGTCGGTGGGGACGGTCATTGTGCCTTTTCCTGCCTATAAATCACCACAAAATCAACCGTGATGTTAACCCACACTTTGCCGCCTAGCCACAGCGCGTTACACTTAGGTTGTGTTTTGCAAACCCGTGGGTTGGGCGGACACGTGTGAATAATATTTTTGGGCCGTGCGTTTTCACGGGTGTGTGAGGGGGTTTTTATGTGGCGTATCGCGGTTTTGCTGATGGGTTTGCTGGGTATGCTGCCGGCAGCGGCACAGACACAGACATTGACGCCGATTTCCCCCGATAACGTGTCGTCAGTGCGTGAGGTAGGGCGACTGGGGCGCGGCACGGCGCGGGATGTGGCCTTTTCGGCGGATGGCTCGGTGATGGTGGTGGCGTCTTCGGTGGGGGCGTGGGTCTATACCCCGTCGGACATGAGCGCTGCGCCGCGCTTCATCCGCGCCAACTACACGCCGACGGCGGTGGCCTTATCGCCGGATCGGCGGACGGTGGCGCTGGGCGACAGCCGCGGCGTGGTGCACCTGATTGATTTTGCCAACGGCTCGGAACGCACCACCCTGCTGGGGCACACTGGCTATATCAGCGAGGTGGTGTATTCATCTGATGGGCGCACCATCGCCACCGCCAGCTTTGACAGCACTGCACGCTTGTGGGACAGCGGCGGGGTGCTGCGGCGCACGCTGAGTGCGCCCGGCGCGGTGACATCTGTAGCCTTTAGCCCTGATGGACGCCTGCTGGCCACCGGCACGACCGATACCACGGCGCAGCTGTGGATTGTGGCCACGGGCCAGCTGAGTCAGACGCTGGCGGGTCACAGCTCATCGGTGATGGATGTGGCCTTTAGCCCCGACAGCGCGCTGCTGGGTACGGTCAGCTTTGACAACACGGTGCGCTTGTGGAATGTGCTGACCGGGCGCGAGGAGCGCACCCTGAATGGGCACATCAACTGGGTGGGGGTGATTGCCTTTAGCCCCGACGGGCGTTTGGTGGCGACGGCCAGCGAAGACGGCACGCTGCGCACATGGGATGTGGCGACTGGCGCGCCTGGCCTGTTGATTCGCACGCTGGAGACGATGCCTGCCGAGCTGGCCTACAGCCCCGACGGGGTGTATATGGTGACGGTGGGGCTGGGCGATGCGGTGCGCATGTTCCGCGCCGATAACGGCACCAATCATGCCATTTTGCGCGATTATGGCCGCCCACTGCGCGGCGTGTTTGTGTCGCCGGATGGGGCGTATGCTTTGTCGGTGGAGAACCGCGGCAGCGCCCGCTTGTGGGATGTAAATGCCGGCAGTGAGCAGGCCATTCGCCTGAGTGGTGGGGGCGAGGCCGTGGCGATGAGCACGGACGGGCGGGTATTTGCCACTGGTGAGGCCAACGGGCGCGTGCGCCTGTGGAACACGCAGACCGGCGAGGGCATCACCACGTTGGGGGAGCATGGCGCGGCGGTGTTGGCGGTGGCCATCAGCCCCAACGGGCAGACGGTGGCGACCGGCGGGCAGGACGGCAAAATTAAGCTGTGGGCCGCGGACGGCAGCGGTCAGACCGGCGAAATCGAAGGCGGTTTTGGGCGGGTGTTTGCGCTGTCGTATACCCCCGGCGGCTCGGTGCTGATTGGGGCGGGCGAGGGCGGCGGGATGCGCTCGTGGAATCCCGATACTGGCGCGTCTTTGTTGAGCTTTGCCGGCCACACCGGCGAGATTTATGATGTTGCCGTTAGCCCAGACGGCGCGCGGCTGGCCAGCGCCAGTCAGGACGGGACGGTGCGCCTGTGGAACGTGGCGACAGGCCGTGCCGAGCGCACCATCACACAAGATAACGATGTGTTTTATGCGGTGGCCTTCAGCCCCGACAATCAGCTGCTGGCCACAGGGTCTGCCACAGTGCGCGAGACGGGCGCGGTGCGCCTGTGGACGGCGGATGGTATGCAGGCGCTGGGGCGTCTGGATGGGCATACTGCCGGCGTGCGCGGCGTGACCTTCAGCGAGGACGGGGCGCAGCTGTTTAGTGCCGGCAGTGACGGGATAGTCATTCGCTGGGCTGTCCGCTGATAGGTGCGGGGGCATATACCCCGCTTGACAGACAAATCACGCTACACGCTAAAGAGGCAACCATGCGTCGATGGATGTTATCTGCAATTGTGGCTGCCGGCAGTGTGCTGGCGGTCTGTATCGCGTTTGACATTTACCCGGGGTTGAGAGGGGGCGCGGGCTGGCAGTGGTCTTATGTGCCGGCGGCAGAGCTGGGGGGCGTGCTGCTGCTGGCGGTGGTGCTGACCGTGTATGTGATGGGGGCAAGCCTGCTCGACCGGCGGGGCGGAGGATGGGCGCTGGCATGGTGGGCGGTGTTGGGCGGCGCAGCGGTGGGCTTTGCCGTGACCGCGACGCAGGGCGACGTCGGGTTCACGCTGTTTTCGCGCACGGTGTCACCGGTGCAGACCGGCGCTTCGGCCCTTGCCACCCGCATCATGACCCCGCAGGGCACGCTGGAGACGCTTCAGCGTTGGCCGGCAGTGATGCAGGAGGCGCTGGATGCCAACCTGATCCATTTTACGACCAGTCCCCCCGGACAGCCGCTGTTTCATCAGTTTTTGGCGGGGGTGTTCGATTCCCCGCTGCTGAGCGGGGTCACCGGCCCGCTTAGCCTGCCGCTGCGCCTATATCAGTGCGCTGATGTGCAGGTGATGAACGCCAGCGCCGGCGAAATCGTCAGCGCGGGGGTGGGTATCGGGTTTCCGCTGCTGGCGGCGCTGCTGGCGCTGGCGGTCTATGCGCTGGCCCATGACCTGACTGGCGACCGGCGTACCGCAGGGCGCGCAGCGGCATGGTCGGCGTTGATACCGGCGTTGGGGATGTTTGCCCCGACATGGAACACGCTCTATCCGGTGCTGTGTGTGCTGTCGTTTTGGTTGCTGGGGCGTGGATTGATGCGTCAACGGCTGGGATGGGTGTTGTCAGCTGGTGTGGTGCTGAGCCTGACGACCTTCCTCAACTTTTCGGTGCTGCCGCTGCTGCTGTTGATGGGGCTGTATACGCTGGCCTATACGCTGTGGGTGCGCCCGACCGCGGAGGGGCTGCGTGCGCTGGTCTGGCCGGTGACGGTTGGGGTGGTGTTTGGGGTTGGACTGCTGTCGGTGTGGGTGATATTTACCCTGATGACCGGCGTATCCCCGGTAGACATCCTGCGCGAGACGTTTACCACCCACAAAGACCTTGTGGTGCGCGAGTATGCCCCGTGGCTGATTTTGCATGTATGGGATGTGCTGCTGTTTACCGGGCTGCCGGCGGCCCTGCTGGCCATCTGGGGGGTGGTGCGCGCGCTGCGCCGTCGTCAGGCTGATGCGCTGGATGCCCTGACGCTGTGCATGGCCGCTACGGTGATGGCGGTCAATCTGGCGGGGATTGTGCAGGGCGAGAACGCGCGCATCCTGCTGTTTTATATGCCGTTTTTGGTGCTGATGGGGGCGTCGGTCTATCGTGAGGCCGGCGTGCGCGGCCATCTGGCCCTGCTGAGCGTGCAGGCCGTGGTGCTGGCCGCGATGGCCAGCGTGCTGTATGTGGTGCCGCTGGACATGAACCCACCGGCGCTTGTGCCGCGCAGCGACATCGGCGGGCTGACCGATGTGCCGTGGAACACGATGGATGTGGACTATCACAGCGCCGACTACGCTGGCGAGGTGCGCCTTGCGGCGGTGCGGCATGTCTCTGACCCCGCGCAGCAGGCCATCACCTTTGAGTTTTTGTGGCAGGGGGGTATCCCCACCGAGCGCCCCTATCACTTTGAGCTGGTGGCGCGCGCCCAAGACCCCGAAGTGGGCGAAGTGGTGGCGCAGCTGCCGGCATGGACGGCGCAGGGGGGGCAGTATCCGCCGACCTGCTGGCGCGCCGGCCAAACCGTCAATGATGTGGTGGTGCTGAACGTGCCGGCGGTCTCTGCGCCGGTGGTGTGGTCGGTTGCGCTGCGCGTGGTGGATGAGCGCACCGGCGATGTCCTGCGCCACGCCGGCGGAGACACCCTGATTTTGCCCCCTGTGCAGTATCCCTAAGCCGCTGCCTGTGCTGGGTTTTTCGGCGCATGGGGTCGGGCTGTGCCGCGCCTGACCCCATGTGCCGAATTTTTATCTGTTTATCGGCTTTTTATTTGCCATAAGTTTTGATTGTGCGCTAAAATCACGAACACCATTTGACATCAAGGGGGTATGTGTGAAACAATATTCTGATGAACTCGATGAGCAGGATGTGACGATTCTGCGTGAACTTCAGGCCTCAAACATCAGCAATGTCGAATTGGCTCGCCGTGTCAACCTGTCTGCGCCGGCCACTCACGCGCGGGTGAAGCGGTTGGAGCAGCTGGGGTATATCCGCAGCACGCATTCGCTGCTTGACCGCGAAAAGTTGGGGTTTGACCTGCTGTGTTTCATCACCGTCACGCTGCAAATGCACAAACCTGCCGATGTTCAACACTTTCGGGCGTGTATTGCCACCGCGCCGGAGGTGCTGGAGTGTTATCACGTGGCCGGGGATTACGATTACATCCTCAAGGTGGCTTTGCGAGGCCGGCAGGACTTGCAGCGCTTTTTGATGGACGTGCTGACCCCGATACCTGCGGTGGCGCGCATCCATACCCGTGTGGTGCTGGATGAGCTGAAATTCTCGACCGAGCTGCCGTTGTAGGCGGGCGGGGACGGCCAGAAGGCCGGCACACCGACCACCTTGCCGACGTCAGCGCTGAAGATGACGAGGTGTGTTTGTCGATGCTGCCTACCCTAGAAACCTCGGATTACGTCATCAGTGCCGAAGCTGCCGGCCTTCAGCGCAGCGTGATGCGCGAGCTGCTGCGGCAGGCGGGCGCACCGGGCGTGATTTCGCTGGCGGGCGGCCTGCCCGATTCGCGGCTGCTGCCGGCGGCGGCGTATGCGGCCTGTGTGGCCGATGTGGTCGCGCGCGAGGGCGGCGCGGCCTTGCAATATCGCCCGATGTATGAGCCGCTGCGCCAGTGGGCGGCCGATTATATGCGCGGGCGCGGGGTGGACTGCACGCCAGAGCAGGTGTTCATCACCAATGGCAACCAGCAGGGCCTGAGCATTTTGTCGCGCTTGTTTGTTGAGCCGGGGGCGCTGGCGGTGACCGAGGCCTTTACGTTTACCGGCGTTGGGCAGGTGACGGCGGGGCGCGGGGCGCAGGTGATTGGTGTGCCGGTTGACCATGAAACTGGCGTCGATTTGACCGCGCTGGAGTCGGCGTTTGCGCGTCAGCCGCGCATGGCCGTGCTGATACCGACCTATCAGAACCCCTTGGGGGTGACAATACCGGATGCGCATCGGCGGGCGATTGCGCGCCTTGCTGCGCGTTATCATGTGCCGGTGGTCGAGGATGACCCGTATTCAGCCCTGTCGTTTAATGGGCGTGCCCCCACCCCCATCAAGGCCTATGACGAGGCCGGATGGGGGTTTTATTTGGGATCATTTTCCAAGATGCTGGCTCCGGGCCTGCGGTTGGGGTGGATGGTTGCGCCGGTGGCGCTGTCCAGCCGCATCATCACCCTGCGCGAGTCGTTCGACCTTGAGTCGTCTGGCCTGACGCAGCGGGCGGTGTACGAGTATCTCGATCGCGGCCTGCTGGCGGGGCATCTCGACCGGCTGAACGCCGCCAATGCCGAGCGCTGCGCGGCCCTGCTGCACGCGCTGGGCGAGCACTTCACCGGTCATGCCACATGGACGCGCCCGAGCGGCGGCTTATTCGTGTGGCTGACGCTCAATGACCTTTCGGTAGACGCGATGGCGGCTTTGCCAGATGCCATCAGTCGGCACGGGGTGGCCTATGTGCCGGGTGCTGCCTTCAGCATGACCGGCGGGCAGCGCCACACCCTGCGCCTCAACTTCAGCGCGGTAGAGCCTGACGCCCTGCGTGAGGGGGTGCTGCGCCTGAAGCGTGTGTTCGGTTTTTAAGCCCTATATTTCTCTTGAGACCCCCATAAGGAGACCGATTATGACCACTGCACCAGCACTTGACCAGCGCCCGATGAGCGAAGAGGCTGACCACCTCAAAATCAACAGCATTGACCACGTCGAAATCTGGGTGGGCAATGCCAAGCAGGCCATGTATTTTTGGTGGAAGGGCTTTGGCTTTAAGCCGGTGGCGTATTCTGGCCTAGAGACCGGCAACCGCCGCTTTGCCAGCTATGTGCTGGAGAGTGGCAAAATCCGCCTTGTGGTCAGCGCGGCCTATAAGCCCACCGACGAGATGGCCGCGCACCACATGCTGCATGGTGATGGCGTCAAGGTGATTGCGTTGGGGGTGGATGACGTGGTGGATGCCTTCCATGCCACCACCTCGCGCGGGGCTGTCCCCGCGTGGGAGCCGCGCGAGCAGTCTGATGCGCATGGCACGATTCGCACCGCAGCCATCAAAACCTATGGCGAGACGCTGCATGTGTTTGTGGATCGCAGCGCCTATAAGGGCGTGTTCTTCCCCGGCTATCAGCCGATTAGCTATGAGGCGGACAGCGCCGGCTTGGTGGCCATCGACCACATGGTCGGCAATGTCGAGCTGGGCAAGATGAACTATTGGGTCAACTTTTATCACCATGTGATGGGCTTCCGCCAGCTGCTGTCGTTTGACGACAAGGACATCAGCACCGAGTACAGCGCCCTGATGAGCAAGGTGATGGCCAACGGCAACGGGCGCGTCAAGTTCCCGATTAACGAGCCGGCAGAGGGCAAGAAGAAGTCGCAAATCGAGGAATATCTGGATTATTACATGACGCCCGGGGTGCAGCATCTGGCGCTGTCCACCGGCGACATCCTGAACACGGTGCGCGAACTGCGCGCACGCGGCATCGAGTTTTTGCGCGTGCCGCAGGCCTATTATGACCTGCTGCCAGAGCGCCTTGCCGGCGTCGGCGTCAAGGAAGACCTCAAGGCTATCGAAGAGCTGGGCATCCTTGTGGACTATGACGACGAAGGCTATCTGCTGCAAATCTTTAGCCGCCCGCTGCAAGACCGCCCCACCATGTTTATCGAGGTGATTGAGCGTCACGGCTCACGCGGGTTTGGCAAGGGCAACTTTAAGGCCTTGTTCGAGGCGCTAGAGCAAGAACAGGCCCGCCGTGGCAACCTCTAAGCAAGGCTGACCCACCCACGATTGCCACAGGACATACAGGCCTCGCCCCGCCGTTGTGGTGGGACGAGGTCTGTTTTGTCTGGCGGTGGGCCAAAGCAATCGGCGCTTGCCCGACGACTCCCAGTCTTAAGCCTCGTTACGCCGTGAATGGTGATAGGATAAACAAAGAATTGTCTTATCTGTTCACGGAACATCCATCATGAATAAACGCATACTGGGCCTGCTGCTGCCGATTGTGGCATTAAACGCCCTGCTGATGATCGCAACCTTGACCTATGCTGACCCTGAGCCACTGGCCTTGCCGTCGGCAGACGCGGGCGGGCCGGTGGTGCTGCCCGGCTATGAGCTGATTGACGGCGACATCATCGTGCCGGTGGGAGCGGCAACCCGCTCGACCTTTGAGGGGACGAAGTGGCCGCAGGGCATTGTGTATTACGCCTTTGCCTCGGATGTGAGCAGCACCAACCGCGACCATGTGCGCGCGGCCATGCGTGAGTGGGAGCAGGTGGCCGGGGTGGTGTTTGTGCCCCGCACCACCCAGAACAACTACATCCGCTTCATCAATTCGTCGGGCAACTGGTCTTATATCGGGATGATTGGCGGCGAGCAGTATATCGGCATCTACAACTGGAACGCGCGCTTTGTGATTGCGCATGAGATTGCCCATGCGCTGGGGTTCTGGCACGAGCAAAGCCGCCCCGACCGCGATACCTATGTCGAAATCCGGTGGGAAAATATCATCCCCGGCACAGAGAACAATTTCGCCATCCGCGCAAGTGCCCAGACCGATACCCCTTACGACTTCGAGTCGATTATGCACTACTTCCGCACGGCTTTTAGCAAGAACGGCCTGCCAACCATCGTGGCCAAGTCGCCATATACCGCCTATAACACCAACGGTTTGATGGGCCAGCAAAGCCGCCTGAGCGATGGGGACAAGGCTGGGATGCTGGCGCGTTATCCGGGCATCGTGGGTGATTATCCCACCCGCGCCTTCACCATCCCTGACGGCGCGACCAGCTACACCGATTCGCGCGGGACGAGCGGGTATACCCGCCTGTCGATTGAGCCGGCGGCGGGGTGCGCCCCCGACATCGGGCGCACGCTGTGGTATCTGTATACCCCCACCTATGACAACGTGGTGACGGTGAGTGCTGGCGGTTATGATACGGCGGTGGCGGTCTATACCGGCAACACCAACAACTGGGTGGCGCATGGATGTGCCAATGTTATCAGCGGCAGCGGCACCGAGACTCTGACCTTTAACGCACAGGCAGGGATGCGCTACGCCATCATGGTGGGCGGGGCGAGCGGCGGCGGCGGCACGCTGTCATTCAACATGAGTGCGACACGTAACTTGGTGGTGGATGGCGGGTTTGAGGGCAGCGGCAAGTGGGTGCGCCGGAGCGAACCGGCTGGCCGTGCGGATGACAAGGTGTTGTGTGGCAGAGGCCGGCGCGCTAATGGCAGCCGGTGTGCTTACTTGTTTATCGGCGGCAGCGGCGAAAACTCGATTATCCGTCAGGTGATTACGCCGGCCAACCGGCCCGGCTGGACGTTTGCCAGCGGGCAGGTGTATGACATGTCGCTGAGCATGAGCAGCAACAAACCTGCGGCCAATCTGAGCATGTCGGCGCTGGTGACCTATGGCGACAGCTCGACCCAATCGACCACGCTCGGGCCGATTTCGGGGCTGGTGCCGGCGCATCAGCGCTTTAACACCGCCTTCACGCTCAACCGCGCTGATGTCGTCAGCATCCGGGTGGTGGTGCGGCATCGCAGCACGGCGGGGCGGGTGTGGGTGGATGATGTGCGCCTTGTCCATGTGCCGTGAGCCAAAGCCCGCGCATATCTGGCATCTTCAACGCAACATGGACGGTCAGCAGGCCGTCCATGTTTTTTTATGGGCGTGCGGGGTCTTGAGTTTAGCGGGGCAGGCTGTGTGGGCCAAAGCCGTTGGGCAGCAGGTCTTGCAGCAGCAGCTCGCTGGTGATATTGCCGGCAAAATCAACCGTGATGACGGTCATGGTTGGGGCGAATTCGTAGAGCATCTGGCGGCAAGAGCCGCAGGGCGCGCCGCCGTTTTGTGTGGCAATCACAATCAGGTCGAAGCGCTGGTGGCCCTCGCTGACGGCTTTGACCAGCGCGGTGCGCTCGGCACAGATGCACGAGGGGTAAGCGGCGTTTTCGACGTTGCAGCCGGTGTAGACGAGGCCATCCGTGGTGCGCAGGGCTGCCCCAACCGAATACTGTGAATAGGGGGCATAGGCCATCTTAGCGGCTTGAATGGCGGTCTGGATGAGGTCTGGCAGGTCATGGGTGGTCATGAGTGATCTTTCTCGTGCGGGGCATCGGGCGTGTCGGCCTCGGTGGGAGCTGGGGATTTGTTGGGCTTATCGGCGGTGTCGTCGTCGGCGAGTGGGTCGGGGCGCAGGCGCTTGACCGTTACCTTGCGGATGCGGCGGCCTTCTAGGCTGTGGATGTGGGCGATGACTTGTTCGTTGAGCGGGACGGTCTCGCCCACGGTCGGGACACGGCCCAGCTGGGCATAAATCAGGCCGGCGAGCGTGTCGCTCTCGTCGCTGGGCAGATGGGTATCC
>DAOUCZ010000150.1:0-10614 GCA_034431675.1 Anaerolineae bacterium | reverse complement strand
GTGACGGTGACCAACACCGCTGCTGGCCCTGCTGCCGATAAGCCGGCGCTGTGGATTGATGGCAACATCCACGCCACCGAGCTTTCGCCGTCCACGGCCTGCCTGTATTTCATCAACTATCTGGTGACCAAGTATGGCACAGACGGCGATGTAACTCGTGCATTGGATACCCGTGCGTATTACATCTGCCCGCGTCTGAACCCCGACGGGGCGGAATGGGCGATGGAAACCCCGCCGCGCCCGCGCCGCAGCAGCACCCGCCCTTATCCCTATGACGAAGAGCCGCTGCCTGGCCTTGAAGAGATGGATGTGGACGGGGATGGGCGCATGTTGTATATGCGTGTGAAAGACCCCAATGGACAGTGGAAAAAGCACCCCGATGAGCCGCGCCTGTTGGTGCGCCGTGACCCTACAGAGGTGGGCGGGGAATATTATCGGGTGATGTTTGAAGGGCGCATCAACGACTATGACGGGGTGACGATTGTCGAGCAGGGTATCAAGGAGAACCTTGACCTCAATCGCAATTATCCGGCAGAGTGGCGTCAGGAATATCAGCAGTATGGGGCTGGCCCATACCCGACCAGCGAGCCAGAAATTCATGCGCAGGTTGATTTCATCACCAAACACAAGAACATCACCGGTGGCATCAGCTTTCACACTTTCAGCGGGGTGCTGCTGCGCCCATATGGCACACACGCCGATGAGCACCTACCTGACTTTGACCTACGGGTGTTCAAGCACATTGGCAAGGTGGGCACACAAATCACGGGTTACCCCAATGTATCGGTGTTCCACGACTTCAAATACAGCCCCAAAGAGGTCATCACCGGTGTGTTTGACGATTGGTTGTACGATCACTTCGGCCTATACGCGTGGACGGTCGAAATTTGGTCACCACAGAATCAGGCCGGCATCAAAGAATATAAATTCATCGAGTGGTACGAAGACCACCCGTTTGAAGATGACCTTGCGATGCTGAAATGGAGCGATGAGAAACTGGACGGCAAGGGCTATGTGGATTGGTATGAATTTGACCATCCGCAGCTGGGTAAGGTGGAACTGGGAGGTTGGGACTTTATCTATGCCTTCCGCAACCCGCCGCCGCAGTTTTTAGAGGCCGAGGTGGCGCTGTTTCCAAAGTGGCTGCTGTTCCATCTGCTGATTTCGCCCAAGCTGGAGCAGCACAGCCTGCATGTTGAGAAACTAGGGGATGGGGCATATTTCATCCGCCTGACGGTGCACAACACCGGTTATCTGCCCACCAACATCAGTGCTCGGGCGCTGGAGCGCAAGGCCACACGCGGGGTAATGTGCGAAATCACGCTGCCAGAGGGGGCGTCGCTGCGTTCTGGCAAGCTGCGTGAAGACCTTGGTCAGCTTCAGGGCTGGGCAGGCACGTCTTCGGCCTTGTCCATCTGGAGCATCCCAACGGTGACCGGCGACCGTGCCAAGGTGGAGTATGTGGTGGTTGCACCCAAAGGGGGCACAGTCACCCTGACGGCGCGGCATGAGCGCGCTGGCGTGGTGAAGGTGGACATTCCGTTGGAATAGCGATGAGCACCGTTTAAGACAGCAAATAGGGGTGGGGAAAACCCGCCCCTACACTTTTGGCGCTTGATGTGGTTTATGGGTGGAGTCATATACCCATTACAAAACTGGCGATGCCAACAAGGATTTGCTGCGATGCTGCTGATGCCTCCTAATCCGCTGACACCGCCCATCCGCACGGATGGGAGCAACGCTTTTGCTGAGCACACCGTGAAGGTGCGCCTGCCCGACATCCTTGACGAGACGCTGGAGGCGATGCGCTCGGTGGATGCGCCGGCAGCGCATTTGGCCAATGTGGCTGCGCTGCGTGATGAGATTGCGGCGGGTGGGCTTATTCAAATGCTGCCGGCGCGTGAGGACGCTACTCCAGAATACGCCGGATGGGCGGCAGCTTGTGCGGCACGGGCCGGTGCGACATGGCGGAGCGTTGATTGGTTTTTTTGTGAGACGTTTACCTATCGGCGTTTGATGGATGCGGTGGATTATTTTTCCACACGGATAGACCCATTTGCCCCGATTAAGGCGCGCGAATATGCCAGCGACATCCACCGCACTGTGCTGGACAATGCGCTGGCGGCGGCACATGCTGGTGATAGTGTGCAGGCTTTGCGCGGCAGTCTGCATCAGGCGGTGTTTGGCAACCGCGTTGATTTGAGCTATGCCGAAAGCCGTGCGCAGGGCCTTAGCACCAGCGATTCAGACCTGCTGGTAGATGACCGTGAGGCGGTTATTGCCCACTTGTTGACCGTGCGGGGTGGGGTGGTGCATGTGGTGGCGGATAATGCCGGCTCTGAACTGAGCGCCGACCTATGCCTGATTGACCTGCTGCTGCGTCATGGTTTGGCAAGGCGGGTGGTGCTGCACACCAAGTTGCATCCCACATTTGTTAGCGATGTCATTGATGATGATGTGACACGCTTTATTGACAGCGGTTTGCAGGGGGCATTTGGCGATGGCGCGCGCGAGTTGTGTGGGCGCTTGCGCGGGTATCTGACTGATCAGTTGGTGGTTCGTCATCATCCCTATTGGAACAGCCCCTATTTCGCATGGCAGATGCCGTCAGACCTTGCGGTGGGTCTGCAATCGGCGGCGTTGGTCATCGTGAAGGGTGACGCCAATTATCGGCGCTTCATCGGCGATGCGTTTTGGGCGCACGAGACCCCATTTGCCGACGTGGTCAGTGGACTGGGGATGGCGCTGCTGATGCTGCGCACCCTCAAGAGTGACCCGTTGGTTGGTATCAGTGCAGGTGTGGCCGAACAATTGCAAGCGCTGGATGAGCGCTGGCGTTGGAACGGTAAGCGCGCGGTTATTCAGTTTTATGCCCCGCGTTAAACCGCCGTTTTGATGAGTCTCTCTTGCGATGGGCGCTCTGCGCGCTACAATTCAGCAGGTCTGGCTTGGCAAAGTTTGGATGGGCCGGTGTCAAAGATTAAGGTTAGGTTTTCCATAGCTAACCCTAACTTGCTATCGGCCTGTCACTTGTGTAAGATTTAACAAAGTAGAGAGCCTGATTTTGACTGCGGTGAAATCGGAGTAAGGCGGTTGCAGGTATGGATTTGAGTGCTAAGAATGGTGGAGGCCGCGCAGGGTTCAATCCGGTACTGATTGTACTGGGGACTCTGGTGGTTTTGGTTGGCGGCTATTTGATTAGCTTGCTCGCGCCGAGTATTTTCCCGCTGGCGGCCTCGGCAGAGGCTGGGCCAATCGACCAGCTGTTCCGCGTCATGCTGTTTTTGGGCGGTGTGGTGTTTGTGCTGGTTGAGGGGTTGATCATCCTGTCGATTGTGCGCTTTCGGGCACGCAAGGGAGAGACAGGGGACGGCGCTTACTTTAATGGTAACGTCACGCTAGAAATTGTCTGGACGGCCATCCCTGCGCTGGTGGTGGTGTTCATCACCATCTACAGCTATCAGGTGTGGGTAGACATCCGCCAGCCACAGGACAACCCCCTGACAGTGCAAACCGAGGGACAGCGGTTTGTGTGGAAGTTTACCTATGGCGACCCGCTGAACCGTCTGGCAGAGGCCGATACACAGGTGTTTAGCGACAGCGTGCTGCACACCTATGTGGGGCGTCCTGTTCTGCTGAAGATGACCACCCCAGACGTAAACCACGCCTTTTGGGTGCCAACCATGCGCATCAAGCAGGACTTGCTGGCTGGGCGCGAGACCGAGGTGGCTTTTACCCCGACTGTTCCCGGGCGTTATCGCATTGTTTGCACCGAGCTGTGCGGCAGTGGTCACGGTGGGATGTTCAGCTACATTCAGGTCTATGCCACCGAGCAGGAATGGCTGGAGCGCTTCATTGACGTGCGTGTTGACCGCATCCTGAACCCGCCGACCGACCCGCTGACCGTCGGTTTTAACCTGCTGAACGAAAACGCCTATCCATGCAGTGGCTGTCACAAGCTGGATTCGGTGAATTGGGCTGGTGTGACCGGCCCGAACCTGAACGGCATTGGCGATACCGCGGTACGGCGAGCTGCGTCCGCGGGGGTGACCAGCCCTGCCGAATACATCGCACAGTCCATTCGCCATCCCAATGCCTATATTGTGCCGGGCTATAACGCCGGCGTGATGCCGCAGTTTGGCGCGGATGCCGAAGAACCCGCTGTGGTGGATGGGGCGTACTATCTGGCGATGCCAGACAGTGACCTTGTGGCGATTGTGTCTTATCTGTGCACCCAGAGCGCCACGGGCGAGTCGGTGTGTGGTGATGTCGAAGCGATTACCGCCGCTGTCGAGTCGCAGCGGTAACCCCCAAGTGCGTATCGGTAGAGAGTAGAGAGGTCTTATTATGGCTAGCGTTTCCGTCCCGCTGCCGGGCGCGCAGACCGCGCCGCGGCCCAAGCTAAGCGAATATCTGCGCTGGAGCGTCGATCATAAGATCATCGGCGTACAGTACATGGTGACCGCGTTGATTTTCTTCATCATCGGCGGCGCACTGGCGATGTTGATCCGCCTTGAGCTGCTGACGCCGGCCTTGGACTACTCTGGCACGGGGTCATTCTATAACTCGCTGTTCACCATGCACGCCACGGTGATGATTTTTATGTGGATCATCCCGTTTTGGGCAGGGTTGGGCAACTATATCGTGCCGCTTCAGCTGGGTGCCAAGGACATGGCCTTTCCGTGGCTAAACGCCTTTGCTTTCTGGTTGATTGTGCCGGCTGGCATCCTGATGATGATGGGCTATTTCGTCGGGCCTGCCGAGACAGGTTGGACGGCTTATCCGCCGCTGTCGGTGCTGTTTAGCGGAGATGGGCAGACGCTGTGGATTATCAGCCTGCACATCCTCGGCGTTTCGTCTATCTTGGGCGCCATCAACTTTGTGGTGACCATCAAGAACATGCGCCCCGAGAGCATGGGGTGGTTCCAGATGCCGTTGTTTGCATGGGCACAGCTGGCCACTTCCATCATCCAGATTCTGGGTGTGCCGTTCCTTGCGGGTGGGCTAACGCTGCTGCTGCTTGACCGTGTGGCCGGCACGGCCTTCTTCGACCCATCGCGCGGTGGTGACGTGCTGGTGTGGCAGAACATCTTCTGGTTCTACAGCCACCCCGCGGTCTATGTGATGGTGCTGCCGGGCATGGGCGTGCTGAGTGAAGTCATCTCAGTCCACAGCCGCAAGCCGGTGTTCGGGTATAAGATGATTGCGTTTAGCAGCATGGGTATTGCGCTGGTCGGCTTTACCGTGTGGGCACACCACATGTTTACTAGCTTGTCGCCAGAACTGCGCATCCCGTTTATGGTGACCTCGTTCATCATCGCAGTGCCCACCGGCATCAAGATTTTTAGCTGGATTGGCACGATGTGGGGGGGCAAAATCCGCTTTAACAGCGCCATGCTGTTTGCGGTGGGCTTCCTCAGCCAATTTGTGATTGGCGGCATCAGCGGCATGATGTTGGGTGCGCTGCCGATAGACATTCACATGCACGACACCTATTTTGTCGTCAGTCACTTCCACTTTGTGCTGTACGGCGGGTCGGTATTTGCCATCTATTCATCCATCTATCACTGGTTCCCCAAGGTGACCGGGCGCATGTTGGATGAAAAGCTGGGCAAGCTGCATTTCTGGGTGACGTATGTCAGCTTCTTCTTCACTTTCTTCCCGCAGCACCTCGTGGGGATGCAGGGGATGCCGCGCCGCGTGGCCGAATATGCCCCAGAGTTCCAGACCCTGAACATCATCATCAGCATCAGCGCATTTGTGTTGGGCATCAGCACGTTCATCTTGCTCTACAACATGGTGTGGTCGGTGTATCGCGGCAAGGTTGCTGGTTCGAACCCGTGGCGTGCTCTCACGCTGGAGTGGCAGACCAGCTCGCCCCCGCCGGCATACAACTTTAAGGGTGAGGTTGTCCCGTTTGAAGATCCGTATGGTTATGGCACCGAAGCGGCCAATGCCTATATGGATGCGATGGAAGAGCGCCTGACGCCAGCCAACTTGTTGGGGCGTGGCAGCAGCGCGTCAGAGAGTGCAACGCCAGAGCCGGTCTCTGGCGACTAGCACTGCCGCGTCTTGCCGTGTGAATGATTGTGTGTACGGACGCCTGCGCGGCGTCCGTACGGTATCGGTCAAAGGTCTTTAGAGGTCTAGGTTTATCGTATGCAGCAGAGCCGTTTGGGAGAGACGCTGGATTTTGAACGCCAGCGCGTGCGCGAGGCAGAACTGCGCCTGCGCAATGCGCGCACGGGGGTCAATATCTTTCAGGCGTCGTGGATTTTGACCTTTGTCGCGTTGATTATCGTGAATTTGCAGCTGCGGTCTTCGTCGCCGGCATGGCCGCCGCTGGGCGTCGAAAAACTGGATGCCGTACTGCCGACCATTGCCACCATTGGTTTGGTCGTCAGTGGTGTGCTGGTTCGGCGTGGTTTCCGCGCAATCCGTCGTGACGAGCTGGCGGGCTTTTTGGTACAATGGCGCGCGGCGCTGGGATTAGGGGCGGTGTTTGTCGGGTTAATGGCCTATGAGTGGCTGACCCTTGCCCCTGTGCCCGAAGCGCGCATTGTGCTGGCCAATGGTGAAGAAGTCACCGCTGCGCTGACGCAGTATAATGCGATTTTTCGCGTGATGACTGCCTTTCACGGCCTGCACGCGCTGATTATCGGCGGGTATATGCTGGTGATGTATCGGCGTGTGGTGCAGGGCAGGGTCACGGCGGCAGCAGAGCTGTGGCCGGTTGAGGCCGGTGCAAAGCTGTGGTATTTCGTTGTCATCGCGTGGTTGATGTTCTACGTGGTGCTGTATTGGTTATAGGGTGAACCGGACAAAAAGGGGGCGTTGTTTATGGGTTACGGCATGACCCGCGCAGTCCCGATGGCCATCATCGGGTTTGTGTTGGGCGCGGCGCTGGTGGTGCTGATACGCGCGCTTCAGAGCATGACCGAGGTGTGGAATCCACAGCTTGGCTTGACGATGGGCGGCATTTTTGCCACGATCTTCTTCGTGTGGGGCATTGGAGGTCTGTCTAGCAAGATGGCGGGTCACCATGTTCACGAGCCAGAAGAAGACGAGTTTGGCAATGAGATTGCGGTGGATGACCATCACCACGAAGAACCGACGCCCTTTAGCATTCTGCAAGAGCAGATTTGGTCGATCGCCTTTTGGGTGAGCATCGTGACGATGGTGGTGTTCTTCTTTGCGGCACTCCCCGGTGGTTTCGGCCACGTCGTCAGTGGGGATAGCGCCGCCAACACCAACATGATCGGGTATTTTACGCTGGAACTGCCTAACGGTGACGTGTTGGTGGTCAGTCAGCTGTTGGCGTTTATCCTGTTTGTGGCGTTTACGATGGTGTCCCTGTTGTTCA
The DNA here is from genome assembly GCA_034431675.1 of Anaerolineae bacterium. GTDB lineage: Bacteria > Chloroflexota > Anaerolineae > Aggregatilineales > Phototrophicaceae > Flexicrinis. The sequence goes on along the minus strand of DAOUCZ010000150.1, from coordinate 3,251 downwards.
CCGCGTGGCTGATTGCACAGGCTTTATTCAGCCTCAACCGTGGGGTTAAGACGGTGAAGGCTGAGGGGAATCAGCCGTTGAATGTGCTGCCCGAGGCTGCATCCGCTGGTCTGCTGACCGCCGGTGACGGTGGTGAGGCAGCAGTCATTGCGGCTGCTGCACCGTTTAACTGGCGCAAGTTGCTTATCGCGGTGGTGACCGGCCTCGTGCTGTATGTGTTGTTCTATGAGGCTTTGGTCGGCTGGATCATCAAGGATGAACCCGTTCGTACGGTGGCGTCGGTTTCCAACGCCATCTTGCTGCCGATTTTGATTTTCTATACCAAGACAGTGCTGTGGACAGTTGGGCGCGTGGCGCGCTGGACGGCCAAAGTACTGCGTGCGCTGCCGGCGTTCTTGGGTCAAAAGTAGAGGTGATGCATGAGTGAAATTACCCTCCACGAGGCCAAGCAGCCGGCGCTGCTGCCGCCCAAAGAAGAAGCCGTGCGCAACGATAACTATAAGTTTGCCATGTGGCTGTACCTTGCCAGCGAAGTTGTGCTGTTTGCGGTGCTGATTGGCGGGTTTGTGCTGTGGCGCATCAACCATCCAGAGATGGTGAAAAAGCTGCATGAGACGCTGGGGGTTGGGTTGGTCTCGGCCAACACCTTCCTGCTGCTGACCAGCTCTTGGACGATGGTGATGGGCCTGCGCGAGATTATGCGCGATAACGTGCCCGGCTTGTTGAAGTGGTTTCGGTATACCGCGCTGTTGGGCGTGGTGTTTATGCTGCTGCAATATGTGGAGTACAGCGAGCTGGCCCATCTGGGCATCACGCTGGATTTTGCCGGCAGTGCCAGCGAATATGCCGGCCTTGGGGTGCGTTTTTATAGTGCCACCTTCTTCCACGGTATCCACGTGTTCGTCGGTGTCATCTGGTGTCTGCTGGTGATGCGGCGGGCACGTAACGGCGCATTCAGCAGCAAGCGTTATACCGGCGTCGAGGTGTTTGGCCTGTACTGGCACTTCGTAGACGTGGTGTGGATTCTCATCTTCACGCTGTTCTATCTGGTCTAGGGGGCAACGGTTATCTATGAGCAACCACAATCATACGCACAGCCACAGCGCAGATGCACATCATCACGACGATGCACACGCCGAGGTGTTGGCCGAAACCACGACCATTCTGGGCCGCACACTGCCGTTTCCGCTCTATACGGTCATTTTTGGCATTCTCGGCATCCTCACGTTGATTGAAATCGTCGTGGCCGAGGTGTTTTCGAGCTGGCTAGCGGTTGTCTTGCTGCTGGGTCTGGCGGTGGCCAAGGCTGCGCTGGTGGTGATTTATTACATGCACCTCAAGACCGACAGCAAATTCTTTACGCTGGCGCTGCTGGTGCCGGTGGGGATTGTCACGGTGTCGCTGCTGTTCCTTGCGGTGACGCCGTATGGTGCGGCCTACTAAATCTGGCAAGTATTTTAGGCCAATAGACGGGCATCCGGGGGTATGGCGACATACCCCTTTTTGTTCAGGCGGAGCATGAGCCATGCAGATAAATTTGAGCGGTAAAGTTGCGGTAGTTACCGGTGCAGCGCACCGTGTGGGGCGGGCGATTGCGCTAGAGCTGGCCCGACAAGGCATGCATATACTGGTACATCATCACCGCACCGCGCCGGATGACACGCTGGCTGAGATTCGAGCCTTGGGGGTACGTGCCGAGGCTCAACAGGCGGATGTGAGCACGCCAGAAGGGGTTCAAGCCGTGTTTGAGGCGGTGATGCGCCATTTTGGCCGTCTTGATGTATTGGTCAACAGCGCGTCGGTATTCCCTGCTGGCACACTGGATGAAACCGATCTTGAAACATGGCGCGAGACGCTGGACGTCAATTTGACCGGCCCGATGCTGTGCACGCAGACCGGTGCGCGTTTGATGCGTGATGGTGGACAAGGTGGGTGTATCATCAACATCTGCGATGTGGGTGTGGCAAGGCCATGGAAGGCGCGAGCTGCACATGGCATCAGCAAATCGGCGCTGTGGATGCTGACACAGACCGCCGCCGTAACCTATGCGCCACAGGTGCGCGTCAATGCAGTGATGCCCGGGCCGGTGCTTGCTCCTCGGGGGATGTCTGAAGCGCGCTGGCAGCAGATTGGCCATGACCTGACCTTGTTAGGGCGTGCCGGCGCTGCCGAAGACGTGGCCCGCGCGGTGGCTTTTTTGGCCACACAGGACTTCATCACGGGGGCGTTGCTGCCTGTCAACGGGGGAGAGCATTTGAAGTGGTGAGATGAGTAAATCCCCCTTAGTGGTGCATTGAGGCCAGATAAGTTGACGCGTTGTTCCAACCCGCACTATAATCTGCTGTATACCTCTCCGTAGGACGTATCACCGGCCACCAACAGCCAATGGAAATGAGGGTAATTGGATGCCCATTCAAGGCAATCTGCGTGACTTTAGTGCGACCCAATTGTTAAACCTAATCAATTTATCAGGGCGGACGGGTGTCCTCCGTATTTTCGAGGGCGTATCTACGGGGGAAAAGGACGCCAACGGCAACGAAAAGCTGCAAGCAGGCAAAGAACGTGCACAAGTGCTGTTCAAATCGGGCAAATTGGTCTATGCCTCGGTGGTGGGCCAGCTGAACGATCTGATTGCGGTGCTGAACAAAGGTGGCAAGCTCAACGAAAATCAGGCGCGGGTGCTGCGCGAACGTGCCAAGGGCACGGGAGATAAGGCGCTGGCGATGCGCTTGATTGGCGCCAATTATGTCAGCCGAAACGACATCGTGGCGTGTGTGCAGCAGTATATCCTCGACATCGTGTATTCGGTGATGGTTTGGAATCGCGAGCCATTTCGCTTTGATGAAAACGTCAATGTCGATGCCGCTGACCGAATCCTTGTGCCGATCGATTTGCAAAACGTCATCATCGAGGGTGCGCGCCGCCTAAAAGAACTCGACGAAATCGCCAAGCACATCGACAACCTCGACTTGTGTCTGCGCTTTCCTGAAAACCCCAAAGAGAAATATGCCGGGGTGCATCTCAGCGTGGAAGAGTGGCGTGTGGTACAGTTTGTGAACCCCAAGAATACCATCCGCCAAATTGCCAAAGCCAACAACATGTCCGAGACGGAAATCCGCCGGATTGTCTATGGCCTAGAGCAGGCAGGCCTGGTAGAAATTGTGCGCCCGACCGCCCCACCCAAACCAGTTGCTCCGACTCGTCCCGGGCGGGCGCCGGCTCAGCCGCAGCGGCAGGTGGTTAACCGTCTG
>DAOUCZ010000149.1:0-33453 GCA_034431675.1 Anaerolineae bacterium | reverse complement strand
TCCACAGCCCGCAGGAATCGGCCGTGGTTGAGTCGCGCGCCACGGCCACAGCCAATGGGCATCTTATCACCCTGCTGCGCCCCCACAGCTTGCTAACGGGAGATGACTAGAGCGGGCTTTACGGCGCTGCCGCCACTGCTTCTGGCGCAGTCAGGCGTGCCAGCACCGCCTCGGCGCTGGTTTTGGCACGGTGTGCAAAGTCGATGGACATGGCCAGCACGCGGGCCGATTCCTGCGGGCTGTGGAAGCCAGTGCTGTTCTCCGAAGAGATAAAGTCCCAGCGCATCTGCGAGCGCCGATGCAGCTCCCATGCCTCGGCAAGGTCTTCATCGGTTGCGCCGGCGTTTTTGGCCGCCACAATCGCATCAATCGCCTCTAGCAGCGTCTCCTCGGACAGGCGCAGCAGTTCTGCCGTGCGGTTCTGGATGGTGAGGATGCGGGTTTCGAGCTGCTCTTCTGGCACATTGTGGCAGGTCTGGCAAGCCGCTCCCACATTGGTCAGTGGGCTGCGCACCCAGTGATCGCTGATTTTGATGCCGCCCTCGCGGATATAGGGCATATGGCAGTCGGCACATGCCACGCCAGAACTGTAGTGCAGGCCGGTGGTATACAGCTCATACTCGGGGTGCTGTATCTTGATCATCCGGCCACCGGTCTCGGCATGAGTCCAGTCGGTAAAGCCGGTTTTTTGATAGTACTCGTCAATCTGGTCGATGTTCAGGCCCTCTGACCACGGGAAGGTTAGCGCTTTGTTGTCGCCAGCGAAGTAGTATTCCACGTGGCATTGGGCACACACATAGGTACGCATCTCCTGCCGCGAGGCCTTTGTCCAGTCGATGCCGTTGGTTGTCAGGGCGTTGATAAGCGCTGGGCGGGTCAGGCGCAGCGCCATGGTATCTGGATCGTGGCAGTCGGCACAGGTCGAGCCGGTATGCAGCTGATCGACAAGGTCGTTATAGGGCGTGCGGTTAAAGTTGTCCCAGCCCATTTCGGCAATTAGCAAGGGCGCTTCGCCCGCGTGACAGTTGATACATGCCCCCGGTTGATTGACCAACTGCACGCGCTGGGTATTGCGCTGATCTATCTGCGAATAGAAGTGCCCACGCTCTTCGTTGTGGTCTTTGCTAAAGGCATAACCTGCCCACAGCCGAATCATCGCGGGAAAGCGCTCCAGCTTGCTGTATGGCTCTGACCCGCCATACGGTGTGCCACCATAGTTCATTTCAGTCATCATAAAACGCTCATAGTGGATGGGGAAGTTCTGTCCCCACACTGCGGCGTCGATTTCGTCTGGCCCAATCTCGGCCAGCTTCAGCGGATACTGGCGTGCCTCGGTTTGGTGTTGGGTGATATTGGCCAACAGTGCGCCAATCCCAACCCCAACCCCCACAAGGCCCAGCAGAATCAGTCCATAAATGACCTTTCGCATCATGACCCCCTTCGGTTCATTTGCGGGTACGGTGTCCGATGCCGGCATGACACGTCACACAGGTCAGCGCCTCGCTGTGATTGGGCGCAATCTCGCTGACGGTCATATCATGACATCCTAAACAATTGGCCTGCACCACATCGGCGTTCATCTGGTTGATGCGGATGACATCGGGATACGTCGAAAAGGTGAAGGCAAAGCTGTGGTTGAAGCCATTAATCCCTTTGACCAACCATTTGCTCACTGCCGAGTCGTGGGGCGTGTGGCAGTCGTTGCAGCTCGCAAAGCGGGCATGTGACGAGTGCTGCCATGCCTGAAACTGGTCACGCATCACGTGGCAGTTGTTGCAGGCGTTCGGGTCATCCGAGAGGTAGGAATCCCCCCTCGCATGGACGAACGTAAACAGGCCAAGGCCGACAATCATACTTACCATGCCAGCCACGACAAACAGAAAGCTGGGACGGTTCATTTGGCGCATAGATGCTATCCGTTCCCTCCGAGACTAAAAACCCACACAACAGCACTGTCTATCCCAACAGTTTTTTGGCCAATCACCTCCGCATCCCATTAAAAATACTGTCATAACTGTACAATTAGCGGCATTATTTTGTTATCGATTTAGGTCAAAGCATGAAAATAGTCACCCGTGTTTCAGGAAGAACATCACCCGATGAAGGAGAGATAAACCTATACCATGAGGGCAGCAAACCCTGTCCTGTGATAGGGTAGAAATTGATGCATGTTGTCATAAAGTCCATTTGAGGAGGGGCATGATGACCGAGATGAACTGGACAAAAGACGCACCAGCAGGTCAAACCAGCCAGACGCTGCGTGCGCAGCGCGCCAGCGAGCACATCAAGTTTGCGGTAGGTGGGGTGCTGTTGATTGGCGCGGTGATTGTGCTGCTGGTCAGCGGGACGCTGGGGGGCATGCGCTATTTCATCACCATTGATGAGCTGCTGTCGGGGGCACAGCCCGTTGGGCAGTCCGTCCGCGTGACCGGCGCAGTCATCGGTGACAGCATCCAATATAACCCACAGACCCTCGACCTCAGCTTTACCATCGCACATGTGCCGCTGGATACCCCCGACCTTGCCCGCGCCCTACATGAGGCGGTGCTCGACCCGACCGCCCCACGCCTGACGGTGTATATGACCAATCAGGTCAAACCCGACCTACTGCGCAACGAGGCACAGGCCATCCTGACTGGTTCGATGCAGCCTGACGGGCGCTTTTATGGGGATAGTGTACTGCTGAAGTGCCCCAGTCGCTTCGGCGAGCCGCACCCGGGTGAAGCTGCGCTTGCTGCCGAAGGGAACGGCTGAGATGCTGGCCGAAGTTGGGTTTATCAGCACATGGATGGCCATTGGCGCGGCGTTATATGCGGCGGCGGCGGCGGCCATCGGTTATTACCGTCAGCTGCCGGCATGGGTGACCAGCGCCCGCAATGCGGTCTATGCGGTGTTTGGCGCGCTGAGTGTGGCGCTTGGCGCACTACTGATGGCGCTCATCACCGAGCAGTATCAGGTGGCCTATGTTTGGTCGGTCAGCAACCCCGCCATGCCGATGTTCTTTCGGGTGACGGCGCTTTGGGGGTCACAGGCCGGCTCGCTATTGTTTTGGTGTTGGATGATGAGCGCCTTCAGCGCGCTGAGCGTGGCGGCCAACTGGCGGAGCAATTACCGCTTGATGCCGCACGTCATCTTGTTTCAGATGCTGTTGACGGCCTTTTTTACGCTGCTGTTGATGGCGGTAGAGAACCCGTTTGCCCGTTATTGGGTATCAGGGGGCGAGGTGCTGCAATCCGCGTTGCAGCCGATGGGTGCAGCCTTCCCACGCCCTGACGCGCTCAGCAGCACGGCCAAGGGCCTCAACCCGCTGCTGCGCCATTTTGGCATGGCCATCCACCCGCCGCTGCTGTATCTGGGGTTTGTGGGGTTTTTGGTGCCGTGCGCCTTTGCCTTTGCGGCGCTGGCCACTGGTGACCTCAGCATCCAGTGGATTAAGGCCTCGCGCCGGTGGGCACTGACGGCGTGGATTTTCTTGGGATTGGGGCTGATATTGGGTGGGCGCTGGGCCTATGACGTGCTGGGGTGGGGTGGCTATTGGGGCTGGGACCCGGTGGAGAATGCAGCCTTTTTGCCGTGGCTGATTGGCACGGCTTATCTGCACAGCATCATGATTCAGGAAAAGCGTGGCATGTTCAAAACATGGAACATGGCGCTGATGGTGGCCACGTTCTCGGCGGTAATTTTTGGCACATTTGCCACCCGCAGCGGGCTGGTCGAGAGTGTGCACAGCTTTGCGCGCAGCGACATTGGGTTTCCGATGTTTGCGCTGTGGTTTGGCGTCACCTTTGTGCTGATTGCCCTGATTGTGTGGCGGCAAGGGGCGGGCCATCTGCGCGATGACCACCCGATGACCGGCCTGCTGAGCCGTGAGAGCCTGTTTTTGCTCTACAACTTTGTGTTTTTGGCGCTGTTTGTGGCGGTGTTTTGGGGCAGTTTTGGCGCGCCAATCACCTCGGAGCTGCTGTTCGATACCAAAATCACGCTAGGGGCGGAATATTTTCTGGGGGTGACCAGCCCGCTGTTTGTGGCGCTGTTTGTGCTGATGGGTGTCGCCCCGCTGGCTGGGTGGGGTGTCAGTGCGCTGCGCCGCATTGGCACAGGGCTGGTCATTCCGTTGGTGCTGACGGCTGTCACACTGGTGTTGTTTGTGCTGATGGGCCACAGCGCCCCGCTGACACTGGTCGGCTATGGGGTAGTGGCGCTGGCGGGGTGGGTGGCCATTGATGAGACCTACCGCGCCATGCGTGCCCGCCAGCGCAGTCGTTCCGAGGGGGCGCTGGTGGCGTTGGTGGCGCTGGCACGGCGCAATCCACGCCGCTATGGCGGTTATCTCGTCCATGTGGGGGTGGTGATTATCGGCATCGGCATCATCGGTAGCACGGCCTATCAGCGCGAGACACAGGCCACCCTTGCCGTGGGCGGTCAGATGTCGTTGGATGGTTATACCCTGCGTTATGCGCGGTTCGAGGGGGGACAGGTGGCCGATGATGGGCGGATCATGGATATTGCAGTGGTCGAGGTCTATCGGGATGATGCGCTGGTAGCCACCCTGCGCCCACGCCGTGACTTCTTTCCACAGCAAACCGATATGAACAGCATGACCATCGCCGCTGCGCACAGCACGCTGGAAAATGATGTCTATCTGCTGCTGCTGGACTGGGACGAAATCAGCCAGAGCAGCGCCACTTTTAAGCTGTATATCAACCCGCTCATCAACCTTGTGTGGTGGGGGGCGCTGGTGCTGATTGCCGGCACGGCCATTAGCCTATACCCAACGGTGACTGTCGAGGCCAGCATGCGCCGCGTGGTGCAAGCGGTCGGTTTGTCGGCAGAAGGGCGGGCCTAAGCCATGCGCCGCAGTTTGTTTGTCTTATGCATCGTGCTGGCGGCGCTGACGGTCGGTTTTGCCCATGCCCAAACCAACAGCCCGCGCACCGTCACCGCAGACGAGGTGAACGCCATCGCCAGAACGCTGTACTGTCCGGTCTGCGAGAACATCACACTGGATACCTGCGGTACAGCCGCCTGTGACGATTGGCGCTACGAAATCCGCCTTCAGCTGGAGGCCGGCTATACCCCCCAGCAGATTAAGGACGACTTTGTCCGCCGCTTTGGGGATCGGGTGGTGGGGACGCCGCAAGACCCGACCTTACGGGCGCTGTCGCTGGTCACCCCCTATGTGTTGGTGATGGTGGGCCTTATGCTGCTGCTGCGGTTATATGCTGGTGGGCGCAGCAAGCCGCAGCGCCATGTGCTGGATGCCCTGCCTGCCCGCCCCGCTGTGACCGATGATGAACTGCGCGCCCGTATCGAGCGCGATACCCGGAGTTGACCCCATGAACAGTCCACTGGATACATTCATTACCCCCCCGGCAAATGCGGCAGGGCCGCGTCGGTTTGGTGTCGGCGCATGGTTTTTGCTGGTGTCATTCATTGCCTTTGGCGCGGTGATTGCGATTGCGCTTGCCCGCCAGACGCAGGAACAGCCGACCTCGGGCCAAGCGCCTGACTTCACGTTTACCACTTTTGATGGGCAAACCGCCCGCTTGTCTGAACTGCGTGGCAAGGTGGTTGTCATCAATTTTTGGGCCAGCTGGTGCGGCCCGTGCGTGGCCGAAGCGCCAGAGCTTCAGGCCGCGTGGGAGAACTATCAAGCGCGCGGCGATGTGGTCTTTCTGGGCATCGCTTATGCGGATAACGGTGTGCGTTCGATGGAGTTTTTGGAGCGGCACGGCATCACCTATCTGAACGCCCCTGACCTTGGCACGCGCATTTCGGCCCAGTATGCCATCCGGGGCGTGCCAGAGACGTTTATCATCGCACCCGATGGCAGCATCGCCCAATTCATCTATGCCGGCGTCACACGGACTCAGTTGAGCGCACTCATTGACCCGCTGCTGCCGACAGGAGACCCCAGCTGATGACTGTTGAAGCCCTTGTTCTGTGTGGTGTTCTTGCTGCTTTGATGCTGGTTGGCATCCTCGCGCCGTTCCGGCGGGGTGGGCGCGCCTCTGCCGCCGCGATGGCCTATCAGCGCCAGCGCGACGCCCTGCTGGTTTACTATCAACAGGTCACCAGCAGCCTGCGTGACCTTGACGATGACTTTCACGCGGGCCGCTTATCTAATCAGGATTACGCCGATGACCGCGAGCGCTGGATGCAGCGTGGGGTGCAAATCCTGCGCGCGCTCGATGAGCTGGATGCAGCCAATCCCGCGCTGGCGCAGGCGGCTGTCGCGCAGGATGATGTCGAGCAGCATATCGAAGCTGCGGTGCGCCGCTATATCGACGAACAAACCTCGCTGAAGACCACTGCCAAAGGATAACTGCCACCCATGTCACGCCGCCTGCTACAATCTCTGTCCCTTTTGACCCTGTGCGGCGTACTGATGCTGACCGCCGCTTGTACTGGCCTATCTGGTGAACCACCCGTGGTGGCAACCCTGCCCCCTGTTCCCACCCGCGTACAGACCACTGACCCGCTGGCACAAGGTGAGGCGATTTTTCGTCAGCGCTGTGCGGCTTGCCATGGCGTCGGTGGGCGCGGCGATGGCGAGCTGGTGACTGGTGGGCAGCTGTCGGCTGTCCCTGACATGACTGATCCGGAAAGGCGCGAAGGGGTCACCGTCGAAGATTACTACACCATCATCACCGAAGGGCGCATCGAGAACATGATGCCGCCGTGGAAGGATGCACTGAGTGACGATGAGCGTCGCGCGGTCGCTGCCTATGCCTTTGGCCTTGCCCACGCCAATGGGGATGCCCCAGACCCGGCATTGGCCCAAACGGCAGTGATTGAGGGCCTGATTGTGAATGGTACAGCTGGCGCGTCAGTCCCCGCAGAGCTGCCCGTCACCTTATATACCCTCAGCACCACCGGCCAGCGCCTTGATACGCAAACCCAGACCGCCATCGACGGGCAGTATCGCTTTGAATCCGTCGTGTTTCAGCCCGATTATGCCTATCTGGTCAGCACCGACTATGCCGGTGTCACCTTCATCAGCGGGTTGGGTGTGGGCCGTGAGCTGCTTGCCGATGCCAGCACCATGCAGCTGCCCATCACGGTGTATGAGACCACTGACGACCCAACGGTGCTCAGCATTTCGCTGCTGCTGCATCAAGCCGCTCTGTCGAGCGCAGACAGCGGCCCAGCGCTGTTGATGGTGATGCGCTTCACCAACCCATCCGACCGTGTCTATCTGCCGGCGCGTCAGCTGGAGGATGGGCGCACGCGCGTGCTGGACATCCCCCTCCCTGCCGGGGCAGTCCCTGCTGGCCTTGACCAGAGCCGTTATGTATGGGATGAACAGGCCGGCATCGTCAGCGATACGCTGGCGGTGCTGCCGGGCAGTGGGCATCTGGTGCATGTGCCGATGGTTTTGCCGCTTGCAGAGCGCTGGGAGGTGCGTTATCAGCTGCCGTATCCGGTTACCAATCAGCCAGAGCTGATGCTGCCGCCCGGCCAATTTGACGTCGAAAGTGCGCAGTTCGAGGCGCAGGGCGTGATGGAATTCACCGGCGGGGTGTTCGAGGATTTTCTGGCTCAGCCGGTAGCAGCGGGGCAAGACATCGCTTTTACCCTGCGGCGCGCCAGTGGGGGAGGGGCAAACCCGCAAAGCCTGTTGGGCATTGGGTTGATTGGGGTGGGGCTGCTCTCGCTGGCGGCGGCTGGTGTGCTGGCCGTGCGTCAGCGCCGTGCTGCGCCTGTTCGTGATGAGGCTTTGATTGCGCAAATTGCTGCGCTTGACCTAGCCCATCAGCGGGGCGAAATCGAGGCGGAGGCTTATCAGCGCCAGCGGGAGGCGCTGAAGCAAGCGCTGGCCCGCCGGATGAAGGGGTAGGGGAAGGCATCGCCGCGGCGGTCCCCAGCACCCCGTCAATCGGGACGCTTAGGGGGTCGAAAAAATAAGGCTGGCCGGCTAGTCCGCTGGCGGTGATGCGCCCCGCTTGGCCGCCGAGAAGGTGAAGGGTGCAGATAAACACCCATGATACCCGAAATTCAGCAGCGCCTTCAAGCACCCTCCCCCACCACCCAGCGTAATCGCTTCAAATTTTCTGGCGGGGTCAAAACCCATCGCGATGCTTCACGGGCGCATCGCGATGCGCCCCTACCCCACCACCACCCGCACGGGAGTGCCCCACGGGTCGCCGGCCTCAAAGCCGCCGCCGACCGGCGCAGTGGCATAGCCTGCCGCCTCAAGGCGCGCCTGCGCCGCCGCCACCGCATCAGCATCCGGCAGCTGCACCGTCCACCAGCGCAACCCCACCGCTGACCGAGGTGCTGCCCCTGCCCCACGGCTCTGCCACTGGTTAGCCCCCAGATGATGGTGATACCCCCCCGCCGACAAAAAGCTGGCCCCCGGCACGCGCACCGTGATGTCAAAGCCCAAGGCCTCGGCATAAAAACGCTCCGCCACAGACGTATCCCCCACCCGCAAATGCATATGCCCAATCACTGTCCCCGCCGGCATCCGCCAATCGGCGTGCGGATTGCGCACCTCGTTCACGATGCTCTGCACATCCAGCGCCGCCGTGCCCATTTGCAAGCGCTGCGGGCCATCCCAACGCCATGTGTCACGCGGGCGGTCTGCATACAGCTCCAACCCGTTGCCATCCGGATCAGCCAGATAGGCCGCCTCGCTGACATAATGGTCGCCAAACCCCTGAAAAGCCCACCCCGCCCGATCCACCCGCAGCAGCGCACTACCCAGCTCAGCACGATTGGGCAGCAAAATCGCCACATGATACAAGCCCGTACTACGCGGCGGCTGTGGGGTCGCCCCCACCTGACCGGTCAGGTGCAGCAGCGGGGTCTGCCCTGCCCCCATGATGGCCGTATCGCCATCACGGCCCAGCTCGGCCATGCCGAGCGCCTCGCGATAAAACTGTACCGAGCGGTCAAGGTCAGCCACCGTCAGCGCGGCAGGGCCAAGGGTGAGGGTATCGGGCAGTGTCATGGTGATTTGCTTTCTTTAGGATAGAGGAACAGGTTACAAACGGACTGCCGTCCGTATTACACCCTAGACGCATCTCACCTGCCCAATCGTACCCCTTGCATAAAAAACCGCCCCTCATGCAGTGATGAGGGGCGGCCAACTTTCGGGCAGCGGTGTTACTGCTGCGTGGCGGACAGCGGCGGGTTCACAATCCAGATGCGGACGGCGGCCTCGCGGCTGGCGTTCTCTTCTGACGGGGTGTTGAGCGGGTAGATGTGATTGCCCGGCTCGGTCGTCATCTGGTTGGCCTGCGTCTCGACGAGGATGGCCGGCGCATCGATCGGGCGGGCGGGCGTATTGAAGATGTCCGCTTCGCCGAGGATGTCCGAGGTGAACACCACCACCTCACCGTCACACCACCACGTCGGCGCGTAGTCGGCGATGGTGTTATCGGTGACAAGGCGGGTCTTCTGGGTATCCACTTCCCACACATAGATGTCCATGTCGCCGTCAAGGTCGCTCTGATAGGCGATCACGGCATCGGTCGGTGCCCATGTGTGGTTCATGCTGTTGGCGGTCTCGTCCGAGACGCGCACCACATTGCTGCCGTCGATATTGGCCACATAGACCACACTGCGACCGGCGGCGTTGATGGCGCGGTAGGCCAGCTTTTGGCCGTTGAACGAGACTTCGGGGTCGTGGCTGTTCTGCGTGCCGTCGGTGATGCGCGAGGTGGTGCGCTCCACAACATCATAGCGGTAGATTTGCCACAGGCCGTCACGGTTGCTCTGGAAGACCAGCGCTCGGTTGTCGGGCGTCCAGAAGGCGTTGATGTCGCTGCCGGCATCCTCGGTCAGGCGGATTTCCAGACCGGTCAGCAGGTCAAGCTGATACAGCTCCCAGTTGCCGTCGCGGTCAGTCTCGAACACGATGCTGCGACCATCTGGCGACCACACCGGATCGATGTCGCGGGCAGTGGTGTTGAAGGTGACGCGGCGGATGACGGTGTTGTCCACCTTGGCCACATACAGTTCCCAGTTTTCCACGCCGTTGACGCTGTCGCGGTTGCTGGTGAAGGCGATCCACTCACCGTCTGGTGAACGGGTCGGGGCAAGGTCAGTCACGTTCGGGCCGCGCCCCTGCGACAGGTTGCGGTTGAAGGGGGCAAGGCGGTTATCCGCGCCGTTGCCATAGCGGAAGAGTTCCCAATCGCCGGTCTGGTCGGTGTGATAGACCATCCAGTCGGGGCAGACGCCCACTGCGCCGACACCAATCGCTTCCCAATCCGGGCGCGGCACCACCGAGGTATCGGGGGCGAGCGCGCGGCAGGTCACGCTGGTCATGGCGGTGCTGGCGCTGCTGGCGCCGGTGCTGATTAGGCTGTAGACGCCGGTCGTAGCCGGAATACTGACCTGCCACCCATCGTTAGGGGCGATGTCGAGCATACCGGTCTGGAATGACAAGCCAGTTTGATCGCTGATGCTGTAGGGCTGGCTGATACCGGTCTCGCCGCTGCGGTTCTGCACCACAAAGCTGGCAATCAGGCCCGCCGGCGTGGCCGAGCAGGTGGCGGTAGCAAACAGGCGTGGCGGCTCTTGGCAGTCGGTGTTGACCGTGACCTCGGTGGTCACGCCCTGCGTACCGACCGTGTCAAAGGTCAGCGGGCTGAACACGTTCGGGACACTGATGGTCTGGCTGCCGCCGTTGGCCGGGATGCTCAGCATGCCAGTCTGGATAACCGCGCCGGTGTTGGTGTCGGTGATGGTATAGGGCTGCACGGCATCGCTGTTGGCGCTGGTGTTGGTGACGGTGAAGGACGTGCCCGCTTCGGCGCACACCGGCAGGCCGGTCAGCAGCGGCGGCTGAGCACAGTTGGAGCTGAAGGTGAAGATGGTGGTCGCGCCTTGCGTGCCGTTGGTGGCCAGCGTCAGCGTGCCCAACACCCCAGTGATGGTGATGGTCTGGCTGCCGCCGTTGGGGGCGATGCTCAGCGTGCCGCTGTCGATGACGGTGCTGTTCTCATCGGTGACGGTATAGGGCTGGTTGGCGGCGCTCTCGGTGCTGGTGTTGGTCACCGTGAACACCGACGTGCCGTCAATCTGGCAGACCACGCTGGGGGTCAGCACGGGCGGCTGATCGCAGTCCACCGTGGTCGAGACGACCGTGGTCGGGCCTTGCGTGCCGCTGCTGGTCAGCGTCAGGGCGGTGAAGTCGGTATCCACCGTCAGCACCTGCTGGCCGCCGGCAGGGATGGTCAGCGTGCCGGTCTGCACCACCGCGTTGGCCGCGTTGCGGATGGTGTAGGACTGAACCGCCGCGCTCTCGGTGCTGCTGTTGGTGACCGTGAATTGGGCCGTGCCGTCCACAAGGCAGACAGCGGCGGCACTCAGCACGGGCGGCTGGTTGCAGTCCGTGCCCGCGTTATAGACGGTGGTCGGGCCTTGCGCCGCGCTGTTGTCGGTACTGAAGGTCAGCGCGCCATAGCTGGCCGGCCCGGGGATGGTGACGATTTGCTGCCCGCCGCCCACAGCGATGTTCAGTGTACCGCTGTCGACCACCGTGCTGGCCGCATCGGTGACGGTGTAGGGCTGGCTGACGTTGGTGTGCGGGCTGGTGTTGCGCAGGATGAACACTGCCGAACCATCCGGCGCACAGAAGGCCTGACCGGTCAGGCGCGGGGCTTGGCACAGCGTGTTGGCGCTGGTGACCGTGGTCACGCCCTGCGCGCCGCCGTTGGTGGTCAGCGTCAGGGTGGTGTCATAAGAACCGGTCACATCGATGGTCTGTGTGCCACCGCCGGATGCCGCGGTCACCATGCCACTGGCCACCAGCACGCTGGCAGCATTGCGCACTTCATACGGCTGGTTAGCGGCGCTCTCGGCGCTGGTGTTGGTGATGGTGAAGCGTGCAATGCCGCTGACCACGCAGGCCGCGCTGGACGACAGCACCGGGGGCTGCACGCAGTCTTCGGTGTCCACAATCAGGGTGGTGACGCCCTGTGTGGCCGCATTGGTGCTGGTGAAGGTCAGCAAGCCATAGCTGGCCGGCCCACCCACGTTAACGATTTGGCTGCCACCGTTGGCTGCCGCCGTCACCGTGCCGCTGGCGACCACCGCATTGCTGGCGTCGCGGATTTCATACGGCTGGTTCGCGGCGGTATCGCGGCTGGTGTTGGTGATGGTGAAGGTCATCGTGCCGTCCGCCGCACAGGCCGAGCCGATGGTCAGTACCGGCGGGTGCGCGCAGTCTGCCGTGTTGCTGACCACCGCGGTCGGGCCGAAGGTGGCGCTGGCATCGCTGGTCAGGGTCAGCGGGCCAAAGTTGTTCACATCCAGCACGTTGATGACCTGCGAGCCGCCCGGCGCGATGTTCAGCGTGCCGCTGGCGACCAGCACGTTCGAAGCATTGCGCACTTCATACGGCTGATTGGCGGCGGTATCGGTGCTGGTATTGAACACCGTGAAGGTGGTCTGCCCGTTGGCCGCGCACACGTGGTTGGCACTCAGGATGGGCGGTTGGGCGCAGTTGGTGTTGGTGGTCACCACCACGTCGGTGGTGCGCAGCGTGATGTTGCCATAGTAGTTCGACACTGTGAAGGTGGCCTGATTGCTCGGCGCCACATTGCCCAGCTGGATGGGCGAGACAAGGATGACGTTGCCGGCATTGTCAAAGATGCGCACCGTGTCGGGGGCGCTCATGGCCGCACCGGTGTTGGTGACGGTGAAGGTGGCCACCGCCGCCGCAGAGCACGTGCCGCTGGCGTTAAAGACCGGCTGCGGCGGGATGTTGCCAGTCACGGTCACCGGGCGGGTGACACAGCCGGTATCGACGTTGGCCGGCGGGATCGGGAAGCACATGTCCACCAAATACGTGCCGGTTGCGCCATAGGTGTGGCAGACCTGCCCATTGTGGTTGACGGCTTGGCCGTTGCCATCGCCAAAGTACCACTGGTTGACGGTGGTGTTGACCACATCGGGCACAAAGCAGAAGCTCATGCCGCCCTGCGGGACGATGCTGAAGTTCTGGCTGGCCTCAAACGAGCTGTACACGCGGATGACGTTGGTCGCCGAGCGGGTCAGGCCGCCGTTGCTGCCGTTGTTGTTACTCACCGTCAGGCGCGCCTGATAGGTGCCCGGTGCAGTATAGGTGTAGCAGCCGGGGGTCGGGCTGGTGCTGTCGATGACGGTGTCGCCGTTGAAGTCCCACTGCCACGACAAAATCGGGAACGAGGCGTTCGACGTGCTGTTATCGGTGAAGCACACCGTCAGCGGCGGGATGCCCGCCCACGTGTTGGGCGTAAAGCGCGCGCGCAGGTCATTGGTGTTGAGGATTTCGAATTCCAGCGCGGCGCTGGTGTTACCCAGCGGGCCGGTGCCGGTCACAGTGGCGCGATAGGTGCCGGGGGTGAAGAAGGCCGCCACCGTCGGCGATTGGCCGCTGGCGGTGGTGCTGCCGGTGGTCGGCGTCAGGCGCTCAAACAGCCATGTATACGTCCCCGGGGTGATGTTGGTGCCCACCGCGTTAAACGACTGGGTGCTGGCATAGTTATCGCTGGTGGTGCGGGTAGCGGTGATACCCTGCAAGCCGTACACATTGAAGGTCAAACTGTAGGTGTTGATCAGGTTGCCTTCGTCGTTGCGGATTTCAACCGTGACGGTATAGCCCGCGCCGTTGGGCGTGGTGAAGGCAAAGCACGGGATGCTGTCGCCGTTCACCGTGGTCACGCCGAGGCTGTTATTGGCCGCGCCGCCGCTCAGAGTCCATGTGTAGTGAACGGGGTTATTGGGGTCGGTCGGCGACGGGTCATAGCTGCTGGTGTTGGTCAAGCAGATTTGGCGGCCCACCGGCACAGCGGTGTTCGTCCAGCTGCCCGGCCCAGCGATGGCATAGGTGTAACCGGCAATCACGCGGCCCACCAGCACGTTGCGCTGCAAGTCGCAGGTATAGGCGGTGCTGGCCGACGGGTCACTGACGCGCAGGCGGATGGTATAGGTGGCCGGCCCAATCGCGCCGAGGTCGCTCAGCGTCCAGCCCGTGCCACCGCTCAGGCCGGTGTCGGTGGAATACACCATGCCATCGATGTTTGACGTATACGAATACGACATGCGCTCAACACCAAAGCGGTCGATAATGCTCCACTGATACAGCAGGTTCAGGCCGGTGCTGTTGTCGATGCTGGTGTTATAGACATAGGTCGTGGCCGGGTTGTTGGGCGTGGCACTGCCAAACAGCAGCGGGGCAGGGCTTTCGCACTCAAAGCTGACGCCGGGCGGATAGGTGCTGATGTAGAGATAGCCGTTATCGCGCGAGTCGCACGAGTCGCCGGCAATGCCGTTGGCCGCGCCCACCGAGGCGGTGTACGACAGGCGGTAATACGCATTCGGATCATTGAACTGGTAGATGTCAAACGGGTGGGTGGTGTCGCTGTTGGAAACCACGACCCAGTTGTTCGACCCCACCGGCACTTCCTGCTCTAACAAGAACAGCAGCGAGGTGAACGGGCGGCCATAGCTGCGGCTGATTTGTGACAGATGGTCGGCAAACTCGCCCACCACCACAAACTCGTCACCGGTCGGCACACCGCAGTACAGGCGCTCATAGCTGACGCCGACGCCGTTGCCACCGGCGATGGTGCGACCTGCCGAGCAGTCGTCGGTCGTGCCATCGGGGTTGGTCACCAGCACATACACCGACAGCTCTTCATCGGTGGGGGCTGCCGGCGGGATGACGCTGGCGCGGGTCGGGTCCCACTGCACGGTCACGGTGTTCGTGCCTTGCCCGCTGACAATCGTGCCGCCGTTGATAGACCATGTATAGACCACAGTGCGGCCCGCCAAGCCCACCGGGCTGATGGTGTAGGTGTGCGTGACCTGCGTGCCGCTATTGGGATCGAGCGGAATCGGGGTGAAGTTGCCGCTCAGATTAGCCGCAGTACACGTCACATCGGGCCACTGCACCACATTAAAGTTGCGCGTCTCTTCGCAGGTCGAGGTAGCGGGCACATAGCCGGTGACCGGCGCGGTGTTGTTATCGACAATCACCTCGTAGCGCACGCTCTGCGCCAGCGGATAGGTCAGCGAGGTGTCAATCGGGGCGGTATACACATAGCTTGCGCTCGGCCCGCTCTGCACCAACACACCATTGAGATACCAGTTGTATCCCAGCACCGTGCGCCCACTGACATTGTTGACCGTGGCGTTAAAGGTATAGGTGTTGCCGTTGGGGTACAGCGGTGACGGGATCGGGTTGTTCAGCTGGCAGTCCAGCGCCGGCCACGAGCGGGTGAAGGTGCGCGTCATCTCGCACACCGAGCCATCGCTGGTGGTTGCGCTCACGGTCAGCACGTGCGTGCCAAACGCTTGCAGCGACCAGTTGATGGTGACGGTGCTGCTGTTGGTGCCAATCGAAGCGCCGTTGAGCGTCCACGCATAGGTGATCGGGCGGCCAATCACGTTGCTGATGTTGGCGGTATAGGTCTGGTTGGTGGTCGTCGGGCTGACCACGCCAGAGGCCGGCGCACCGCTGATGCTGGTACAACCGATTTCGAGACGGGCCACCACCACAATCTTTTCGGCAAAGGCGGTCAGGCCGTTGCTGTCGGTCACCGTCAGGCGGATGACTTGGTCACCCACCACGTTGAACGGGATGTTGGCCGGGTGCTGGGCGGTGGCTTGACTGGGGAAGGGCGCGCCGTTCAGCGTCCACGACCAAGACACAAGGTTGCCGGTGCTCAGCGCGCTGTTAAACGACACATTCGAACCCTGCGTGACCGGATTGGCCGGCGTGAAGGTGAAGTCGGCGGTTGGGGCAGCGGTCAGCGAGAAGGTCTGCTGGTCTTCAGACGAAGCGCCGATGCCGGTGTCGATGAAGGCCTGATCGGCCACGCGCAAGGTCGGCTGCTTGATGCCGGTGGTCGGGTAGTCATAGCACACGCGCGGGCTGTCATCGCGCACAAACGTCCCGTTGTCCTCAAAGTCCCAGAAGCTGCCGACATATGGGCCGGTGCTCAGGTTATCGAAGCACACGCGGTACGGGCCGGGCGCAGAATTGCCGATAATCTGATAGCTAAACGCCGCATTGACCGGCTCGCCGCCGGCAAACACGTTGACCGTCTGGGTGCGGCTGCCGCCGCCGCCCGGGCCGGCATAGCTCATGATGATGGTATAGACGCCGGCGGTATTGAACTGCACCGCATGCGGGCCAGCGCCAGTGGCACTGGCCGGCGTGCCGCCGTTAAACGTCCAGTTGAAGGTGTCGGCAGGGCCAGCGCCGAGGTCAACCGCCTCAAAGGTCAGCGTGCCGCCGACGGTCGTCTCACGCGCGGGGCTGATGGTGAAGTCATACAGCGGCGCGGGGGGGCTAAACGCCACCGAGCGCGAGGCCGTCGCGCTCAAGCCAGATACCGTGTCGGTGGCCGTCAGGTGAAACCAGATGACCGCCGGCCCAGTGGCAGGGAAGCCCGCCGCCACAAAGTCCGCCGCAGTAATCGTCGGGTTGATGTTGGTGGTGGTGTAGTCATACAGGCCCGGGTCGAGCGGGTTGCTGCTGCCGCTGACACGCCATGCATAGGTCAGGTTCTGGCCGGTGCTGGTGTTGATGGCCGAAACCGCCACCGGTGGCAGCGTGTCATCATATTGGTTGCCGTTGGGGAAGTAGAACCCCGCCGACACCGCCGCAGCAACCGTCACCACACCGTTGAGCGTGAAGTTGGTCATGCCGTTCAGCGTACAAATCAACGTCACATTAAATGTGCCAGTTGAGGTATAGGTATAGCTAAACGAGGCCGCCGTGCTCTCGTTGCCCGGCAGGCCGTCCACATTCCACTGATATGTCCACGTCTCGCCCGCATTGGTCGAGTTGGTGGCGCTGAAGGTGAAGGTATAGGGGTTCGAGTCGCCGCCGTTGGTGATGTTCATGCGGCAGAACGACTCAATCAAGTCGGGGCGGATTTCGCCGCCGCCCGGACGCTGTGGGCGCACCACCGGCGTCTCGTCTGCGGAGTCTTCCACCTGTATCGGCTGCTGAGGCTGCGCGGTCGGCACTTCGGTCGGGCGCGCCGGACGCTCGGTGGTCACAATCACCGGCTGTTCGGTCTCGGCAGGCTGCTCCACCTCACCGATCGGGGTCGGCTCGGCAGTTTCGCTTTCCACCGGCTCAGCAGTCGGGGGCACAGTGGGCTGGCTGATGTTGTCGTCTTCCACCCCAATCGGGCCAACCGGATCGGTAATGCCGTTCTGGGCAAAGTTGCTGGGGGCCAGCACCGCCAGAACGACCAACAGGCCCAACAGTGCTACCACTGCCCGGCCTCGCAAGGTCTTAAACCATACGCTCATATAATGACTGTCCTTAATACGCCAGAGGCCGTCCGTGGGTGAGATAGAGGTCTTACAAGGAGGTGAGGACGGACGGCCTATAACAGACTACTACATTAAGGATACTCAAGCGTTTGATACCAGAGCAACACAACTATTTTACACGTTACAACTCTATAACATAACAGTTTGTTTACAAATGTTGCCAAACTGTGTAAATAACGCTCTATGCCGTAATAATATTTGTTAAATCAAGCGGAATACCCCGCATTATGCCCGATTAGCTGTAATAAATGACATAAAATGTCTTACACAACGGTATAGAATCTGTAACAAAAATTCGTGATTTTGCTGTATTTTCATAAGGATAAACCAGCGTTATATCGCTTTACAAACTAAAAACACACTATATCATAACCAGTACCATAGTCCCGCCTATCCAGTGGCCTATCCATATGGCCAGTCCATCAGGCGGGGAGTGGTGCGCGGCATCAAAAACGCAAAAAACACCCCACGTCATCTTGGGTGACATGGGGTGAAGGGTGTGTGCCTGGAGGGATTCGAACCCCCGGCCCTTTGTTCCGTAGACAAATGCTCTAATCCACTGAGCTACAGGCACGTGTTTGTTGTTGTGAGCAGAAGGATACGCCCAACCTGCCCACTTGTCAAGACCGATTTATGGTTTTGACAGGGCAATCACTTCAAAATCAGTGCGTAGGGGCGCATCGCGATGTGTTTTGACCCCACCAGAAAATTTGAAGCGATTACCCTGATGGCTTTGAGGTACGCCGCAGCAGCACGCCGGCGATACTGTGCATCTCGTCGAGGCGCAGCAGCAGCGCCACTCCGATATACGCGCCGGTGCAGGCCGCACCCAGCACCAGCACCTCCAGCGCCTCGCCCGCCGTGTTAAACCCAAACGCCCCCTCAAGGCGCGGCAGCAGCAGCGCCGCCATCCCCCACAGGGCGGCGCACCCCGCCGACGCCTTCATCAGCGTCAACAGCAGGCGCTGCCCGCTCAACCCGCCGATGCGCCGCCACAGCAGCACCGCCGAAATCAACGCATGGGTGATATGTTTGACCGCATCGGCCATCATCAAAGCATACAGGCCAAAGACCGGCGTCAGCAGCAGCGCCGCCACCGTATACACCATCAAGCTGACCACCCCAACCAAGGCCGGCGTGCGCGTGTCCTGACGGGCATAAAACCCATAAATCAGCAGCAAATCCCACGCGGCAAACGGCAGCCCCACCAGATACCAGCGCAGCGCCGCCGCGGTGATTTGCGTGTCGGCGGGGGTGTTCATGCCGTGCTCAAACAGCAGCCGAATCACCGGCACGGCCAGCACCCCCAAACCAACCGCCGCCGGCAGAATCAGCGCAGTGGTCAGGCGCAGGCCATACCCCAACATATCGTTAAACTGCCGCCCCGCCCCGCTGTCGCTGCTCAGCAGGGCCGCCGACCGGCTGAGGCTGGGCAGTACCGCAGCGCTGATGGCCGTGGCCACCAACCCCTGCGGAAACTGCATCAGCGTGGTGGCCCATGTAATATAAACGTTGCCATGCGCAATCGCGGCGTTGGCCGCCAGCGCATAGGTCAAAAAGCGCGTGGTGGCAAGGTCGATGGCCAACGCCCCCATCACCGGCACATATAACCGACCGATTTTGCGCAGCGCCGGCCTGACCAGCGGGTCACGCCATGCACGCGGGTTCAGCGCCGGCCACCATGCCCCGCCTCGCCGCAGTCCCCACAGCTGCAAGGCCAATTGGGCTAGCGCCGCCAGCACCCAGCCCACCGCCACCGCCCCAATCGCCGCCTCGCCGGGCAGCAGCGGGCCGCCCACCAGCGTGACCAATACCAACGTGCCATTAAACGCCGCCGCCGCCAGCGCTGGATAAGTAAACATCCGCAGCGCATACAGCGCGCCGCTGTACAGCGCAAACAGCGCCAACAGCACCATCGACGGGCTGGTCAGGCGCAGCAGCGAGGCTGTCAGGCTCAGGGTGTCCGGGTCTTCGCCGCCAATCAGGTCAGCAATCGGGCCGGCCAGCGGCAGCACCATCAACGCCACCGCGCCCACCAGCACCAACACCACCCCAGCAAGCGCGCGCAGCACCCGATACAGCGCCTCGCGCCCTTGTGTGGCTTCGATGTCGCTCAGCACCGGCACGATGGCGCTGTTCACATGGCCGGCAATCAACAGGTCAAAGACCGCACGGCTGACCAACACCGCATTATTGAAGGCCTCTAGGGCGCGCGACGCGCCAAACAGGTTGCTCAACACCACATCGCGCAGCAGGCCCAGCACGCGGCTGGCCACATTCCCCAGCGCCAAAATCAGCGAGGCCCGCGCCACCCCAGACGATGAAACAGAAGAATCCGTCATAATATCCTTTATCACAGCCACCTGTGGCGCACCCGCTCGCATTCGGTGAGATGCTGAGAGGGTACGCGCCACAGGCATAAAAAAACAGGGCGTGTGTGCGCCCTGTCGTTCTGGCCTTACTCTTCGTCTTCGTCGTCCCAGAAGTCTTCGTCATCTTCCCAGCCCGCGCCGTGAACATGGCCGTGGGCCAGTTCGTCGGCGTCGGCATCGCGGATAGCGAGCACTTCCACCTCGTAGTTTAGGGTCTTGCCGGCCAGCGGCGGGTTGAAGTCTACCTTCACCTTGCCATCGGTGATTTCGGTGATGAAACCCTCGAACAGGTAGCCGTCTTCGTCTTCCAGCATCACCGCCATGCCCACTTCGGCGTCGCCCAGCTCGTCCTTATCAAAGGTATCGAAGTCTTCTGGGTCATACTCCCCGTAGCCCTCAGTGGGCGAGAGGGTGACGCTCAGCTTATCGCCGACAGCCTTGCCTTGCAGGGCGGCCTCGAGGCCCGGGACCACATTTTCTGCGCCGTGCAGATATTCAAACGGGTCTTCGGCATCCCACTGTTCCACGGCTTCGCCGTCCACAGTCAGGGTGTAAGCGAGGCTGACCACCTTGTCCTTCTGGATTGTGTCAGTCATCGAGTTGTTTCCTTTAACGCTATTGACAGATGCAGATGGTATTATAGGCGCTATTAGCATCTTAGATAGGCCGCGCTTGCAACCTTAGCATACGGTTAGCCAACGCATAACAAAACCCATGATAACAGCCCAAAACCCACCTGCTCAAACCCTGCTCAAGCCGATGTCCATCGGCGGCATCGTCATTGATACCCCACTCACCCTCGCCCCAATGGCTGGCCAGACCAACCACGCCTTTCGCACCCTGTGCCGCAGCTTTGGCGGGGTTGGCCTCGTGTGCACCGAAGTGCTCAGCAGCGTGCCCCTGCTGACCAAGGGCGGCCTGCGCCACTCCGAGCGCCTGTTCGACTGGACACCCGAGGAATTCCCGATCGCGGTGCAGCTGTACGGCGCAGAGCCGCACATCGTGGCCGAAGGCGCACGCATCATGGTTGATTATGGCGCACGCATCATCGACATCAACATGGGGTGTTGGGTGCCCAAGGTGGTCAAAAAAGGGGGTGGGGCGGCCCTGCTGCGCGATGTGTGTACCGCCACCGCCGTGGTTGAGGCCGTCGTGAAGGCGGTCAATGTACCAGTCACCGTGAAGGTGCGCGCCGGTTTTGACGACGGCGTCGTGACCGCCGTCCCCTTTGCCCGCGCCGCAGAACAGGTCGGGGCACAGGCCATCGCCGTCCATGCACGCTTTGCCAAGCAGGGCTTCACCGGCCATGCCGACTGGGATGTCATCCGGCAGGTGAAAGAGATTGTAACTTCTATACCGGTTATCGGTAATGGAGACGTAACCAGCGCCGCCGATGCCCGCCGAATGCTGGAGACCACCGGATGCGACGGGGTGATGATTGGCCGTGCCGCGCTGGGCAACCCATGGATCTTCTCGCAGATTGCCCACGAGCTGACCACCGGTCAACCCGCCCCACAGCCCACCCCGCGTCAGCGCGCCGAGGCCTGCCTAAAGCAAGCAATCTTAACATTAGAGACGAGTAAACTGCCCGAACGTCAGGTATTATTAGAATTACGTGGCCAGCTGGCCAAATATGCTGACGGCCTGCCCGATGCCGTTGACCTGCGCGCCCAAATCGTCCGTGCCGAGTCCCTTGCGGACATCGAGCAAGCCCTTGCACCGGTGTTACATGACGCCCCCTCACCCTTCTTATCTGCCGTCTGAAGAACTATATGCCGGCTGTCAATTGATCGAAAAGATTGGCGAAGGCACCACCAGTGTGGTCTACAAAGCTGTCGATACCACCTTCAATAACCGCATCGTCGCCGTCAAGGTTTATCACAAAACCAGCAGTCGACTCAGCAACAATATGACCGAGGTGCAGGCCTACTCGCGCTTGAACCACAACAACATCCTCAAGTTGTATCGTTATGACTACACACCGGATAACCAATTGGTACTGGTGATGGACTACCACGAAGGGCAAACGCTCGAACAATACCTCAGCAAGCGCAATGCTATCGGATCTAAGCGCATCATCTGGATTTTCCGCAGCGTCTGCCGCGCCTTGGCCCACGCACACAGCAACGGCTATTATCACAACGACATTCAGCCGGGCAACATCTGGGTATGCGAGAAAGAGCACGACGGCAGACGCCAGATTTATTTGATGGATTTCGGTATCGCCAGCACCAAAAAAACCGGTGAAATCGACCTGCAAAGACTCAAAAAGCAGCCATCCCCAGCCCGTGACATCGCCGCCGTGGCTCAACTGCTGCAACAGATGATGTGCTCCAAAGCCAAAAAACACCCCTCCGGCTCTGGCACTTATTTCATCAACGTTGACTGCCTGAAAATCTTAGAAAAGGCGCAGGACATCGAAAACTCGCCTTATAAAGACATTGCCAGCTTAGAGCAAGCGGTCTGTAAAGCACTCGGCGTCCCCTACAGCGAAGATACCCAGTCTATTACATTAGATGAACAAATCATCACCGCCACCCAAGAGGCCGCACGGATAAACCTTGGCTTGCTGTCAAGGCTGACAGCGGCGGCAAAGCGGCAGGCACTGCCATGGATGATCGCGGCACTGATGGTTTTCAGCCTTGGGTTCACGGTCTATCAGGGCTATACCAGCCTGACCGGCGACAACCTGCCCGCCGGCACACAGCTGGAGGTGATGGGAGGACGGGTGGTGCTGTATGACCATGACACCCATCAAATCATGCGGGTGTATGCGCTGTACGACGCCAGCGTCTACGACTATTCCGACAACGGGCTGTATCTGGCGGCAGGGCGCACGGTGCTCAACCGCAAAACCGGGCATCTGGTGCGCGTATTCGACTCTGCCCCCCAGCCAGTGGCCATCGCGCTCAGCCCAGAGGGCGGCCTGCTGGCCATCCATGACGGGGAGCGTGTCGGCCTGTGGGACGTGTCCACAGGCCGCCTACACAGCACATTTAGCGGCGTCTCTCCCGACGATCTGGCCTATTTGATGTCCAACGACGGCTATCACCAATTGCGTACCGCCATCGCCAAGACCCGCTGAACAGAGCGGCAAGCCGTGCCGGTGTCAGTCCATCGACGACACCGGCTGACCAAACAGCACCTGCCGCAGATATTGGCCGGTAAAGCTGGTGGGGCTTTGGGCCACCTGCTCGGGCGTGCCCTGTGCGATGATTTCGCCGCCCCCGTCTCCGCCCTCTGGGCCAAGGTCAATCAAGTGGTCAGCCACCTTGATGATGTCGAGGTTGTGCTCAATCACCACCACCGAATTGCCCTGATCAACCAGCTGCTGGAGCACGTCAATCAAGCGTTTGACGTCGATGGCATGTAGGCCGGTAGACGGCTCATCAAGGATGTAGATCGTGCTGCCAGTGGCGCGCTTGCTCAGCTCGCGGCTCAGCTTGATGCGCTGTGCCTCGCCGCCGGACAGCTGCGTGGCCGGCTGACCGATGCGGATATAGCCCAGCCCCACCGCATCGAGCGTTTCGAGCTTGGTGCGGATGGCCGGCACATTCTCGAAATAGGTCAGGCCCTCGGTCACCGTCAAATCCAGCACCTCGGCGATATTGCGCCCCTTAAAGTGCACTTGCAGCGTCTCACGGTTGTAGCGCGTGCCGTGGCACACCTCGCAGTCCACATAAATATCGGGCAAGAACTGCATCTCAATCTTGATTTGCCCCTGCCCCTGACACGCCTCACACCGCCCGCCCTTCACATTAAAGCTGAAACGTCCGGCGGTATAACCGCGCATCTTGCTCTCTGGCAGCTCGGCAAACAGCTCGCGAATCGCATCGAACATCTTGGTATACGTGCCCGGATTGCTGCGCGGTGTGCGCCCAATCGGCGATTGGTCGATGTTGATGACTTTATCCAGATGCTCTAGGCCATGGATGGCGGCGTGTGCCCCGGCGCGCTCGCGACTGCCATTAATCACCTGCGCCAGCTTGTTATACAGGATGTCCACAATCAGCGTGGACTTGCCAGACCCCGAAACACCGGTCACACACACCAACTGCCCCAGCGGGATGTCGATGCTGACATCCTTGAGGTTGTTCTCGGTCGCCCCTTCGATGCGGATGGTCTTGCCGCTGCCGCTGCGGCGCTTGGCCGGCACAGGGATGTGAAACCGCCCGCTCAAGAAGTCGCCGGTCGGGCTGCCGACCACCTGCATCACCTGCTCGGGCGTGCCCTGCGCCACAATCCGACCGCCGTGCTCGCCCGCCCCCGGCCCAAGGTCAATCAAGTGGTCGGCGCAGCGCATCGTCTCTTCGTCATGCTCCACCACCAGCACGGTGTTGCCAAGGTCGCGCAGGCCCATCAACGTGCGGATGAGCTTGCCGTTATCGCGTTGGTGCAGGCCGATGCTCGGCTCGTCCAGCACATACAGCACACCGGTCAGGCGGCTGCCAATCTGGGTGGCAAGGCGGATGCGCTGTGCCTCGCCGCCAGACAGGCTGGCCGCGCTGCGCGCCAATGTCAGATAGCCCAAGCCGACATCGTTCAAAAAGCGCACGCGCGCCTCAATCTCCTTCAGGATTTGGTGGGCGATTTGCTGGTCACGCTCGCCCAGCACACCGGCGCGCCCCTCTTGACCGCGCAAGTTGTCCACCCACGCCTTCAGCTTGCTCACCGGCAGGCTGGTGACCGTGTGGATGTCTTGACCTGCCACCGTGACCGCCAGCGCCGCCGGCGTCAACCGCCGACCGCCGCAGGTCTCGCAGGCAAACTGTGTCATGTAGCCTTGCAGCACCTCGCGCATCGCGTCGGACTGAGTCTCGCTGTAGCGGCGCTTGAGGTTGTTGATGACCCCCTCGAACTTGGTCTCGTACACGCGCAGCTGGTCAAAGCGGTTGTAATATTCCATACGCACTTTGCCATTGCCCGCCCCAAACAAGATGATGTTCTGCTGGGCCTCGCTCAGCGTGTTCCACGGCGCATTGATGTCGATGTTGTGTGCCTTGCACACCGCCTCCATCACGCTGCGCCCCCAGCCCTGCTCCTCCAGATTGCTCCACCCGCTGGCATCAATCGCCCCCCCAAGGATGCTCAGCTGTGGGTTGGCGATGATACGCGCGGGGTCAAATTCCAGCTTAAACCCAAGCCCCTGACAATCGGGGCAAGCGCCGCGCGGGGTATTAAACGAGAACGTGCTCGGCTCGATGTCGGGGATGCTGCCGTGACCGTTGGGGCAAGCCAGCTTCTCGCTGAACGGGATGTCATAAGGGGCGTCCGTCAGCACATTGACCGTGATAAACCCATCTCCCAGCTCTAGCGCGGTCTCGATGGCGTTGGTCAGACGGGTCTCGGCATTGCGAGCATCCTCGCTGTCGGCGTCCTCGTACTGGCGCACCACAAGACGGTCAATCACCGCCTCGATGTTGTGGATGCCATAGCGGCTCAGCTTGATATCCTCTTCCAGCTCGCGCACCGTCCCATCAATGCGCGCGCGCACAAAGCCGGCCTTTTTGATGTCTTCCAGCACCTTTTCGTGCGTGCCCTTCTTATCGCGAATCACCGGCGCAAGCACCTGTATGCGCGTGCCGTCTGGCAAACCCCGCACCGCATCCACAATCTGTTGGGCGCTCTGCGCGCTGACTTGTGCCCCACACACCGGACAGTGCGGCACACCCACCCGCGCATACAGCAACCGCATATAGTCGTATATCTCGGTGACCGTACCGACCGTGGAGCGCGGATTGTGGCTGACACCCTTCTGGTCAATGCTGACCGCCGGACTCAACCCCTCAATCTGGTCTACATCCGGCTTTTCCATCTGGCCAAGGAACTGGCGCGCATAGGCGCTCAGGCTCTCAACATAGCGCCGCTGCCCCTCGGCAAAAATGGTGTCGAACGCCAGTGACGACTTGCCCGACCCCGACAACCCACTGATAACCACCAGCTGATTACGCGGAATCTCGATGTCGATGTTCTTCAAGTTGTGTTCGCGCGCACCACGGACGACGATTTTATCCGACATAAACGTGTCGCATTCTCCATCACTTGAGGGATACGGGGGGAGTACAAGTTGTGTACAAAAGTTCTATCAGTATAGACCCAACTACGGATAACCACAATACCAGAAGCTGTCCATCTGTGCGGTGTGCAGTGGATGAGAAATGCCCTTCTCGATCGCAGAGAAGGGCACATCAGCACAAGCGATGCTAGGGCATTTTGAGCGATTGGTGATCAGCCAGAGCGCAGCGCGGTCAGGATGGCGCGCGGGCCGGGGATTTTGCCCCCCATCAGCAGTTGAGCGCGGAACAAGCGGCCCGCCAGCCAGAACCCGCCGGCCACCGCCGCTGCCAGCAGACCCACACTCAGCACAATCTCCAGCGGAGGCACGCTGGTCAGCGACAGGCGCAAAATCATCGCAATCGGCGCGGTCAGCGGGAACAGGCTGAGGCCGACTACCAGCGGGTTGTGCGGATCGCTGGCAAACTGCCCGATAAGGAAGTACGGCAGCATGGCCGGCAGCACAAAGAACACCGTGTACTGTGAGGCCTCTTGCGACGAGTTGGTCAGCGCGCCGACCGCCCCAAAGGCCGAGGCAAACAGGAAGAACCCCAGCAGCAGATAAATCCCCATCGCCGGCAGCGCCTGCCACGGAATCACCAACGAGGCAAGGAACGGGATCAGCTGGCGCAGAAAGTCGCCCTGTGTTTGCAGCAGAAAGTAGCTGATGCCAAACCACACCGCCACCTGAAACAGCGTCATCACCCCCTGCGCCATGACCTTACCGGTCAGCAGCTGCTCGGCGCGCACGCTGGTAATCAAGATTTCGACCAGCTTGTTTTCTTTCTCCTCAATCACGCTCTGCATCATATAGCCGCTGCCGATAAACACCACCAACAGAAACACAAGGCTAAATCCATACATCACCGCATAGTCCACATCGCGGTTGAGCGTAGCCGGCGTCTCGGATACGCTGTCGTCGGTCGGGGGGTTCAGCACCGTCTCCAGATTGACCTGAGTGATGGTGGTCGGATTTTCAAAGCGCGCGACAATGTCGGCAGGCAGTGCCGTCTCCAGTGCAGCAATCGTCAGGGTGCGCACGGGCTGCCGGCTGACCACATCCAGCGACATCTGCGGGATAATCTGGGTGACTGTGCCGGTCTCGGCATAGTCCGCGGGGATGAGATAGTAGGCCTCGATGTCGCCGGCATCCAGCGCCGCACGAGCCGCCGCCTCGTCCGGATAGGCGGTCAGCGGTGCGCCCTCGGGCACGACGCCAAACAACCCGCTGAAATCGACAAACCCCGCCTTCTTCAGCCCGTCAAACCGATCGGCCACCTGCTGCATCTGCTGGATCATCTGCGGCCCAGTCGGCATCAGCGACTGCGCCAGATTGCCGGCCACCGCCAGCAAAAACGGCAGACCAAACGTGATAATCAGAAAGCTGCGCCGGCGCGCAATCCTGCTGACCTCATAGCTGAAAACACGCCACAAATTGGCCATGATTACTCACTCTCCTTTGCCACGCGCGGCGCTGCCGGCGTATTCACATGGTCTCCACGCCCGCGGATGATTTGCCAAATGGCGCGCAGGCCCGGGGTCTTGCCATACGACAGCATCCCCCAGCGGAACAGCCACGCCGCCGCCCACAAAATCAACACGTCCACCACAATCAGACCAGCAAGGCTCACCGCAATTTGCCATGCCGGCACCGTGGTCAGCCCTACCCGCATCATCACCGCCATCGGCGAGGTGAAAGGGATGAGCGTGAACAGCGTGGGCAGCGTGCCATTGGGGTCGATAAAGAAGGTGAACAGCGCCATATACGGCAGCATGATCGGCAGAATCACCACCGCCGAAAGCTGGTTGCTCTCCTTTTCACTGCCGGTCAGCACGCCAATGGCCGCCAAACCCGACGCCAGCAAAAAGTAGCTGAGCACATAGTACACTACCGCCAGCACCGCCATATCGGGCGGGATGCTCAGGCCGACCAAGAAGTCGTTCTGCTGCGCCACCGTCAGCCCGATGATGGCCGCCGTCAGCAAAATCACCACCTGAAGCAGGCCCAACAAGCCCAGCCCCAACACCTTGCCCCCCAGCAGTTCCATCGGGCGCACGCTGGTGACCAACAGTTCCATGATGCGGTTGGTCTTTTCGGTGGTCAAGCTGTTCATCAAAAACGAGCTGGTGGTCATCGACGCCATCACCAACAAAAAGCCAAACACAATCGGCAGGATGGTGAAGAAGAACACACTGTCGCCGCCAAAGGTGCGGTTGTTCTCCAGCACCGTCACCGTCAGCTCCACCCGCTTCTCCACCCGCTCAGACGGCACAGGCATCTCAAAGCTGGCGCTTAGGTTGGCAATCACCAGCGAATCAACCGCATCCAGCAGGTCTTCGGGGGCGCTGCGCAGGCCATACAGCGTCACATCCCCACTGGCCACATAATCCGGCCCAAAATCCAGATACCCCGCCAGCGTGCGGTCAAGCACCTGCTGACGAGCAGTCTCTTCGTCATCCACCCACACAAACACATCGGCAAGGTCGGGGTCAGATGGCGGCACTTGGCGGGCAAACAACCCTTGCTCGGTGCGGTCAAGCACCCCCACAGGGCGATAGTCCGCGATGTCCGAGCTGCTGCTGCCGCTGAGCGCACCCAACCCCATGCTCAGCGCGATAATCAGCGGCGTGCCAAACACCGCAAACAAAAACGACGGACGGCGCAGGTGCGTCCAGAACTCGTGGGTGGCAATCAGCCAGACTTTACTCAGGTTCATCGCGCCGCCCCTTCCTCAACCACGCGGATGAAGATGTCGTTGAGGCGCGGCACGGCCAGCTGGAACTTGTGCACCTCCACGCCATCAGACTGCGCCAACGCCGCCAACAGTTGGTTAGGAGACACCCCGTCCTTGAGGTAAAGCGTGGCGCTGCGCCCGTTCTCGCTGGCCTGCACCCGCTCTACCCCCGGCACGCTGGCCCAATCCCCCGTGCCTTCCACATCTACCGCATGGGTGGCATAACGCCGGCGCACCTCGTCCACCTCGCCATACAGCGCCAGCTTGCCCCGATTAATCATCAGCAGGCGCTCGCACAGCTCCTCCACCTGAAACATCTGGTGGGTGCTCATCACAATGGTCGTGCCCTCACGCCGCAGCGACAGCAGCAAATCCATCAAAACCCGGGTGTTGACCGGATCAAGGCCGCTGAACGGCTCATCGACGATAATCAGCTGCGGGCGATGTATGACCGTCACCGCAAACTGGATTTTTTGCTGCATCCCTTTCGACAGCTCGCTGACCTTCTTTTTGGCGTGCTCATCCAGCTCCAGATAGCGCAGCAGTTCCCACGCGCGGGCATCGGCATCGCGGCGCGACATGCCCTTCAGCTGGCCCAGATAGGTCATCATCTCGACAAGCCGGACGCTGCGATACAGCCCGCGCTCCTCTGGCAGATAGCCAATGCGGTCTTTGACCGAGTCGGTCATCGGCCCGCCCAACACCCGAATGCTGCCGGTATCCGGCTTGATGATGTCCAGAATCATGCGCATGGTGGTCGATTTGCCCGCCCCATTCGGGCCAAGCATGGCAAAAATCTCGCCCGGGCGCACCTCGAACGAGAGGTTATCCACAGCTCGAAAGCTGCCATATTGTTTGCTGACGTTCTCGACGGTAATCACAGGTGTTGTCATGGTGTCCTCGCGGTGTGTGACCTCAAAAAAACGGGCGGCCCGTGCACGCCGCCGTGTCATACCTACACTGTACAGAATGACCGGCATCCCATACATCCCCAGCGCGGGGGATTTGGCGCAAATCGCCCCATGCCAAAAACCCGCATCCGGCCCGCCTCGTCATCCCCAGATGCCGTATGTTTTGCACAAAAAGCCATTATTTGTACGCATTTTCTGCCCCAAATGTTGCGCATAAGCGTGGCGGTGGTTGCCAAAACCCCACGAACCCCGCACAATTACTCGTCAGTTTATCGGCGCATCCTCCCCCCCGATGGTTTATGTCCTCTCGCAGCCTGATTCATGTTAGCCGCCCCACACTGCTCATCGTCGAGAGTGATCACAACCTGTGCCAGATTATCGAGGTGATGCTGAGGCAGGATGGCTATAACGTGGTGCGCGCCTATAACAGCACCGAGGCCCTAGAAGTCATCCCCCAGCACCGCTTCATCGGGGTGGTCATCGGCACGCTGATGTCGGGGCTGAGCGGCATCGAGTTGTGCCGCACCCTGCGCAGTCAGCCCGAGACCGCCAAGCTGCCAGTACTGATTATGCTGTCTACCCCCGACCAGACCAACATCGGGCGCGCCATCGCCGCCGGCGCCAACGCCTATCTGGTCAAACCGGTGCTGGCCAACGACCTACAAGCCAAAGTGCGCCAGATGCTGCGTTGACCCGCTCTTCCACATCACAAAACTTGCCCAACACTCATCTGTCATCAAACCAGCATTTGATTTTGCGCGCTATGATGGGCCAAATTTTGCGAAAACCGCATCATCAGCGGGGGATACCATGAGCAAGAAAGTCATCATCATCGGCAGCGGGTTTGGCGGATTGGGCGCGGCTGTGCGCCTTGCCGCGCGCGGTTATCAGGTCGAAATCCTCGAAAAGCGCGACAAGCCCGGCGGGCGCGCTTATGTCTACGACATCAACGGCTTCAAATTTGACGGTGGGCCGACCATCGTCACCGCCCCCTTTATGTTCGACGACTTGTGGGCGCTAGCCGGCAAAAAGCGCGAGGATTACTTCGAGCTGGTTGAATGCCAGCCTTACTATCGCATCTTTGACCATCACAAAAAGGCCTTCGACTACAACCGCGACGAACAGTTCATCCTAGACCAAATCCGCGCCCGCAGCCCGCAGGACGTCGAGGGCTATCAACGCTTTATCGCCAGCACCAAGCCGATCTTCGAAAAAGGCTTTGTGCAGCTGGCCGATAAACCGTTCCTCAACTTCACCGATATGCTCAAGGTCGCCCCAGACCTGATTAAGATGCAGAGCTACCTGAGCGTGTATCAATATGCTTCGCAGTTCGTCAAAGACGACTTTCTGCGGCGCGTCTTCAGCTTTCACCCGCTGTTGATTGGCGGCAACCCATTCGACTCCCCCTCGATTTACGCCATGATTCACTATCTAGAGCGCCAGTGGGGCGTGTGGTATGCCATGGGCGGCACGGGCGCAATCGTCGATGCCATGCTGCGCCTGTTTACCGAGATGGACGGCAAAATCACCCTCAATGCCGAGGTCGCCCACATCGACATCGACCCGGCCACCCGCCGCGCGGTCGGCGTGGTGATGCAGGACGGCACGCGCCACAAAGCCGACGCGGTGGTGTGCAATGGCGAGGTGGCCCATGCCTATAAATACCTTGTGCCGGCAGAATATCGCCGCAAGAACACCGACCGCCGCATTGACCGCACCAAGTACAGCATGTCGCTGTTTGTCATCTACTTTGGCACCAAGCGCCGTTATACCGACAGCGCGCTGGCCCACCACAACATCATCCTCGGCGAACGCTATCAAGGCCTGCTCAACGACATCTTCAACAAGCAGCAGCTGGCCGACGATTTCTCGCTCTATCTGCACATGCCCACCATCACCGACCCATCCCTCGCCCCCAAAGGCCATGAGTCGTTCTATGTGCTGTCGCCCATCCCCCACCTTGACAGCGGCACAGACTGGAAAAAGACCGCCAAGCCCTATCGCGACGCTATCATGAGCTTTCTGGAAGAGAACTACCTGCCCGACCTGCAACAAAACATCGTCGCTGAGCACTATATCGACCCGCTCCACTTCCGCGATACGCTCAACAGCTACAAAGGCTCGGCCTTCAGCGTACAGCCGGTGCTGACCCAATCGGCATGGTTCCGCCCGCACAATCGCAGTGAAGACATCGAACGGCTGTACTTTGTCGGCGCAGGGACGCACCCGGGGGCAGGGCTGCCCGGCGTGCTCAGCTCGTCCATCATCGCCGAAAACCTCGTGGTCGAGGATGTCCCCCTGCCGGTGCGGGCCTCGGCCAGCAGCGCCCGCAGGTGATTGAGAAACGCCTGTGGCGGCGGCGGAAAATAGCGCGTGGCATCACGCACGGCCTTCAGGGTGCGGCGCAGAGTCGCACCCTGCACCCGCAGCGCATGCAGCAAGCCAAAAGCCTGCTCTTGCCGTATGGCATACTCGGGCAGAATCGTCACGCACGGCCCAGCTGCCACCGACCGCTTAATCGTCTCGACGTTGTCAAACTCGGCGGTGATGCCGTACTTCACCCCGTGACGCCGCAGCGCCTCCTCAAGCCACTGCCGGCTGCGGCTGGACTTTTGGCGCGTGATGAAGTTCTGCCCGTCCAACGCCCCAATCTCCACCGCCTCACGCCCCCACCACGGATGCTGACGCCCCACCACCAGCCACTGCTCTACCTCTTGCAGTGGCTGAATCGTCAGCCCGCCCAACGTCGGGTCGATTTCCCCCTCAATCAGCGCGAGGTCTGCCGCGCCCCCCTGCACCGCCGCAATCACCTTGGGCGTGATGTCGGTCTCCAAGCTCACCGACACATTGGGATAACGCCCGCGAAAGCTCACAATCCAATCCGGCAGCTGATACACCCCCACCCCGGGCGTCGCCGCCAGCTTCAGCTGCGCCCCCGTCAGATTATGCACATTGGTGGCCGCAGCCTGCGCTTCCTCGGTCAGTGCCATGATGCGCTTGGCATAGTCTTGCAGCACCAACCCCGTCTCGGTCAGGGTTGCCCCGCGCCTGCTGCGCTCAAACAGCTCTGCCCCCAGCACCGCCTCTAAATCAGCAATGTGCTGGCTGACCGCCGACTGCGTCATCAACAGTCGCTCAGCAGCGGCGGTAAAACTGCCGGCCTTGGCCACCTGCAAAAAGATATACAGCTTGTGAAAATCCAGCATAAAGCACGTCCTTTTTTGGCAATTAGTATAACTTATGAAAACCATCGGTGGGCAGGGATAAATCAGCGCGACAGGTCAGTCTATGCTCTAGACATACCGCCGATAACGCCAAGGATACCCCTCGATGGCCAAACGTTCGCCTCATCACAAACCAGCCAGACCGTCCATCCCGCTGTGGGCCATCATCGTCGGGGTGGCGGCCGTGCTGGGCGCGGGGGGTGTGCTGGCCAGCACACGCTCCACCGCCTCTGGTGTCACGCGGCTTTCGCCGCAGCAGTACATCAGCCAATTTGCCACCGCCGCACGCCCCCATCTGCTGCTAGATGTGCGCACGCCCGAAGAATTCGCCAGCGGGCACATCCCGGGCGCGGTCAACATCTCGCTGCAAACGCTCCAGTCTCGCCTAGGCAGCATCCCATCTGACCAACCGGTGGTGATTTACTGCCGCTCTGGCAACCGCAGCGCCACCGCCGCACAACTGCTCGCCGATGCCGGATACCAAAACATCTATGACATGGGCGGCATTCTGGCGTGGCAGTCCGCCGGCCTCCCGATCGAATAACACACTTCATTCATCTCACCTGCATACGCAAAGGACACCCCAATCATGAACTTCCTCAGCAAGATTTTCTCTGGCGGCACAGTCAGCATCAGCGCCGAAGAGGCACACCAACAGCTCAACAGCGCCAACCCGCCTTTTCTGCTGGATGTCCGCACCAGTGCCGAGTTCAAAGAGGCCCATGTGCAGGGGGCAAAGCTCATCCCGCTCAACGAGCTACCTACCCGCATGAGTGAGCTGCCCAAAAACCGCACCATCCTTGTGATGTGCCGCTCTGGCGCGCGCAGCAGCGCCGCCGCCGGTCAGCTGGCAAGCGCCGGCTTC
>DAOUCZ010000148.1:0-7712 GCA_034431675.1 Anaerolineae bacterium | reverse complement strand
AATCTGCGCCTGCCCAGTGTGCTGTGGATGTCTTGCTGGATGCTGGGAGCAATCGGAGCATCGCGCACCGCCAAATCCATCTCCAACAGGTTTTTGTGCTGCTCAAGCATCCGACGGGTCTTCATCGGCAGTACATCGGTGATGCGCTCAATCAAAACCCGCACCTCATCGCCCATCGGGATAGCGGGGTCGGCAAAGGTTGATTTGAGAAAGGCCAACCCCTTCACCGCGTGCTCTGGCAGGTCAATCAGCGCAGTATCTATGGCGGTCAGCACATACAGGCCGTGCTTGCCGTCCCGCTCGATGGTGCAGCCCAAAAAAGTTTGCAGGCGGTTTTTATCCTCCTCAAAACGCCGGCTGAGGGCCTTGAGGGTCAGTTCTTCCTCTCTATTATCCCGCGCGTGCTGAATGATGATTTGCTGGAGGTCGTCTTGGCTGGCTGGCTCACGCATTAAGCGCTGCAGCAGCAGCAGGCAGCGTTGGAGGACTGTCCACTGTGATTGGCGCACGCCGCCGTCTTTTTTGTCGCTCATGCTTATTCCGCCTCATCCAGTTCGTCCGATTCAGTGTCGTCTACAACCACGTCATAACGCGAGAGGTGCTTGGGCAGCCAAGAAATTATGTCGTGCAGCGGCTGAGGGACTCGCGTCGCAAAGTCGATGTGGTTCGAAGCCACCCGTAACTGGTGGACAATGCCCGCCCATGCCGCGGGGTCATCCCCCGTCTGTAAATTGTTCATCCATACCTGAACCGTCCCAACGCTGTTGAGGGTTTCGCTGGGGTCGTCTTCTTTGCACGCCGCGCTATTAGGCTTTTGGTTGCCCACATCGTGTAGGGAGTAGAACAGCGCTGGGTGGTCTGCATTGCGGTACAGGCCGGAATATTTACTCCGCACCTGCCCCGGCAAGCAAATCGGTGCTTCGTCGTAATGTGAGTACTGGAGGCGCGCCGCCCGCACCTGCGGAAATTCTGCCAATAGGCCGTCGAGTTCAACCACGGCGTCCTGATGGTCATTTAGACCGTTAAACACGCGGCGCAGATTCTGTTCGTCCAACAGCAGCAGAGCGGGTGATTTCCGTGGGCGTGTTTGCAGTGCGCCGCGGAAAAAGCGGCGAATCTCGGCGTTCTTTTCCGCGCCAAAAGCCGCATCTGTTTCCCAAGCGCCCAACAGCGCCTGATGCAGCGTGGGATAACGCACCACCCCACCTCGACCATCTGGCAAGCACACTTGAAGGTGGAGGTCGGTGCTGTTGGCCTCGACCAACACCGGCAGGACGACCGATTTCTCGTTGGCATGACCGCGGCGGCGGTTCAACCGAACCATCCAGAACCCCAAAACATCCAAATCTGCCGGCAGGTGAGTTTCCTTTTGGGGGATGTAAAAGGGCTGAACGCGGCAGCCTAACCCGCGCAGGGCGGCGCTGACCGCGCTCTTGATGCGGTGCTGAAAGCCGTCGCCTTTGGGTTTGTCGCTGGGGGGCATAAAAAACTTGGCAATCCGCCCTGCCCTAATCAGCCCCTCACGGATAGCCGACTTGGGATCGCGATGCTGCATGTCTTTATCTTCGTGGTAGGCGGCCAGTTCAATCAACGCCACCGTTGGGGTATCGGTCTTGGGGTAAGCCTTCGTGATGTAGCGGATGCGTTCTTCGTTGTCCTTATCGGTCGGGGGTTTTCGCGGTCGTCCCCCGTCTTTCAGCGGCGCAATCAGGTTAGAATCATGGTGATGCACGACCTCTAAGGTTTGGCCGCCCTCTCCGATCGGGATAGACAGCGTATTTCCGTTACGGTTGGCTTCAGGGTTGTCGAATGCTTCTAAGATGAGCTGTTCCACGCGTTCGGCTTGATCGGTGTGCAGTTCAATCCGAACCGTTTTTGCAGCGGTCACTAAACGCGGTGACAATGCCAAATCTTTGCTGAAAAACGATTGGTTGCGCTCTTTTACCGGCGTCTTGATGTCGGCGGTGACGACACGCTGAGAACCCCCAAATGGCGCTGCAAGACCCGTGAACTGTTGGGTTAGCCCTCCGAACACCTCATACTGGTCATTGTGCGACACTCCAGTCCCGACCACGTTGTCGTAATCGCCAGATAGGGCGGGCGTCAGACCGGTTTCCCGATAAGCATGGGGGTTTTCAATAAAATCCTTGGCGGGCGGCAAGTCGGAGTCTGCGTGACCCAAGTCCCCGAATACCCGCGCTTGGTTGCCGACCCAAATGACTTGTTTTTCACCACCGATATAACTGAGTTTGACGCGCCCATAGACATGTTCCCCGCGCTTCCGGTCTAAATAGCCGGGTGACCAGCGCAGGTAAACACTGCGCTTGCTATGATATTTGATGTAAATGCGCTTATTCAGCCAGCGTCGCACCGTCAGCCGGTGGGCAAAGGTCAAGGTGTCAGTTTGGGGCGTGTCTAAGACCGAGAAGCGTAAGACATACGAGTATAACTGCGGCTGCTTTTTGGGATCATCGGGCGTGTACAACTTCGGCTCGGTCATCAATTCGGCGGTTTCGACGTATTCGGTGGCGGCCACCGCTCTCAGCGGATAGCGCTGTCCGCTTAGGGTCAGTTGATAGCCGTGGGCCAACAGCCAGCGGGTAATCAGGCCCGGGAGTAGGCGTCGTTTTAACCGATAGTCCGCTGTTTGGAGGTCTACTTTTTGCCACACCCAATGCCCCTCGCCCCACGCCTGTAAAAATGCGTCGGCTTGGGCCTCGCTCCAGAGCGATTGAACCCATGACGCCATCAGGTTTTTCAGTCGCTGGAGGTCAACCTCTTGTGAGACGGTGTAGAGCCACGGGCGTTCAGGATGTTCTGTCAGCGTCCGCTGAGGGTTGGGGTTGAAGCCAATGATATGGCTGGAAGAAGCGGTCAACAGGTCGTTGAGGCTCACGAAGGGCAGCACGTCTTCTTTTTTCTGGCCAGCAAGACCGTCTAAAAAAGCCAAAATCCGCTGGGGCATACACAAGACATGCGCATAGCGCCACGCGGGCGGCAGTTCGGTAATCGTCCATGCGGCAGGGCAAACGTGTTCGAGTCGGTTTCCCATGTTGAGGTTACTCCAGTCGTTTGGCGGTCATGGCGTGGTCAAAGGCTCGGATAGCATCGTCGTAAAGCGCGGAGGTCAGCGCCGATGTGGTCGGGTCAGGGTTGGCGCGCAGGTCTTTCAACATGGCGTGCCAGTCGCGCAGCAGGTGGCGTTCGCCCTCGCTGGGCGCAAATGCGCCATCGACGAAAAAGGCGCGGGCATCTTTGCCACCCCGGATTAAGCGCCCGATGGTCTGCCAGATGGGGACGAAGTGGTCGCGCAGGAAGGCGGTGTAGATGTCTGCATCCATCCCGATGAATGTGCGTGTCTGCAAGCGGCGGCGCCACTGCCCCATCGCATCTCGACGGACACTGCGAAGCGTGCCGAGAGTCTTGGACTCATGCAGGGTGCGTCCATCAGGTTCGAGGTGCTGCATCAGCCAATCGTTGACTGCGAGGATGTGCTGGCTGAGGTCATCGGGCAGCGGGTAGGGACGGACGAGGAAGAACACCGACCCCAGCAGCGCCCGCTCCTGCTCATCAAGGATGTTGAAGCCGCGCTGAATCGCCATCAGCGGGGCGATTAAGACTTCGGCGCTGTGGTCGCGCAGAGTTTCGACCTTGCGGGTGTGCAGATGCGGGTCGTCATCGTTGATAGGATCGTCATCAGGCACCAAGCGGAGTACCCGCCCCTTGAAAGCGGGAATCGCCTCCAACGCCTCTAGCACGACCTTGCTGTGGGTATAACTCCCGACCACCAACAGCACCCTGCGCGGCGCTTGAGGGTCGCGTTCGGCCCAATAATTCAACTCCCGTTCGATGAGCGAGGGCGTCCCCGGCGTGCTTTCCGCCAATCCCTTAACCATCATGCGGAGGTTGTTGTGCTTTTTTCCCTCGCTGCCCCCGCCAGAAATCAGGACGGGCTTATCGCGGTTCATGACCGGGTGATAGGTCAGGGTGATGTCTGGCGCGGCAGGCACAGCGGGTTTGAGGATGGCATTGGGCGGGCAGTTCAGGTTGAACTGGGTTGAACCGGGCAGCCAACTGGTCGCTGAGGTCAACAGCACATGCGGCCCGACCCAGCCGCACTGGTCTTGGTACAAGCGGGAAAGGTTGAGCAAGAGCCAGCGCCCAATCCCCCGGCTTTGGTTCAGGTAAAACACGCCGCTGTCGGTGTTTCCCCCCACAACCAAGCGCATCCCCAACGGGTTATCCAGCGGCGGCGCAGGGATAAGGCCGCGCACGGTCTCGCTGGGCAGGATGTCGCCGCCCCCAAACCTGCCCAATTCTTGCTCAATCCATGTGCTATGGCTGGTGATATGGTGAAAGTGACGGATTAAAGCCGCCAGTGTCAACGCCATATCCAAGCGGTGGACGGCTTTGCCCAACTTGTCGTGGCGGGTAGGTAGATTAAAGCGGGTCACGAGCCACTGCTTCAGTTGTTTGGTGAGGGTCTTGTCACCCGATAGGTTCGCCAGCAGACGGTCAACCCAGCCGCTTAAGGGATGGACAGCACCACGTTCTCCCTTCATCACCGGCTGGATTTCAGCGTTTAGCGCATCGGTCTGGGTTTTCTGCTCGGCCTTATCGGTCGGCTTGATGAACGCCTTGACCAGCCATTCGGCCAGCCGATAGCTCAGGCTTGAGGGGGTGTGCTGACGCCCAGCGACCCAAGCTTTTACGCCCTTGTGTTTCTCAAGCAAGCGATAGGCATGGTTCGCCAGAATATTGGCTTGGTCTTCGAGGTTAGTGAGACGGTTGAAGGTCGCTTGCCCGGCGCGGGAACGCTTACGCCCACGGCTTTTGGTGGTTAACTGTTCGCGCAGCCAATCGAGGAAGGCGTTATCGCTGCCGACCATCGGCGTGGACGGCGCAAAGGCCGTATCCCAACGCACCTGCACGCTGTCGGCTTCATCGACAATCAATACATCGCTCAGGCGATAGGCCGCTTCCAACAGACGTATCGCCTGCTCGCCCAACCCCTCGGGCGCGGCGGAATAGAGCAAGCTCTGGGAGTTCATCACCCAGACCTGCGCGCCGACCGCATCACGGGCGGCCTGATGCACCGGACAGACCGGCTTCAGCGGACAACGGAATGTTTTTTCCTGTCCATTGACGGTTTGTTTGAGCGAGTCGCAGGGTTCTTTGCCGTGCGGGATCGGGTCATGCAGCGCGCCGCTGAGGGCGCACGGCGCGACCAGCCAATCGACGGAGGGCGGGTGAGCGCTATTGGGGATGAACAAGCGCTCTTCCGAAAGCGAGTCGGCTTCCGCCATGCCGTATTTGCGGGCGTGTTCGGCACGGTTGCGCCCCAAGACCGGCGCAGAGCGTATCCCCATCTGGTGCAGCCACTGAGCAAAGCGCAGGGTCTCGACGACCGTGGTCATCACCACCGAGACATGGTATCCCCGCTGTGCCAGATAGACGGTTAACACCCAAATCAGCGACGATTTACCCGCGCCCAACATCCCCACCAGATGGAATACCCCATCCAGCGTCAATCCCTCACTCGGTTGATAGCCACCTTCAGGATGCGCGGTGGACAGCATCAGGTTTTCGATGCGTTCCGTCCATCGCTTGGACTTCAAACCAAGTTCGGCCTCGCGCTTGTCCAACCCATGAGCCGTGTGCAGCAGGTCGGCCAATGTGACCGTCAAGGGAAGGCGTTCGGTGCGGCTGGGCAGCAGACGTTTGGGCGTCGGTGTCACCGCTTTTTCGGCCATCGTCGGGGTCAGCGTGATGGACTCTAACACCTCACCTTTGTCACGTTGTACCTTAAAGGAATACGTCCCCGCTGACGCCCACGGCAGTGGCTGGTGGTCATCAGGTTCGTGATGGGGCTGGCAGAGTTCCTGATAAATCGACTGACGGGTGTGCAAATCGGGGAAATAGCGCTTGAGCTTGGGCGTCCATGTGCTTCCACCAAGCTCAGACACCTCATAGAGGCGCAGGCTATCCGGCACGCTTTTGTACCAGTTGCAGCAGGTTTTCCACGCCGCAGGGCTGTCCAGATGCTGCAAGCGGCGGCGTAGTGATAAACACATCTGGCGCGCTTCAGCCGAGTCGTTCAGCCCTGCGATGCAGTAGCCCGAAACCAGTGTCCAACACTCCCCAACCGGACGCTGTTCGGGCGGTTCAATCAAACGTTCCGCGAGGTGCAAGACCGCCTCAAACTCAAACAGCTTGGCGTAGTCGGCCTTGACCCACCCGGTTGGCGGGCGGCCATGCGTCTTTGCAAGCCGCGTCAGTTCTGCCCATACCTCAGCCATCAGCTCACCACCTTCCGCACATCGCGCATCAATTCATCAGCAAAGCGCACATCTTCGTTTTTGGCGCGTTTCCAGTGGTTCTTGAAACGGTTGAGATAGTCTCGGTCTTTGCGGTGTTGGGGAAAGACCACAAAGGCTTTATCCCACGCAGGTACAGTCGAGAACGGCTTGAGTGTGCGCCCCAAACGGGCAGAATCGCGGTGGTCTTTCATGTCCACCGCCCACTTTTTGCCGTTGGGCAGTGAAATCAGCATGTCGTATGCGTCAAAGTGCGGGAACAGTTCGCAGCGCACGCCGTGGAGCTTGGTCAGGTCGTCGCGCAGGGTGAGCAGAGGCACTTCTGGCGCGACGACATAGCGCTGGATTCCCTCGGTCGTGCGGCACATGGCGGAGTCATAGCTGCGCCACGCCAACCCTTCAAAACCCTCGCCATAGACAGACTCACATACCCCACCTCGGTGACAAAACGGGGTATCGCCCGCCCAAGCCAACGTCCAGCCGCAGTGGGGACAAACAGCAATCCGTTCCTGACCGTCATGCTTTTTGATACACGCCGCTGGAATTGACTCGAAACAGCGGCGCAGCAGATTTCGTACCTCTGACGGCCAGCGGCGGTCCTGCTGGATAGCAGGCACTAGGTCGTCTAAGATGGGATTCTGAATCAGGAACTCACGCATGGCACTGTATAGAGCAGTATCACCGAGGTCGCG
Source organism: Anaerolineae bacterium (assembly GCA_034431675.1). Taxonomy (GTDB): domain Bacteria; phylum Chloroflexota; class Anaerolineae; order Aggregatilineales; family Phototrophicaceae; genus Flexicrinis. Next base: position 703 of record DAOUCZ010000148.1, on the reverse strand, counting down.
GCAGTATTTGTGTAGTTCTCGAAAACTCGCGTCCTGCATCTCTAGGCGCAAATCGTTCACGTTCGCCAGCTCTGTGCCAAGTTTATCGCAGAAATCGGTGGGGACTGCGTCTTGGAGCAGGGTTTTGTCCGCCCAGCCTTCAGGAAGGGCGATACCCCATTCGGCCAGTGGCTTGTGCAGCCACGCCACCAAATCCGAGAGGGTAAGGGGCGGCGTGAGGCCGTCGGCGTAAGACTGAAAGCTGAGTTTTTCCCACCCAGCGCGCAGGTGTGAATCAAGCTCAGTGACGGCCTTCGGCTGCCCCTGATAAATGGCCACACACTGTCGTACCAGCCCCACGGCAAAGAACGTCAAAATTTCGCGATATTTTTCTTGCTCTTGCATCATCTAAAACTCGACCATCCGACACTGATAAGATGATCTCAGTTTAGCAGAGAATTTCCCCACAAATATGGGGAAATGGAATTTCCATAATTCAGTTTTGTATATCTAAACTCTTACATCAAATTAAAAAAAAATTTAATGTTGATTGGTGTTAGTGGACATGTGTTATGTCACTTATAGCTCATGAGGGTGTATAGTCCCCGAAGTGACGTGAGACGGATTCATCGTTACCGTTCAATCAAGGCCGCAAGGCATCCAATCACGGGGGAAGTGACAGCTATGCGCCGTTCTGGTTGGCCCTACCACGCCATAATAAAAA
>DAOUCZ010000147.1:0-12077 GCA_034431675.1 Anaerolineae bacterium | reverse complement strand
GGGTTACTTTTTAAGCTTGGGGAAGCGGCTGAGCACGGTGGCTTGTTCTGGCGCGATGGCGCGCGCGCCGATTTTGAGGCCAGACAGATTGACCGAGTCCAGCTTGTCCGAGCCGCAGTACAGCCAAAGCGGCGTGCCTTCGGCCTGAAACTCGTCTTTGACCAGCGCCTGACCGGTCTGATAACCGTCGCTGTCGATGGCGCAGCTGGTGACCGTGCCAACTACGCGCCCGCGCTTATCGATGACTGGATCGCCGGGCTTGGGGGGGCGTCCGGTTTTGCTGTCTAGGCGGAAGCGCACGATTTCGACATCGCGCTTGGCCTCGTGGGCAAGGAAAGCTGCCTTGCCGACAAAGAACGGCTTCCACGGTTTGACATAGCTGCCGAAGCCGGCATCGGCAGGGTTCATGGCCAACGGACCGGCCAGTTCGTGACCGTAGAGCGGCAGGCCGGCCTCGGTGCGCAGGCTGTCACGCGCGGCAAGGCCGCACGGAACTGCGCCCAGCTCGACGAGGCGCGAGAACAGCGCAGCGGCATGGTCGGGGTGGACGAACAGCTCAAAGGCGATGCGCTCACCGGTGTATCCGGTGCGGCTGATGATGAGGTCAAAGCCGTCCAGCACCGCGTGGGTGACGCCGGCCCATGGCAGCCCCTTGAGGGCGGCTTTTTCGTCGGCGTCGCCGCCCATGGCCAGCAGGATGTCGAGGCTTTTTGGGCCTTGCAGTGCGATGTCTACGCGCCGGTCTGCCCCGCTGGAGGCGGCGCGCAGGTCGCGCAGCTCGCAGGTGTCTGTGCCGCTGGCACGGCGGGTCGGGTCGGCGTCATCAATGCGCACCTGACCGGACTTCACCGCGTTGAGCCATGCCCAATTTTTGTCATTGTTAGAGGCGTTGACCACCAGCAGATAGTGCTGCTGACCGATGCGATAAATCATCAGGTCATCGAGCGGCTGACCGTCTGTGCCGAGCAGATAGGTGTAGTGCGATTCACCCAAGGCGAGGCTGAAGACGTCGTTGCTGGTGACGGTGTCGAGGAAAGCTGCTGCACCTGCCCCGCGCACATCAAAAACCCCCATGTGGGTGACATCGAAGATGCCGGCGCTGCGCCGCACCGCCAGATGCTCTTCGGTCACCGAGCTGTACCAAACCGGCATCTCATAGCCGGCAAATGGGGTGAGCTTGGCGCCCATCGCTTTGTGGGTGGGGTGCAGCGGGGTGGTTTTGAGCGGGGCATCTGCCGGCTCTTGCCACGCAAAGGCGGGCAGCGCCTCGCCCCTAGGGCCGGCGTAGTGTGCGCCGCCCTGCCCGACGAAGAACGCCTTGGGGGCATAGCCTTCATGGTCAGCGAGGGGGGGCAGTGGGTCGATGTCGCTGAGGACGCGCACATCCACCGGCCCGGGCAGTCGGGCATATGGGTTGGCAGGGTCGAGGAGCACAAAGCCATCCGATGCGCTGCGGAAGAATGCCGCAATCGTGCCGGCGTTCTGATTGACGTCTACGGCGTAGCCGCCTTCGACGTAAGAAACACGGCCTTGCGCCCATTCTTGCCCATCGGGCGAGAGGATGCGGGTGGGCTGGCTTTCGCCTTCGGACAGCGCCAGCACGTCCGAGGTGACCAAACCGTTGAGGAACGGCGCGGCGTGCTCACCCCAGATATAAAGGCGGTAAGCGCCGGTATCGGGGTGGCTGTCGCGATAGCTGAAATGCGGGTAACCATCGACGGCGGCATCGGTATCAATGCCGACGCTGTGGGCAAGGTCACGCACGCGCAGGCGGGCGGTACTCAACACCTCGAAGGGGATGCTGGCGCGGGTGACGTCGCGCTTTTTGCCGGCATAGCTGAAGGGGACACAGGCGGTGATGACATCGGCGATGATGTCGCCGAGCTGGTCGATTTCGTGCTCGGTAAAGCCGCGCTGGGTAATCCACGGCGTGCCGAGGCGGATGCCCGATGGGCGCAGCGCCGAGGTGTCGCCGGGGATGGTCTGGCGGTTGCACACGATGCCGACGAGGTCTAGGATGCGTGCGGCCATATCTCCAGACAGCTTTGTGCCGTCTGGCCCGACGACCGCGCCGCAGTCCACGTTGAGCAGGTGGGTGGTTGTGCCGGCAAACGGGATTTTGAGGCCGCGCGACTCCAGCTTGGCCTTCAGGCGGGCGGCGTTGGCCACCGTTTGGCGCTGAAGGTCTTTGAACGAATCGGTGGCGGCCAGCTTGAGGGCCACGGCTAATGCTGCGATGGTGTTGACGTGTGGGCCGCCCTGTTCACCCGGAAACACCGCGCGGTCAATCTTGCTGGACAGCGCCTTTTTGTGGGTGATGATGATGGCGCCACGTGGGCCGCCCAGCGTCTTGTGGGTGGTGAATGTGACGACATCGGCAATCCCGACCGGGCTGGGATAGACGCCGGCGGCAATCAGGCCGGCCACGTGGGCCACGTCGGCCAGCAGGTATGCCCCGACCTCGTCGGCAATGGCGCGATATTTGGCCCAATCCGCCGCATGGGGATAGCTGGAATAGCCGCCGATAATCATCTTCGGGCGGTGCTCCAGCGCAAGGCGGCGCATTTCGTCGTAGTCAATGGTCTCGGTTTCGGGGTGGATGCCGTAGCTGACGATTTTGTAGTTCTTGCCGCTGCGGTTGACCGGTGACCCATGGGTGAGGTGACCGCCCTGAATCAAGTCCATGCCCATCACGGTATCGCCAACCGACAGCAGGGCCGAGTAGACCGCATTGTTGGCGGGTGCGCCAGACAGGGCTTGCACATTGACATACAGCTGGTCAGGGCCGTATTTGTCGGTGGCGAACAGCTCGGCGGCGCGGCGGCGGGCCAGCGCCTCGACGATGTTGGCGTATTCTGTGCCTTTGTAATAGCGCTCGTCGCTGATGCGCCGGAACTCGGGCAGGCGCGCGTGATAATCGAGGATGTCATCCTCGTTCATAGTGCGGGTGCTTTCCAGCGGATACCCCTCGGCATAAATGTTGTGGAAAGCCGAGGACAGCGTCTCGCGCACGGCCAGCGGGATGGTGCTCTCGGACGGAATCATGATGAGCGTTTGAGCTTGGCGCGCGGTCTCGTGACGTACCAACTCGGCGACATCGGGGTCGATGTCGGCCAAGTTGCCCCTGAACAAAAAGTCGCGAATGTGCTGCGAGTCAACCATGGGCAGTTTGCCTCCATTGGCGGGCGACGAACGCTTATGATTCTAACATAGGGCGGTTTGGCGGCGCGAGGGCTGTGCCGATGATTCCCCACCCCATCAACAGGCTGTGCAGCAACGTAACCGGCGCATACTCGGTGATGCCGGTGGCCAGCCACGCGGCAAAGGCGGCGATTAGCGTGGCCCGTGGCAGCGAGTCCGGCGGGTTTTGGGTGATGAGATGACCGGCGGCCCACAATGCGCACCCGACTGCTCCGGCCCACAGCAGCAGCCCGACCAGTCCGAGGTCTCCCCATAGGGCCAGCGGGGCGCTGTGGGGGTAGTTGCCGGCGATTGGCGCGCCGGCATCATGCAGCAGGCGCGCCGCATACCATGGCTGATTGCCTGCCCCAACCCCTTTCCACGGCGCTAAGCGGATGGTTTGGAGTGCTGCATCATTGAGCATGGCACGTTCTCCCACCGAATACAGCTCGGTATTTTCGCTGCCCACCCCAGCCCGCGCCAACAAAAACGGGTGATATATCAGCCCAAAAACGGTGCCCACCAGCACCGTCCATGCCACAATGCCCCACCATCGGGCACGCCATAGGCGGTGCTGGCGCAGCAGGGCCAGCAGCACCAGCGCCCCAATCATCAGCGCCCCATAGCCCCCACGGCTGAAGGTGAGCAAAAACCCCCACAGTCCCAGCGTCCATCCCGCGCCGATGAGCAGGAACAAGATAGGCTGACGAGCAGTTGACCAGACATATACGCCGGCCAGCAGGCAAATAACCATCACGCCGGCCAGCAGGTTGGGGTGTGGCAGCAGTCCATAAGGCCGAAGCCAGCGCACACCGTCTGCCACCACCACCGAGATACCGGCTTGGTCGGCGTGTATCGGGAACTCTTTGAGGGCGGCCCACAGCCCCCCCGCCGAGGCCTGAGCGGCCACCTGCTGACCGGCCAGAACCCCATTCCATATTAGGCCAAAGGTCAGCACAGTTGTTACGGCGCGAGCCGGCAGCCCGATGGCGGCCACCGTCAGCGCAAATCCAGCTGCACCGAGCCAGACCAGCGCGGCGCTGCTGGCCACTTGTGGGCGCACCGCCCCGATATAAGCCCATGCGGTGCTGGCATAAGCCCACAGCGCCAGCGCCAGCAGCAGGCTGGCCCAGATGGCGCGGGCAGGGTGGGCAAACAATCGGGTGACGCCCGGCAGCCCTGCCAATACCCAGCACAGCACAGTGAGCGCTGCCGGCACAAACAGCGCAAAGCGGGTGGTCTCTGTGCTGCCCAGCAGGGGGGTGTCTGCCGGCAGGCGATACCACACCGGCATCAAAACAAAGGTGAGCAGGGCAAAGGCTTGTGCCGGCAGTGTGCGCCAGCGGATGGATTGGGGTATAGTGAAAGGCATGTATGAACCCTTGCTGTGCGAAACGTGGGAAAACCGCCGCGCGGTGTTACAATATTACCCGTCTTGTCTTCCGTGGGAGAGTTTCCATGACCACATGGCCGTCCTTTGACGCCTTCTTGAAAGATGTCTTGAATACCCCGATCGAGTCGCGCCAGCCGCTGGTGAATCAACTGCTCGGTCAGCGAGCGTCGTTCCCGTGGGTGGAAGGCGACAAGGCGACCTTCATCTATGCGCGGCCCGGCGCACAGCGGGTTGCCATCAATCTGGATACCATCCGGCGTGACCCGCCGTTTGTGCCAATGGAGAACCTTGCTGGCACAACGCTGTGGTATGCCACCATCCAATTTCAGCCGGATGATTTGCTGGACTATATGGTGGTGGTTGATGACCCGATGACCCCGGTCAACGGCGACCCGAAAATCGTCGAGCGGGTGGGCAAATATTGGCACACCGACCCCTATAACCCCACGCGCATCGTCACCCCGCAGATGAGTGTTTCGGTGCTGCGGATGAGCGAGGCGCGCCCGTTCCCCGATTGGGCCAAACTGCCGCGCGTGCCGCGTGGCCGCGTGGACGAGTACCCGATTAAGAGCACCCAGCTCAACTTTAGCGGGCGGCGCTGCTGGGTATATGTACCGGCGGATTATGACCGCACCTTTGACCCGTTGGGGGTGATGGTTTTGCTGGACGGCGAGTGGATGAACGGCCCACTGCAAGCGCCCAAAATCGCTGACGCCCTGATTAAGCACAAGCGCATCGCACCGACCATTCTGGTGATGATGGAAAGCGGCAGCCAATCCCTGCGCGATAAGATGTTCCTTGTCAACGACCGACACTATCAGTTTTTGACGCAGGAGCTGCTGCCGTTTGTGCAGACTGAGTATCGCGTTGACCCGGCGCGGATTGGCATTGGCGGCGTGGGGATGGGGGCGGTTGCTGCGGCCCATGCGGCGCTGAAGAACCCCGCCTTGTTTAGTAGTTTGGCCATGCTGTCTGCCCCGTTGGGCGAGGGCAAGTCAGCGGCAGAGCTGCGCCAGATTGTCCGCCGCTTTGACGATGTTGAGCATCTGCCGGCGCGTATCTTCCAGTCGGTGGGGCGTTACGAGAGCAGTTCGCGCTTTAAGACCCCCGCCCGCGAGCTGCGCAGCATCCTCAACCGCCGCCGCACCGAGACACGTTATCAGTATGTCGAGGCCGGCAGCGGCCATTCGCTGGTGGCCTTTCGCTCGCTGCTGCCCGAGGCGCTGTCTTGGACGATGCCGCTGGTTGAGGCCGAAAACTAATCACGCTATGGCGCGAATACGCGCTCGACATACAGCGTATAATCCCCGCCGCTGAGATACCCGTTGATGCGCACCTGATACGTGCCATCTTCGGGCAGCTGCGCCTCGAAAAAGGCGTTAAGCGAGTCGTCTATGTCATCCGAGCTGCCGATGCTGACGCCCGATGGCGCAATCAGCGCGGCGACTGGGTCGAGTGTGCCGCCAATCGGCGCATTGACATAGATGCGCACGCGCTGGCCGGCCTGACCATAGAACGGAATAAAGTCGTATTCACCGGGCGCGACGGTATCGGTAATGACGGCCAACGGGAACGTGCCCGGCGGCGGCGTGGGGGTGGGGGCGACATCAAGGTAGCGCCACACGATTTGATAAGCGCCGGTTTGTGCCGCGTCTGCCGGACGGATGCGCCAATAGTGATAGCCAGAGCTGACGGCGCGCACCCCGCTGATTTGCGGTGCGCGTTCGCCGCCGCTGTCGCGGTCGAGGCCCAGCAGGTCGCCATGTGGGCCGACCAACTCCAGAATCGGGGTGATGACCCCATCCAGCGGCTGAACCGCGGCAGAGACGATGTCACCGGCGTTGAGGTACATGTGCCAGACATCGGCGACTGCCCGCCGATCGAAAACACCAAAGGCCGGCGAGTCGGGCAGCAGCAGGCCGCGCATCACGTCAAAGCGGGTGCTTTCGTAGCCAAACGACACCAGATAAGCGCCGGTGCTGCCGTTCTGACCAGTCACGTATAGGGTATATGGCCCTTCGTAGGGGGCGACCTGCCCGCTGATGACCGCATCGCGATCTGGACCGGTTGAGCTGCCGACTGCTGTGCCCACAAGGTTGCCTTCCGGGTCCATCAGCTCGATTTGGGGGATGAGCGCGCTGTTTGCCAGCGGCGCGACGCCGACAGACAGCGAATCGCCCTGATAGGCATAGAGCGAATGAGTGTTGAGGTCTGAGGCTCGGCGGATTTCGGCCTGCGCCGGCACGTTGGGCGACAGGCGCACGCCACGCTCGGCCTGCGGGTAATCGGGGGTGAGCACCGGTGTTTCGGGCGGGGCGGTCGGGCTGACCAGCACCGTGGGGGTAATGGGGATGGGGGCATCGGTGAGGTCTAGGCGCAGGGTGTACGTGCCCGGGTTGCCGGCGCTGTCCAGCTGTACGGTATATGTACCTGTTTGGGTGACGGGGATATTGAGCAAACGGGCGCTGCTGCCGTTGTCACTGCCCATGTCGCTGGCGAGGATTTCGCCAGTTGGGCTGATGAGCGACAGGCGCGGGCGTGCCGCGCCGCTGACAGGGGTCATATACAGGCGGATGTATTGGCCCAGTGCTCCTTCAAAGCTGTAGACATGCGGCGCGCTGGCCATCCCGAACGTGCCGGGTGCGGTTTGGCCGCTGGTGAGGACGGCCATGAATATCCCGCTGCTGATGAGCGCCGGCGTGGGGGTGGGCACACCAACCACCACCGGTATCGGTGTCAGGGTGGGGGGCGCTGCTGCCGGCCTCAGGGCGCTGGTCAGCCCCAGCTCATAGGTGATGGGGTCTGTGCCGTTGGTCACGGTGAGGCGGTAGAGGCCGCTGGTGGGGATGACCGCGCTTATCGAGGCAGTGCCGCTGGTGATGTGCTGACCGGTGGCGGTATAAAGCGTTAGCTGGAGGGGGACGGCGCTGATGGTGCGAATTTGCACCGAGTCGCCGGCTTGGGCGTCAAAGGCCCAGATGTCCTGCTGTGCGCTGCCCAGCTGCCCGCTGACCGCAAGGTTGTAATCAAGCGGAGAAGCCTGTTGGTCAAGCAGTGAGATGGATGTTGGGGTGGGGGGTGGTTGGGTGGGGAGCAGCAGCATGGTGGGGAGAGGCGCGTTTGCATCGGGGATGGGGGTACATGCCCCGCTGATGATGCCGAGTAAGATGATGATACCAATCCGCCGCATGAGACCTCCCATGTTTATTCGGCGCACATGATAACATATAGACAGAGTGCTGACTTAGGCGAAAAGTAGGGGATGGTTATGTCCACTTCGATACGGCGGGCGTTGTTGTTTATGCCCGGAGATGACCGCAAAAAAATTGACAAAGCCGCTGGTCTAGACGTTGATTCGGTGATTATGGACTTGGAAGACGGCGTGGCTTTGAACAACAAGCAGGCCGCGCGTGACAGCATCGCCGATGCGCTGCGCACGGTGCAGTTTGGCCGGTCAGAGCGGTTGGTGCGGCTCAATCCGGTTTCGACACCGTTGTGCCGGCCCGATTTTGAGGCCACCATCGGCGGGCGGCCTGATGGCTATGTGCTGCCCAAGGTGGAGCAGGCGGCAGACCTGCATCAGCTGGATGACTGGCTGACTGAGGCCGAGCGTCGGCAGGGGTGGCCTCACTGTTCCATCGGCGTGATTGCCATTGTGGAGACCGCGCTGGGGGTGGTGAACCTGCGTGACATCGCGGGGGCTGTGCCGCGCCTGCAAGCGCTGGCCTTTGGCGCAGAAGACCTTGCGGGGGACATGGGGGCTGTCCGCACGGTGGAGGGGTGGGAAGGGTTCTATGCGCGCAGCGCGGTGGTGACCCATGCCAAAGCCTTTGGTCTGCAAGCCATCGACACCCCATTTATCGATGTCAAGGCCGATGAGACCCTGCTGGTGGCCGATGCTGAGCGTGCCATGCAGATGGGCTACACCGGCAAGCTGGCCATTCACCCGCGCCAGATTCTGCCTATCCAACAGGTGTTTACCCCGACCGCTGCACAAATCGACCGTGCTCGCCGCATGATTGCCGAGCATGACACCCAGCAGGCCGCCGGCGTAGGCGTCTTTACCTTTGAGGGCAAGATGGTGGATATGCCGATGATTCGGGCGGCGCAGGCGATCTTGAACCGCGCACGTGCTGCGGGCATTCGGGTCTAGGGGCGGCGGCGGAACTCGCGGGCGAGGTGCTCACTGGTCAATTCAATCAGCACTGTTGAGCCATCTGGCGCGGTGAACGGGTCGTAAGTGCGCTCTAACTCGCGGATGAGGCTTTGCTGCTCGGTGGATGACAGCGGTGTGCCGACCTGTACTGCCCCCAGCTTGCATAGGGCAGCGAGGACGGCATGGGTGATGTCTGGGGTGGGGGTGAACATGGCGCGCAGCACGGCGTGTATCACGGTTTCGGCGTCGAGGCCGGCCAGAAAGCGCGGCGCACTGGCGACGCGGTAGACGTTTGGCCCAAAGGCTTCGATGGACAGCCCCAGCGGGCAGAGCACCGGCGCAAGGTCTTCGAGCTGACGGGCCTGTGCCGGCGTCAGGCGCGCCATGCCGCCAACATCTTCGGTGAGGGGGATGGGCGTGCCGCTTTCGATGCGACTGGTGATGCTGTAATACAACACGCGCTGATGTGCGGCGTGTTGGTCAATCAAAAACATGCTGGCAGGCCCTTCGGCGATGATATACTGCTGGCCCATCTGGCCCAGCACGCGCAGCACCGGCAGTGTTCTGGGGTGTTCTGGCAGGCCCAGTCCCTCGGGGATGTGTGAGACGTCGGGTTCGTCATCGGACTCGGGTGCATCCTCATTGGGAATGTCGCTGGGGACGTCGTCATCGGGGGTGATGCGCGGCGGATAAAGACGGGCGGGCGAGGGCGATAAACCTGCTCTGGCGGCGGGCGAGACGGGGCGCTGTGGGGCTGGGACGGGGATACCCGCCGTCCCGATGACCGACTCGCGCACGGCGCGCTGGATGGCCTGAAACACCGCACCGGAGTCTTTGAAGCGCACTTCGGCTTTGGTGGGATGGACGTTGACATCGACATCTTCGGGCGGGACATCCACCATCAGCACCGAGACGGGGTACTGCCCTTCGGAGAGCAGGCCGCGGTAGGCTTCGGTGACGGCCCGCACGAGGCTGTGGTCTTGGATGGCACGCCCGTTGGCAAAGATGTGGATGCGATCGCGAATGGCGCGGTGGGTATCTGGGCGGGTGGTATATCCGGTGACGCGGATGCCGTTCAGCGCGCTTTCGATAGGCAGCAGCTGCTTGAAGGTATCCACCCCATAGGCGGCGACCAGCACATCGGCCAGCTTGCCACTGCCGTTGGCACGGAAGGCCTCGCGTCCGTCTTGCTCCAGTGTAAAGCGCACGTGGGGATAGGCCATGGCATACAGCATGACAATCAGCTGAATTTGGCGTTTTTCGGTGGCTTCTTTTTTGAGGAACTTCAGGCGGGCTGGCACATTATAAAACAGGTTTTCGACCGTAATGACCGTGCCGGCGGGCGCGCCGGCGGCCTGCTTGGCGGTAACGGTGCTGGCCTCGAGGCGCAGGCGCAGTCCGTTGGGTTCGTCACGGTGGCGGGTGAGGCAGGTAACATGCGAGACCGAGGCGATGCTGCACAGCGCCTCACCGCGAAAGCCGAGGGTGCGCAGGGTGAGCAGGTCTTCGGCGGTGCGCAGCTTGCTGGTGGTATGGCGTCCAAAGGCCAGCTCGACCTCGTGGGCGCGGATGCCGCTGCCGTCATCACTGACGCGGATGAGCTTTTGGCCGCCGCCTTGTGTGGCGACGATGATATGACCTGCGCCGGCATCCAGCGCGTTTTCGAGCAGTTCTTTGACGACCGAGGCTGGACGTTCGACGACTTCGCCGGCGGCGATTTGCGCCACCACGTGGTCTGGCAGGGCTTGGATGGGCATATGCGGGTGTCTGCTTGGCTGAGTTGGGCGGCTAAAAGATAAAAAAGGGCGGTGGCGTGTTAGGCGCTGGGGGGTGCGGCGGGTTCTGGCGCGCGCAGCGGCAGGGAGAGGTAAAACGTGCTGCCTTTGTCCACTTCGCTTTCAACCCATGCCCGCCCGCCGTGATGCACCGCGGTGCTGTGGACGATAAATAGGCCGAGGCCCGTGCCTTTGATGTTGTTGTGTTTGCGGTTGTTATCGCGATAGAACTTGTCGAAGACGTGGCGCTTGGCTTCTTCGCCGAGGCCGACGCCGGTATCGCGCACCGAAATGACGATGGCTTCGCCAACCCGCTCAGCTTTGACGGTCACTTCACCTTCGTTGGTGTATTTGACGGCGTTGTCTACCAGATTGGTGATGGCGCGGGTGAGCATGCTCTTGTCGGCGCTCAGGATGGGCAAGCTGTGGGGCAGGTCGATGGTGAGGGTCAGGCCTTTTTTCTGGGCGGTCGGGGTGAGGTTTTTGCCGATGATGCCGATGATGCCCTCCAAATCGACGGCCTCGCGAATCAGGGTGTATTTGCCGGTGTCTGGGTCGTAGATGCCGGCCACGAACACGTGCTCCAACAGTTCGCTGATGGCGTCGATGTTGGCCATGATGCGTTTGAGCATTTTGCTATAGGTGGTGTCGCCGCTGCGGATGAGGCCGCTGTCCACGATGTCGGCGGTGCTTTTGACCACGGTCATCGGGGTGCGCAGGTCGTGCACAAAGTCGGTGACGAATTGGTCTTGGTTTTGGATATAGCGGGTGCGGGCATCTTCGGCGCGCAGTTTAGCGGCGGTCAGATTGAGCAGGCCCAGTAGGATCGAAAACGGCGCGGAGGAGAACACCGCTGGCTCGATGGGGAGGATGAGAACGCCGATGAGGCCGTCTTTGTCGCGCAGCACCACGGCGTTTTTTCCCGTGTGCTGGATGGGCGCAGCGTCGTGCAGCCCTGTGCCCAGCGTTTCGGCCCATGCCAATACCGCCGAGATGCGGCGTTCGCTTTCGGGGTGATGCCCGTTGGGGCGCAGCACCTGCGCGAGGTCTTGGCACAGGTATAACAGGGTGTCGGGGGCTTTGGCATAGGCCGCCATCTGCTCCACCAGCAGGCGGATGCCTTCGTGGGTGGGGACACTGGTCAGCTGTGACAGCAGTGCGCTGGTCACACCCATCACTTCTTCGGGGGTGGTATAAGGCGAGAAGGACATTGCAACCTGTCTTTTGCGCTAAAGATGAACGGCTTATTAGACAGTATAGACCTAAAGGTTAGAAATGTGCAATCTCATCAACGGCGGATGGTTGCTGTGGAGTTTGGGCTTATGGGCGGGGGGGAGTATCGCCCAATTCGTCGAGGATGCGTTGATAGGCGTTGTTGATTTTTTGCATCATGTCATGGGCGTTGGGGGCGGGGTTGAGGTCGGGGTGATAGCGGCGTGCAAGGCGGCGGTAGGCCGGTTTGATGTGGTCGTGGTTGGTGGTTTTGGCGATGCCGAGCACCTCCCACGCGGTTTGAGGGCGCTGACGTGGGGCGGGTTTGGGAGCGTCTTGCTTGGGGGCGCGTTTGGGGGGC
>DAOUCZ010000146.1:0-10803 GCA_034431675.1 Anaerolineae bacterium | reverse complement strand
GCCAGCTCTCAGGTGGTGTGAATGGCCTTATGCTTAACCGTATAAGCCCGTGATGGAGGTGTCTTTTCCCCCTATGATGACCAACGAAGCCATCGTCTTTTTCTTTCTATGCTTTGCTTCCCTGCTGATGTCGCTGTTGGTGGCAGGGCTTGCATGGCGTCAGCGCCGATTTGCCGGTGCAGGCACCTTTGCCGCGCTGTCGCTGTTTCAGGCCATCTGGACGCTGGGCTACATCAATGAGATGCTCAGCCAAGACCTTGCCGGTAAGGCGTTCTGGGATGCAGCACAATCCATCGGCATCTTTAGCATCCCTGCCGCCATGTACATTTTCGCCCGCGAGTACGGACGGGCCAATCTGCGGCGCGTGGGATGGCGCTGGGCGGCCCTGCTGGCTGTGCCAGTCATCTACACCGCCATCCTCTATCTCGACCCATTCGGCCCGCTGTCGCGTATCAATACCCGTTTGGTGCCGCCTTCTCCACAAACCCCGTTTGGCGCGCTGCAATATGATTACCCCAATGCGCTGTACTGGGTCGTCATCTACTCTTACCTGCTGACCTTCACCAGCTTTGTGCTGCTGGGCCGGCGCATCATCATCTCGCGCGGGGTCTTCCGCTGGCAGATGATTTGGGTGTCCGTGGGGCTGGCACTGCCAGTTGCAATCAGCTTTATCACGGTCTTTGTCAGTGACTTTGAGGTGCTGGGCCAGCGCGACATCTCTCCGCTCAGCTTTGGATTTAGCGGCCTCATCGTTCTGGCCACCATCACACGCTACCGCCTGTTCGACCTTGTGCCGGTGGCCCGTGAGCGCGTGGCCGAGGTCATCCGTGACGGGGTGCTGACGCTGGACGCACAGCAGCGCATCGTCGATTTCAACCCGGCAGCGCGCCAGATGCTGGGGCTGCACAACAGCCACATCGGTCAGCCTGTCATGCCTGTCCTACCGTGGATGCCGCTGGATAAGCTGGAGCAAGACCACGTCTTTGATGTTCAGCTTGGATCAACCGACCTGCCGCTGTATTACACCGTCAGCATTACCCCGCTCAAAGACGGCAGTGCCGACCACAGCGGCACGCTGATACTGGTGCGCGATGTCACAGCCCGTGCACGCGCCGAAAAAGCCGTGCAGAGCCAGAACCAGCGCCTTGAGACCATGGCCGAAATCGCGCGCCGTATGACGCTGGCACAGGACGAGCAGCAGTTGTTGGATGCGCTCAGCCCGCTGCGGTTTGCCAAGCCGCCGCTGCACCTTGCCCTGTCATACAGCCGCGAAGTGGATGATACCTTGGTCGGGGTTGACCTTGTGGCCATGCGCGGCAGCGATGGCAAGCCTCTGCCGCTGGAGGGCGTCCCCACCTATTTCCCCATCGAGCAGCTGGGCAACGTGCTTGCCAGCGCCGACCCGACCTTCACCGGCAATGTGCTGACCGCCCCGGGCCTGACCGATGAAGCCCGTGCCGCTGTGCTGACCTTTGGCTATTACGCCCAAATCATCGTGCCGCTGCGCAGCGCCGGACGTCTTCAAGGTTTGCTGGCCTTCAGCTGGTCAGAAGTGCAGGAGTTCGACCGTGACCTGCGCGAACAAATCACCGAGCTGGCCCCCCGCCTCGCAGATAACATCCTTGCCCGCCGCACCTTCATTCAAGTACAAAAAGCCCGTGCCGAGCTGGAAACCCTCTACCGTGAACAGGTCGAGGTGGCCGAAAAGCTGCGCGCCGTCGATACCATGAAAAGCCAGTTTTTGGCCAGCATGAGCCACGAGCTGCGCACCCCGCTCAATGCCATCCTCAACTTCACCGAGTTCGTAGCGCTCGGGATGCTCGGACCGGTCAACGATGCACAGGTGGACGCCCTCAACAAGACCATCGACAGCGGGCGTCACCTGCTCTCGCTCATCAATGATGTGCTGGATATGACCAAAATCGAATCGGGCATGATGAAGTTGTTCGTCGAGAGCGACATCGACCTGAAAAACGAGCTGAACACCGTCATCGCCACTGCCGAAAGCCTGCTGGCCGAGAAGCCCGAAGTCCACTTTGTCCGCGACATCGACGCCGACCTGCCCGCCTTGCTGGGCGACCGCCGCCGCATCCGGCAGGTGCTGCTCAACCTGTTGAGCAATGCGGCCAAATTTACCGAAGAGGGCAGCGTCACCCTCTCGGTCAAGCACCGCGGTGGTGAGGTGTTGTTTGCCGTCATCGATACCGGCCCGGGCATCGCTGAGCAAGACTACGACGTGATTTTTGAACCCTTCCGCCAGACCGAAACCGGCATCCGGCACGCCGGCGGCACCGGCCTTGGCCTGCCCATCAGCAAGCGGCTTGTCGAGGCGCACGGCGGGCGGCTGTGGGTCGAAAGCGCAGCGGGCGAAGGAGCTGCCTTCTACTTCACCATCCCGATCGAAGCCCCGGCGCTCAAGGCGCAGCTGCTCGAAAGCGTCGAGGCCTAACCCGCATGACCGACACCACCCACTGCCTGTATGTCGAAGACGACTCGATGAGCCGCGAGGTGATGCGTATGATGATGCAGCGCGTCCCCCATGTCGAAGCCCTCACCATTTTTGAGGACAGCGCCAATTTTGCGGCCCGCATCAACACCCTCACCCCTGTCCCGGGCCTGATTTTGCTCGATATTCACGTCGCCCCTATGGATGGGTTCGCCATGCTGGCTCAGCTGCGGGCCGACCCACGCTTTGCCACCTCGCGCATTGTGGCCCTCACCGCCAGTGTGATGAACGAAGAAGTCACGCAGCTGCGCACCAGCGGGTTCGACGGCGCTATTGCCAAGCCCCTCAGCCTCCAGAGTTTTCCTGCCCTCATCGACCGCATCATGCGCGGCGAATCGGTCTGGCATATCGCCTAACCGCAACACAACACAGAGGACCTCAACTATGACGAACACCCTGCAAGGCAAGCGCATTTTCTACATCGAAGACGACGCCCGCAACCGCGGCGTGGTGCAAATTCTGCTTCAGCACGCTGGCGCCGAGGTCGAATTTGACCGCTGGGGCTTTGCCGAAACCGTCATCCCCAAAATCAAATCCTTCAACCCCAACCTCATCCTGCTTGACCTGATGCTGCCGGCCAATGTCTCTGGCTACGAGGTGTTCGATGCCCTGCGCCGCGCCGACCACTTTCATCATGTGCCGGTGGTCATCGTATCGGCCTCTGACCCCGAAATCGAAATCCCGCGCGCCAAAGCCAAAGGCCTCAACGGCTTCATCAGCAAACCCATCAACATCCAACGCTTCACCACCCAGCTGATCGAGGTGCTGCAAGGCGCCGAAATCTGGCAAATCACCTAAATACACCCCTATCCATCTGCCACCCGAACGCTTATGCTTGCCCGTCATTTCTATCCACGGCACACGCGCAGCGCACAAAGGACAGCCCGCATGACCACCAAACAAGCCCTCATCATCGATGACAACCGCGGCAACCTCGACGTCCTGTCGATGCTGCTCACCCAGCACGGCCTGATGGTCACTGCCGTACAAACCCTTAAGCAAGTGAGCTTTGCCATCGAAACCGTGCGGCCCGACGTGGTGTTTCTCGACATCGAATTCCCCAACGGCAGCGGCTTTGATGTCCTCCAAGACCTCAAGGCCAACCCCAGCATGAGCGGCGTTCCCGTCGTGGCCTATACCGTCCACGTCAGCGAAATCGACGCTGCCCGCCGCGCCGGATTCGACAGCTTTATCGGCAAACCCCTCGACTCGCGCCGCTTTCCAGAGCAGCTTCACCGCATCTTGCAAGGCCAAGCGGTGTGGGATATTTAACCCACTCCGTAATACTCAAACACACAGTACCGTAATACCAATTGGCGTGATATTCGGGGTGTTTGGCCACATAGCCCTTCACA
The DNA here is from genome assembly GCA_034431675.1 of Anaerolineae bacterium. Taxonomy (GTDB): domain Bacteria; phylum Chloroflexota; class Anaerolineae; order Aggregatilineales; family Phototrophicaceae; genus Flexicrinis. Next base: position 6,942 of record DAOUCZ010000146.1, on the reverse strand, counting down.
TAGGGGCACAGGGCATTGACCTTATAGCCGTTCTCTTGCGCCCAATCCAGCGCAAACTTGGCCAGCTTGCCAGCAATCCCTTTGCCCTCAAAGGCCGGCGGCACCTCGGTGTGGTGCATGGTGATGTTTGCGCCTTGCAGCAGATACTCAATCATCGCCACCTCTTCCCCAAGGCGGATTTCGAAACGCTTGTGCTCAGGGTTGTTTACCGGTTGCAAATCATCCAAACGGATGTCGGTCATCAGCGGCTGCCTCCATATCGGCTGTCATGGCACGGCATTCCGTGCCCACATCACGGACGACGAGGTCTTCCCTATTATTACGCCCACTGCACAAAAACACCTGCAAACGCATAATCGAACAGCATCGGCAGGACGCACCTGCCGATGCTGCTGGGACTTTGCTATCTCAGTCAAAGTGATAATGCGTGATGGCCCGCAGATACTGCGCCCGCTCAAAAGCCGCCGGCGACTCGCTGTGAACCTGACTGAGCGCCCCGCGCATCTGCCTCACCGACTCATATTCGTGGCGCTCCATCACCGCCCGCAGCCCCGCCTCCACTGTCCGCACATGGTCGATGCCATGGCGCAGCAGAGCCGAAGCCATCATGGTGACGTTGGCCCCTGCCAACAGGAGCTTGGCGGCATCCTCGCCGGTGTGCACGCCGCTGGTGGCCGCAAAATCGACCTGTATCCGCTTATATAGGATAGCAATCCAGCGCAGCGGCAGACGCAGCGCCTGCGGGGTGCTCAACAGCACATTGGGCTTCACCTCCAGCGCCTCAAGGTCAATATCTGGCTGATAAAAGCGGTTAAACAGCACCAACCCACGCGCGCCAGCCGCCGCAAAACGCTTGGCCATGTTGGCCATATTGCTAAAAAACGGGCTAAGCTTCACCGCCACCGGTATCTTCACTGCCTCGCTCACCGTCTTGACCACATCCACATAATCCTGCTCGATATGCCAGCCGGCTTGCTCGGGGTCAGTTGGGATGGCATACAGGTTTAGCTCCAACGCATCAGCGCCGGCCTGCTCAATTTGCTGGGCAAACTTGCTCCAGCTCCCCAGATGCGTCCCGTTCAAGCTGGCGATAATCGGCACATCCACACTGGCCTTGGCCTGCCGTATCAGCTCCAGATAACCGCTCGAATCGGTCTGGAACTGCGCCGGCTCGGGAAAGTAAGAGGTTGCCTCGGCATAGCTGTCGTTGTGGTAGGTGGTGTAATGATGCAGCGCCAACTGCTCGCGCCGCAGCTGCTCCTCGAACAGCGAATACAGCACCACCGCCCCGATGCCAGCCTCAGCCAGTCGTTTGATGTTCTCTAACTTCTCTGACAACGGCGAGGCCGAGGCCACCAACGGCGACTTCAAGGTCAGACCGAGGTAATCGGTTTGCAAGTTCATGACGGTTTTCCTCCGTTGGGGCTGAATGGGCGAGCTGCGAGATATTCGTAATACGCCCAACGCTCATCCACATCGCGCTGAGCCTCGGCAAACAAGGTCGCAGCGGCGGCAGGGTCGCTCAGTTCCAGCATCTTGAAGCGATTTTCCATGTGCAGATAGTCCTTGAGCGGCAGCTTGGGTGCGCGCGAGTCCAGAATCAGTGGGTTTTGGCCGTGAGCGGCGCGGTCAGGGTTATAGCGATACAACAACCACTGCCCGCTATCGACAGCCGCCTTGTGATGCTTGAGCGCGGAATTCATCGGGATGCCATGCGCGATGCAGTGCGAATAGGCGATAATCAGGGCTGGCCCGTCATAAGCATCTGCTTCAATAAACGCGCGCAGCGTCTGCTCATCTTTTGCGCCCAACGCCACCCGCGCCACATACACATTGCCATATGTCATCGCCATCATGCCTAGGTCTTTCTTGGCAGCAGTCTTGCCCCCTGCGGCAAACTTGGCCACCGCTGCGCGCGGGGTCGATTTAGACATCTGCCCGCCGGTATTGGAATACACCTCGGTGTCCAGTACCAGCACCTTCACGTTGCGCCCGCTGGCCAGCACATGGTCTAGCCCGCCAAAACCGATGTCATAGGCCCAGCCATCGCCGCCGACAATCCACACACTGCGCTTCACCAGCCCATCAGCGAGGTCTAGCAGGCGGCGTGCCTCTGGCGATGTCAGCCCAGACAGGCGCGCTTTTAGTTCGGCCACCCGCGCGCGCTGCGCGGTGATGTCGGCCTCGTCACGCTGTGCAGCGCTCAGCAGGTTGTTGGCCAAGTCGCTGCCGATGTCCTCGGCCAGCAGGGCCACCAGCTCGCGCGCCTGCTCGGCCTGCTTATCCAGCGCCACGCGGATGCCAAACCCAAATTCGGCATTATCTTCAAACAGCGAGTTGGCCCATGCTGGCCCACGCCCGTCAGCGTTGCGGGTGTATGGCGTGGTCGGCAGGTTGCCGCCATAAATCGACGAGCAGCCGGTAGCATTGGCAATCACAGTGTGGTCGCCAAACAGCTGTGTCATCAGTTTGATATAAGGCGTCTCGCCGCAGCCAGAGCACGCGCCAGAAAATTCAAACAGCGGCTGCTGTACCTGCTGCTGCCGGATGCTGGTCGGCTTAATCAGCCCGCGATCCAGCTCTGGCAGCGACAGGAAATACGCCCAGTTGATGCGTTCACGGTCGCGCAGCGGGGCTTGCGGGGTCATCATCAACGCCTTTTGGTTAAGCGCTGATTTGTTCTTGGCCGGGCACACGTCCACGCAGATGCCGCAGCCGGTGCAGTCCTCTGGGGCGACCTGAATGCTGTACTGCATCCCCTTCCACTCGGTATCGCGCGCGGGAGTCGATTTGAAGGTGGCCGGTGCTTCGGCCAGCAGCTCTGGCTGATAGGCCTTGATGCGGATGGTGGCGTGTGGGCAGACCATGGCGCATTTGCCGCACTGAATACAGATGTCGGGATCCCAGACCGGTATTTCTTCGGCCAGATTGCGCTTTTCATATTGCGTCGTGCCCGTCGGGTAGACCCCATCCACCGGCAGCGCACTGACCGGCAGGCTGTCACCCCGTCGGGCAATCATTGCCCCCAATACATCATGGACAAAAGCTGGCGCGTCTGCCGTTACAGCCGGCAGGGTTGGGCCGCCGGTCAGCTCGCCAAACTGTGTGACTTCAAACAGGTTGTCCAGCGTGTCATCCACCGCCTTCAGGTTCATCGCCACCACCGCCTCACCCTTGCGGGCATAGGTCTTTTCGATGGTCTTTTTGATGGCTGCAATCGCTTCGTCTGGCGGCAGCACCCCCGAAATAGCAAAGAAACACACCTGCATCACGGTGTTGATGCGCCCAGCCATACCGCTCTGCTTGGCCACGCTGTAGGCATCAATGACGAATAGGCGCAGATGCTTGCGCAAAATTTGTTCCTGCACGGCTCGCGGCAGCTTATCCCACACCTCGTCTGGCCCATAACGGGTGTTGAGCAGGAACACGCTGCCGGGCAGCGCCTCGGTCAGCATGTCTTGGCGCTCCAAAAAGGTCTGCTGGTGACAAGCGGTGAAGTTGGCCCGTGTAATCAGGTAAGGTGCACGGATGGGGTCTGGCCCAAAGCGCAGGTGCGAGACCGTCATCGACCCCGATTTTTTGGAGTCATACACAAAATAGCCCTGTGCATAGTTATCGGTGTTCTCGCCGATAATCTTAATCGAGTTCTTGTTTGCCCCCACTGTGCCATCTGCGCCAAGGCCATAAAACACCGCACGAATCACGCTCTCTGGCTCAATCGAAAAGTCGGGGTCTTCGCTTAAGCTGGTATGGGTGACATCGTCATGAATGCCCACGGTGAAATGATTGCGCGGCTTGGCCTGCGCCAGATGGTCAAACACCGCTTTGACATGTGCCGGCGTAAACTCTTTGGACGACAAGCCGTAGCGCCCGCCAATCACGCGCGGCAGGGCATCGCCATCCCAAACCTCGTGCAGCGCCCCTACCACGTCCAGATAGAGCGGCTCGCCAAGACTACCGGGTTCTTTGGTGCGGTCAAGCACCGCAATCGACCGAACACTGCGCGGGAGTGCCGCCACCAGCTGCGTCGCATCCAGCGGGCGATATAGGCGCACCTTCAAGACGCCCACACGCTGCCCTAGTGCGTTCAATGCATCAGCGGTGGCATGAGCTGTTTCGCACCCAGACCCCATCAGCACAATCACCCGCTCAGCATCTGGCGCGCCGGCATATTCATATAAGCGATACTGTCGGCCCGTCTGTGCGCCAAAGGCATCCATAACCTGCTGCACAATCTGCGGGCAGGCCTCATAGAACGGGTTGACCGTCTCGCGCGCCTGAAAATACACATCGGGGTTCTGAGCTGTACCGCGCAGGGTCGGGCGGTCTGGGCTGAGGGCGCGCTGACGGTGCTGGCTAATCAGGGATTCGTCCATCAGTGCGGCGAGGTCTTCATCGCGCAGTAGGCGGATTTTGTTGACCTCGTGTGAAGTGCGAAAGCCATCAAAAAAATGGATGAACGGCACGCGCGCGCGCAAACTGGCGGCCTGCGCAATCAGCGCAAAGTCGTGTGCCTCTTGCACCGACGCCGAGGCCAACAGCCCCCATCCTGTGGCACGAACCGCCATTACATCGCTGTGATCGCCAAAAATCGACAAACCCTGTGCTGCCAGCGACCGCGCCGCCACGTGAAACACCGCCGGCGTCAGTTCCCCAGCAATCTTATACATGTTGGGGATCATCAACAGCAGCCCCTGCGAGGCGGTGAACGTGGTGGTCAGCGCGCCGGCCTGAAGCGCGCCGTGCACCGCGCCCGCTGCGCCGGCCTCGCTCTGCATCTCCACCACACGCGGGACTGTGCCCCACAGATTGGGCTTGGCCGCCGACGCCCACTCGTCGGACCACTCCCCCATTGCGGATGATGGGGTAATGGGGTAAATCGCAATCACTTCGCTCAATCGATATGCGACGCGGGCGACTGCCTCGTTGCCATCCAAAGTCATCCATTCGTGTTCCACAGCCATGATGCCGCCCAAAACCTTTCATTTTTTGACGATACATCCTCATCATGGCGTGAAAGCCTGTCACTTCGTAGTAACAGGTGTCACCTTTGGCAGGTCGCATTTGTCGTGAGTTACGGGGTGGGCTGTCCACCGCGCAGGGTGCGGTCAATGACCGCGACGGCAGTCGGCACGCCGGCCTCGTCGGCCATCAGCATCCGCAAGTGAGCGGCGCGCTGCACAAAACTTGACTCGCTGACCAAATGCGTGATGGCCTGTGTCAGATTGGCTGCCGTGAGGCGTGTAAAGGGTATGGGCGCAGGGCCAACTCCCAGCTTGTGCGAGCGCCACCCCCAAAAGGGTTGGTCAGACGTGAACGGGATAACCATCGAAGGCACGCCCGATCGCAGCGCAAAGCCTGTCGTCCCCGACCCGCCATGATGAATCACCGCAGCCATACGCGGCAGCAGCCACGCATATGGCGCATAATCGAGCAAGAAGATGGTCTCTGGCAGGTCTGTGTTACCCAACCCCGCCCACCCCGCATGCAGCAAGCCGCGCTGTCAACTATCGGCCAACGCCTTCACAATCAACCTCGTGGTTTGCTGCGGGTCTGGCACAGGCATACTGCCAAACCCAATAAACACAGGAGCAGGACCAGCCTCTAGAAATGCCAGAAGCCGCTCCGATGGACTCCATCCGGACTCATCCAGCGTCCAATAGCCCGTGGTATGGATATGCGCACCCCATTCTGGGGGCACAGGGATAACATGCCGGCTGAAGCCCTGCACAACCGGTATGCGCTGACGAGACATTCGCCGCATATTGCCCCACCAAAACGATGCCAATGGCAAGTCAAGCAGCGCTCGAAAGCGATTGATAGAGGCCGAAAAAGGTCGCCACGCCATCTACTGACCCAATGCGTAGGTCAGGCGGTTATAGGTGCGCCACAGCGAAAACTGCATCGGCAGCAGCGACAGCGGCCACTCCCCCGTAACCTCTTGTGGGATGACCGACAGCGCGATATAAGGCACACCCAAATGCTCTGCAAGGTCGTAGCCATAAAACCCGCCCGGCAGTTGGCTGAGAATGGCGCAGTTCGGGCGCGGCCAAGGCCTGTTCATAAGCCTCTGTCAGCGAGCCAAAAGACCTCATGATGGCACGATAGGACTGCCAAAGATTTAAGCCGTTGGCCCCCACCACCTGCTGGGTGAGGGCCTGAGCATCTCCAGCCACGGGCCAAAACGCCAACCCCTGCGCTGTCACCATCGGCCTAAAGGTTTCAAATGTTACGAACCGTACAGCATAACCGACCTCCAACAGGCCGCGACCCAAGGCCACACAAGGCTGCACATCCCCTCGAGAACCAATGGCAATCAGCGTCAGATTCATGATTAAAACTCACCCACCGCGACGACGCGTAAACCGCACTTCCACCTCATGAGATACCACCGGCTCAAGGTTCTGGAGTACACCGTTGACCGCCAGCGTCTTGATTTCGCTCTGGGTTAGCGTTGGATGCTGCACCAACAGCGACTCGATGCGTTCGGCCAATTCGTTCTCGATTTGGCCGGCAGAGACATCACCCGACGAGACCTCTACCTGTGGAACAAAGCGTAAGCTGCTCATCAGGTCAGGGCGGGTATTGGGCAAGGTGCTTTGCACAAAATCACTGACAAAGTCGGCCCGCTGAATGTGAAAGAAATCAATCATCTCCTGAATACCGACAGCATCAGCACCGTCATATTGAGAAAAGATGAGCTGTTCCAACCTGTTCCAGTGGGCCTGCTCCTCAGGAGACAACTCCTCCCATGGAACAGTATTGCCCCCTCGGGTTGGGCGCTTTTTGAGCGCCAGCATAAAACAATACCAGAATGAACCTGTACACAGCGCCATCATCTCTCTCCTTTTTAGAACTCATTTCAAAATTCGGTCAACACGCCAGAGAATGACGGCGACCAGACAAAACGCGCGGTAGATATGCAGATGACGGTCATAGCGC
>DAOUCZ010000145.1:0-14911 GCA_034431675.1 Anaerolineae bacterium | reverse complement strand
GTTCAGGATGTGCACATTCAGGACGTGGGCAGCAAAGGCCTCCATCAGCACGGTTTCTTCGGGCTGAGGGTCATTGGCGACGATGATGAATTCGAGCGCGATGCCGGCTTTTTGGACGACTGCTGCGAGCTGCTCGGCGCGCGAAACCCATGCTGGCAGATGTGCTTGTGCGCGGTAGAACGAGGAGACAAGGGAAATATCCATAGGGGTTTAGGGGGTATCTGTGGCTAGGATAGATGGGATAAAGTCGTAGTGATCAGTAGTGTTTATGGGCAGGCGCAGGCCGTCGATGGGGTGATACCAACCGACGCGCACACGCTGCCCGGGCTGTGGGGGAGTGTCGATGATGTCGATGATGATTTCGCCGACGGCCCAACTGGTGACAGGGCGACTCCAGCTGACAGGGAAGCCATCCGTGACATGAAGGATGGTGTCGTCATCTGAAAGGATGTGGGCAAACCGACGAAGCGGGCGGTTCTGGGGGGCATCTGCTTGCCAGACCAGCGCCAAGCTGCCATTTTCGGCGAATAAATAACCGATGAGGCGAATGCCACCCGTCCACTCAGCGTCTGCAATCGGGGTCATATTTGCCGGCGGCTGATAGAGGCGCTCTGGCGCAGTGATGGTGATGGGTGGCAGTGGGAACGCGACGTCTGCCCAGCGCAGGATGGGTATATATTCGCCACTGTTGAGGTCTGCGGGGACGTAAACCAGATGGCGTGTGGTATATACACGTCCCGCGGGCCAAGGCATGTCATCTCCGCTGTGCGGTGAAACGTCTGTTTGGGCGTGGGTGATGCCGTCTTGTGTCCACTCTAGGAGCACGGTATCTTGCCCCGTGATGTCCTTTAGGGCCAGCCATGTCAGGCGCAGTTCTAACGGTTGTCCGACGCCGATTACCTCATTCGTGCCGCTGGTCATGACCAAGCCCAATGAGTCGGATTGTGCAAGGAGCACTGGTTGAGCTGCGGCAGGTTCGGCAGGGGAGATGACCACACGGTCTAGAGGGATGGTGACGCCGTCTGGGTTGCCGACAGTGTTGATGATCGGCAGGGTTTGCTGACTAGACAAGCTGAAAACCTCGACCACGATGCGGTATTCACCCGGCGGGGTATCGGATGGGATGGGGAGGTCTACGGTATCAAGAAGGTAGTATCCGGTCAGCCAGTTGCGTGTGCCGATGCCCGCAGGCGCGAGGTCATCAACTTGCGCAACGCGTAAGCCATCGGCGGTGAGCAGCTTGACGATGATTTGATAGTCTTCGCGGATTGGGGCGCGTGCAGACCAGAACAGCTCGTAACGGAGTGAGCTGCCGGCCGGTGTTTGAGCCGATGTGCCGCGCTGGTGACCGATGAAAGTGAGTTGATTGTTGATGTTCAGCTGTGGCGCTGAGTCTAACTGGTGATAGCCTGTCCGAAAGCGCTCTGTCCGCAGGGGGGAGTCGATGTGGTCGATGACCAGTGTCTTGAGCAGCAGCATGGCGATGCCAACCAATATGGCAAGCACGTAGGGGTTTACGCCATCTGAGGCGGCGAGATGTTGGGTGCGGGGCGTGTTAGCTGTGACCTGTCCGAAGATGACGCTGAGGCGCGGCCAAACCCATATAAGTACGCCCAACATAATCAGTGCGCCAAAACTGATGAGTGTGGCTGTGTTCTGGATGGTGGTTTGGCCAAGCTGGATGCTGAGCTGGTGTGTGCCGGCGGGAATGTCGATGCCCAGCAGGCCGGTTGAGGGGGTTGGATAGGTGGGAATAGGCTGACCATTGAGGGTGACCTGCCACTGCGGCAGGTAGAACCAGTCAAAGGTGAGTGAGGTGGGTTGATTGGCTGATAGGGTCAGGTTGGCGTGGGTTAAGCCCCAGTCTGCTGCCTCAATCTGGATGGATGGCGGCGCGATGAGGCGTGGAATGATGGTGGATTGGGCGAATCGGTCGGTGAGTGCGTTGGGATCGGGTAGGGTTTCGGCCCAGCGCGGCACATATTCGCCAAATGAGGATGTGCCGATGTAGCCGGACTGGCGTTCGAAGTCTTGTGCGTCTGTGATGGTGCGTGGATCGAGATTGGGCAGTGGGATGCGGTAGAGGTAGGGGATGGCATAGGTGAGGATCGCGCCGAGCATGACAGTATAGAGCACGCTGCGCCACAGGGTGGTGCGGGTGCTGGTCAACAAGGTGTGTGCGCCTGCGCCAGCAAGGATGGCTAGCAGCAGACTGGCTGGGCCAATCAGACGGGTGGGAAACTGGCTGTATTGGATGAGCGGGATGGCGCGCCAAACGGGGGCAGAGGCCGGCGTGTTCATAAACAGCAGCAGTGCAATCCCACCCAGACAGAATGCGCTGAGCGCGCGCTGACCGGTGCGCCATAGGCCGGCAAGGCCGACTGCGCCCAGCAGGAGGGCTGGCCAGCCAAGCGCTATTGCTGCCGGCGGCTGCTGGCGGGTTGGGTCGGCTGGGGATGGGATGGCGAAGGCCTCGGAAAGTGGGGCAAGGTTGCGCGTTACGTCGATTTCGGGCAGATTGGCGGTGACACCGTCGATTTTGACCAGCCCAGTCTCGGTGATGGCCGGCATCCAGAAGAAAGCGCACAACGCTGCACCCAGTGCGCCGGCAAGGCCTATCCGCCACAGGGTGCGCCAGCGGTCGGGGTGGGTGAAGGCCAATAGAACCCCGAAGGCGACCAGCAGCGCTGCGCCATGCAGGGTGATGACATTGTGCATCGGCATAAAGAGGGCGACCCATACGGCCACGAGCGCAAAACGCCATCTTGAGGGACGTTGGGCGAGGGCGTGCATGGCAGACATCAGCCAAGGCAGTACGGCCAGCGAAGCGATTTCGGAGACGGTGCCGCGCCAGAGGACGTCATAAAGTGTGTACGGGGCGGCAGCATAGGCGGCGGCGGCCACCAGCGCGCCGGCAGGGGGCATCCAGCGGCGTGCCAGCGCATACAACCCACCGGCAGCAGCGAGAGTCCATAGGGCCATGCTGAACAACCAAGCCTGCACTGGGGTGAGGCCGGCGAGGGTGAGCAGTAGATTGGGGTAGAGCGAGAGGGGGGAGTAATAATTGAAGAGGGGAGAGCCATACCCATAGACCATGCCGGGGACATAGCGTGCCCACAACTGCCCCTCGCTGAGGGCGTGTTGAAGCGTGATGGCACGATAGAGATGCAGCGTGCCGTCGGCAGTTTCGGGCATGATGCCGGTGGCCAACGGGCTGAGCAGCATGGCGCATAGGGCTGCCAGCGCCAGCGTGGGGGCGAGGATGGCGAGCTTTCGAGTCACGGTTATCTCCCTTGCTTCGGTGGCCCATTGTAATAGATGGGGATGGGAGGGGGCAGGGCAAAATCGGTGGGGTAAAAGTTGGCCATAACAATTGTGGACACAGTCATGCAATTTTGGGTACACTAGGCTACAATAACCACGCACAAAGTATGACGGCGTGTTTTGACCATCAGATGCTTTTGAACTTTCTACTGCGCTTATCCCAACAAGGAGTTGGACGCCTTGAGTAAGACACGTACAGACCAACTGCTGGAACGCCTGCGGGAACTGCTGGCTTCGACGGGCGATATTGAGGGAGCTGTCATCGTCAGCGTAGACGGTCTGAGCATTGCCTCGTCACTGCAAGCAGGTGTCGAGGAAGACCGTGTGAGCGCCATGTCGGCGGCGATGCTTTCGCTGGGCGAACGTATCTCGTCTGAACTGGGCCGTGGCGAATTGGAACAAGTGCAGGTACGTGGCGAAAATGGCTACGTGTTGCTAAACGCCGTCGGTGAGGAAGCCGTATTGACTGTGCTGGCACGCAAGGAAGCCCGTCTGGGGTTAATCTTGCTAGAAGTGTCGCGCACGGTTAAAGACCTCGTCACACTCATCTAACCTGCTGGACTTCAGTCAGAGGCCGCTTGGAACATCGACACCATTTGCTAATCGTTGAAGACCACTACGAACTGGCGGAGTTGGTCGTGGCTTTCTTTTCGCAAGAGGGCTATGTGGTGCATCATGCGGCGACCGGGCAAGAAGCGTTAGATTTGTCGCTGTCCGAGCCGATTGAGCTGGCCCTGCTCGATATTCGCCTGCCAGATTTTGATGGCTATGAAGTGGTCAATCGTCTGCGTCAGAACCCCAAAACAGCCCAGATGCCAGTGATTTTGCTCACCGAGCGCCGCGACCGTTCTTATCGCTTGCAAGGGCTAGAGATGGGGGTATTGGATTATATCACCAAGCCTTTTGATCTTGACGAGCTGCGCCTGCGGGTGCGGAATGCGCTGGCGCGCGGGCAGATGCGCAATACCATTCATCCGGTGACGGAACTGCCTCAGCCGATGATTGTAGAGCGCGAGCTTCAGCAGGCCATCATTGCCGAGCATCCGTGGACAGTGGTTCAGCTGACGTTGGTTGGGCTGGAGGCGTACGGATTTATCGCCAAGAACGATGTGGTTCGGGCTGTCTCGGTGATGCTGCGTTCTTCGCTGCGCGATCTCGACTTGAATGATACCTTTGCCGGTCATTTACAAGATCACGAATTTGTGGTGGTCACTGTGCCGGATAAAGCCCGACTAATACAGGAGCGATTGGCACAGCGCATCCGTGAGTCGATTAAACAGTTTCTTCCAGCTCGCGGTGTTTTAGAGCGCCCGGCGTTAGCGATTCAGATTGGCGAGGTGGATCATCTGAACACAGCGGTGACGTCGGTAGATACCCTGAAAGACGCGCTGACCGCCTCACTTCAACCCATGGCGCTGGGGGAAGAAAGCGCTTAGAGGTGCAGTGTTTTGGATGACATCACGAATGCGGCCTATGGCAGTTTCACCATAGGCCGCGTTGTTTTGAGTGGGGTTTGATTAGTTGGCGCTGCGACGTGCAATGCGGCGCAGGCCCTGATAAGACGGGTTGCCCTGAATCTGTGCCCAACGTTCTTGACCGCCGTCGGTGTGCCATTCGACCACGTACATGCCTTCGGGGCTTTCGTATTCCAGCACAGGGACAAGGCCAAACAGCATCTGGCGGATGACGCCGATCAGTTCTTTGCGTTTTTCGCCGCTGGTCAGGATGAAATATTTGCCCGGCTGCCATTCAAACCGGACGGGCATACCGTTCCAGTTGCCTTCCATTTTGTATGGGCCGGTCCACTGGGTGCAGGTCATATACAGACCTTGCAGACGGTTCTTCCACAGGGTGGTATTGACGCGCTCTTCGATATAGTAAGGGCGTGGTTCTGGCGTGCTATAAAACCATTTGCGCGAATCGGTCGCCATAATATGTGTGCTCCTCGGCGGGCCTTAACGGCTTGATTACAAGGTGAATTGTAGCGGAAATCGGGGCGCTTTTGCCAGTCGAGACCGTCAGGGTAACCGCTTTAAATTTTCCGGTAGGGTCAAAACACATCGCGATGGGTTTTGTAGGGGCAGTTTGTGAACTGCCCGACGTCATGGGCGCATCGCGATGCGCCCCTACGTACCATTTTGCCCTCTCATGAACCAAGGGCTGATTTTGAAGCGATTGCCTAGTCGAGACCGTGATTTTCGCTTGTCAGCTGCCGCTAACACCTCTAAGATGGGTAAGAACAGTGTGAGATATAGGCAGTTTAGGGAGGACTATCCATGTTTCGACGGCTATTGGGCCTTATATTGGGTGTGATTGTGGCAAGTACGGTGAGCGTTGCACAGGACATCCCGGTGATACGTCCGGGGGAGACCTTGACTGTTACGGTGACCGAGGCTGAGGAAGCAGGGGTGGTGCCGGTCTTTTTGGTGCTGGACAGCCCGCGTGTGGTAAGCATCAGCGCGCGCTCACAAGACAGCACCGACCCGGCTTTTCGCCTGACAGACCAGTGGGGGCGCGAACTGGTCATTATTGTGGATAATGCCGGCGCATTGGAAGCTGGTGGGCCGCTGGATGCGGTATATGAAGATACGCTGCTGTTGGCGGGGCAGTATCTGCTGGACATCGCGCGGATTGACAGTGATTTGGAGGGCAGCGGCGAAATCACGGTAAGCGTGAAAGAGGGCCGTCTTGACGGGTTTGGCCTTGGGCAGGTGAATGTGGAGCGGGGCGTGCTGGAAGCCGGCACACCGGCACGTTTGACCCTGCCGTTGGAAGCGGGCGAAATCATCTCGGTTGGGGCTGTCGCTGCGGATTTGAACACCGATCTGGAAATCGCAATGTATGACGCGGCGGGGAATCTGGTGGTCTCTAACGAAGATAACGAGACCTACGACCTGTATTTTAGCTTTACCGACCCGCGTATCTATCAGTTCATCGTCAACAGCTCGCAGGAATATGTTTTTGAGGTCAGTGGGATTGATGAATTCACCGCGGGTGAATTTGATTGGGTGATTCAGCGGCATGGGTTTTTGACCGGTACACCGACCGTTGAGCGTCTGACGGGATCGGCCATCTATCGGCAGCGGACACGTCAGTATGCCGAGTTTGAAGCAGGAGAAGTGGTACGCATCACGGTGCGCAAGGTTAGTGGAAATCTCGATCCCGAGGTACAAGTGCTCGATCCCGACTCGGTCATTTTGGCTATCAATGATGACCACAGCACCGAGGCAGCTGATTTGGATGGGTTGGATGCCCGTATTTCGCAACTGATCATTGCCAAGAGCGGCTCGCATGAAATCAATGTGGTGAGCGTGGACGGCAGCGGCGACTACGAGATTGAAATTCAGCGCCTTGGCAAGTTTGTCTCGCGGTAAAGCTGATGCCTGTTGAGATCGAAATCAAATCACTGTTGGGTGAGCGAGCTGCTGCGGATGCACTGCGCACGGCGCTGCTGGCACGCGGCGCTGTCTTGGGCGAGACGAGCGTGCAGCTCAATCATTATTTTGTGGGGGAGGCGCTGCCAACGCTGGCAGCGCGCGCCCAAACCGTGCTGAGTCGTGTTAACGCGGCGGCGTTATCAGATATGGTGGGGCGGGCGCGCAAGGCGTCGGTTCGTACACGCCTGTTGAACCAGACCGTTCTGCTGATTGTGAAGGCGGCACTGGATGACACCAGCAGTGCTAACGGCATCACACGGTTGGAATTTGAGGCTGAGGCACACGATGTAACGCTGGATGCGCTGGATACGCTGGTCATCGATGCGGGGTATCAGATACAGGCCAAATGGTCACGCCGACGGGAGGCGTATCGGCTTGGTGATGTCGTTATCAGCATCGACCAGAATGCGGGGTATGGCTTTTTGGCCGAGTTTGAGGTGTTGGCCCATGATGACTCTCAGGCGCAGGTGCAGGCCGCTCGTTTGCGTGGGTTGATGGCTGAGCTGGGTTTGATTGAACTGGCGCAAGACCGGCTTGAGCGCATGTTTGCGCATTATAACGCGCACTGGCAAGACTATTACGGCACAGACAAGACCTTCACGGTAGCGTGAGAGTAAACTAGGCGCGATGGGATACCCCATCGCGCCTGTGTTTTTTTAGGGGCGCTAAGTGTAGGCTGGGATAATAAAGCCCTCCCGGTAGCGCTGTTCGAATTCGGCAGGGGGGATACCGGCTTGTTCGGCGTCAATTTGGCTGATGCCCTCTGGCTGAGCATTCAGCAGCTGCATCAGTGCTCCGAGGTCGGTGTAATCGGCGCGGAAGTCGTGATAGATGCCGCGGGGGGCGGCATAGCACCACGGCGCAAGGACGTGTGGGGTGTGTGCGTTGCGCTGTGGATGCCGATAGGTGGGGGGGACGGCGACTTGTGCATCGAGGATGGCGCGCGCATAGGCGTCTAACTGGCGTTCGATGCCGTAGTGTTCACGCAGATATGCCAAGGTTTGTGGAGAGGTGCGCCGTTTGCTGCGGATGATGTCATCGGCGCGGCGTGCGGCGTCGTGAGCATCATCGAAATCCACCTTGTCCAATAGGTCATCGGGGAGCAGCTCGCGGTGAGTGGTGATGCGCGCTGCAATGGATGGTGTTCCACAGCCTAGTGATTCATAGACGGCATTGCCAAACGATTCGGCGAAATGGCCTAGTGCCAGCGTCACTGCACCAAGGCTGTAATATTCTGGCATCAGCGGTTGGGGTATCCAATCGTGAAAGACGATATGCTCGGTTAGGCCGCGTGTGGTGATGGCGTTTTGCATCCGCTGATAGAAATCGAGCAGCTCGGGGGTGTTTTGGGTGTCCATCCAGCGGGGGATAAGCACGCGCAGGGTGCTGTGCCCATAGTGGTTGACCAACAGGTCGGTAACGGCTATGGTTTGTAGGATGCCTTTGGATTCTTCTGGGCGGTGGGGGTGGAGCACGATGGTGTGCTGCGAAGGGTCGAAGGGGATGTAGCGCAGGATGTTGGCGGGCGGGGTGGGTTTGAAGCGCTCCCAATCGAGGCCGTTGGGGATGACTTGTATGCGTTGGTTGAAATCGCTAAAGAACCGCCCGAAAGTGGCTTGTGCAAAGCGGCGTGAGTATTCGCTGATGAGGATGAGACGGTGTGCCTGAAAGAGATAGCCCCCCAGCAAGGTTTCTGGGTACACATTGTCACGAAGGCTGACGACAGTTGGGATGTGCGCATGGGCAAACGGGAACAAGAACTCGCCATCGTGCATATAAAAGCGGTCGGCCCTAGACAGTGCATCACCCTTCTCCTGAAGGATGAGAGCCATCTGATGTGCGCTGATGGCGTAAGGCTGTGGGAAGGGCATGTGATAGGGCAGGATCGGCTTGACCTCGACATTGGGATGCCAGAAAAACGACTGCCCGTCGGATTGGGGGGCACGGGTACACAGTACGGTGACATGGTGACCGAGCTTGCCGAGGTGAATAGCGATGTTTTGAAGGTGCTTGGGGGCACCCCCCATGACTGCTCCGGCGAATAATGGATTGATCGAAAATGCGACGATACGCATATGTGGGATGCCTTTGTGTGTGAATGGCAATCTTTTGGTCAACTTTACAAGGTTTTGATGAGCGTTCAGTAGGTAAATGAGGCAAGTGGGGATAAGGCACTTCTATAATCTAAGTATAGCTGTCTGATGTTGGGCTAAGCCCGTGACGAAGTGTAAAAGCCATGTTTGAACTGCCGTTATTCCCGCTCAATCTTGTGCTGATGCCGTTTCAGCCGCTGGCGCTGCACATCTTTGAGGAACGCTATAAAGCCATGATTAATCACTGCATCAGCACAGACAGCCCATTTGGGGTAGTTTTGCTGGAGCAGGGAGCAGCCGAGGAGGGGCGCAGCAGCAGCCCCCCAAAGCCGTATTTGATAGGGACAAGCGCGCATATTTCGCAGGTTCAACCCCTCCCAGAAGGGCGAATGAATATCATCGTGGTTGGGCGCGAGCGTTTCCGTATTCACGAGTTTCGGCATGATAAGCCGTATCTGGTGGGGGTGGTGGAGTATGCGCCGCTGCTGCCGGACGGGGAGAGTGTGGCGGAGAGCAGCGTGCAAGGGCTGATTCGGAGCGTTTCGCGTTATCTGAAGGTGTTGGAGCAGGCGGGGCGGATTCAGCCGGCTTCACGTACGTTGCCGACTGACCCATCGACACTGGCGTTTTTGGCCTCGGCGCTGCTCAACGACATTGATAATCGACAGCGGCAAGCTCTGCTTGAGGCCGTCAACCTCACGGTGATGATGGACGAGCTGCGAGTGATGTATCGGCGTGAGATTGTGCTGCTGCAAGCGATGTTGAGTATGCCGGAAGACGACAGCGGCACACCATTCTCGCCAAATTGAGCACGGCGATGCAACGTAAGATGTCATAACGGACGCGCGTCCGTTCTCCATGTGAATGGTAAGATGTACTGACAGGTACAGGGTAGTTGATGGCCATCCAAGAGGGTGTGTTTGTGAATATCAGCATTTATGACACGGTGGATGGGTTTGAGGCCTTGCGTGGGGAATGGAATACCCTGCTTGGTCGCAGCCCGACCGACACGGTGTTTTTGACGTGGGAGTGGCAGTATCGCTGGTGGATGGCTTATCAACCCGGAGAACTGCGGTTGTTGGCGGCGCGCAGTGCAGATGGGGTGTTGGTTGGGATTGCCCCTTTGTTCATTGATACGACAGGCCCTGCCGAGCGTGTGCTGCGTGCTGTGGGATGTGTGGATGTGACGGACTATGTGGACATCATCATCGATAGCGCCTATTGGGACGAGGTGGTGGCGGCGTTTGCCGGTGCAATGACGGGCCTGCGTGATCAGTTTGACCGCGTAAACCTGTGCAATTTGCGTGCCGAATCGCCGACCTTGGTCACACTGCGGCGATGTCTGGAGGAGTGTGGTTGCACCACCGAAGTTGCGGATCAGGAAGTGTGCCCGGTGATTACGCTGGGAGACAGCTGGGACGCCTATCTGGAGGGGTTGGACAAGAAGCAGCGCCATGAACTGCGCCGAAAGATGCGCCTTGCTTATGCCGACGAGGATTTGAGCTGGCGAGTGGTGGGGCAAGGGGATGATTTGGCGGCACAATTGACCGATTTCACCCGTTTGATGGCGCAGAGCAGCCAAGATAAGGCGGTGTTTTTGCAGAATCCGCAGCACGTGGCCTTTTTTATGTCGGTGATGCCGGATATGCTGGCCAATGGGTGGCTTCAGCTGGCTTTTCTGGATTATCGGGGCGAGCCAATTGCGGCTTATCTCAATCTGGTTTATGGTGGGCGGGTGATGGTGTATAACTCTGGTTTGAACCCAGCCCATGGCCAGCTGAGTCCGGGGATTGTGCTGTTGTGCCATCTCATCCGTTGGGCCGCAGAGAACGGGGTGCGCGCTTTCGACTTTTTGCGTGGGAACGAAGAATACAAGTATCGTATGGGTGGGGTTGATCAGCCGCTGTATATGTTGAAGGCGCTGACGGCTTGAACACTGGTGTGAAGAGGTGTCGTGGTGTCTAAGGGTATTCGTTCACTGGCGTTAATTAGTTATCACACCAGTCCATTGGCGACGTTGGGCGGTTATAAGACCGGTGGTATGAACGTGTACGTGCGCGAGCTTGCGCGCGAGCTGGGCCGACGTGGGATACGGGTGGACATTTTCACACGGCGCGAGGCCGCGCATCAGCCCGATGTAGATCGCAGTTTGGGGGCGCATGTGCGCGTCATCAACATTGATGCCGGCCCATATGCCTTGAAGAATCCTGATGAATTGCAGGCCTATGTGCCGCAGTTTGTGAAGGGGATTCATAAGTTCGAGATGCTGCGCAACGCCGGTTATGACATCATTTACAGCCATTATTGGCTGAGCGGCTTGGTTGCTGAGAAGCTGCGCGAGGCTTGGCGTATCCCGTGGGTGCAGATGTTTCATACCCTTGGGGCGATGAAGAACCGGATTTCGGCGCTGCCTGTACCTCGGGTTGACCCGCGCATGGTGCACGAGATGGAGATTATCCGCTGGGCTGACCGGATTATCGGGGCAACTCAGGCAGAGTATGCACAGCTGCTCTGGTTGTATCGGGCAGATCGGCGCAAGGTGTCGATTGTGCCGCCGGGCGTGGATGCAGCACGATTTGCCCCGATGCCGCGCGCACTGGCCCGTGAGCAAGTGGGCCTACGCGATGGTGAGAAGATGCTGCTGTTTGTCGGGCGGCTAGAGCCGCTGAAGGCGGTTGATTCAATCATCAAGGCGCTTGGGGTGATGGCGACCGTGTCACCATCAGATTTGACCGGTGTGCGCTTGGCGATTGTTGGGGGCGAGGTGGGTAATCCCGAGCGCCGGCGCTTGACGGCGCTGGCCGATCAGCTGGGCGTAGCGCCGTGGGTCGATTTTGTTGGGGCGAAAGACCACACAGAGCTGCCAGCGTATTACTGCGCTGCCGAGGCGCTGTTGATGCCATCGGATTATGAGTCGTTTGGGATGGTGGCATTAGAGGCGATGGCGTCTGGAACGCCGGTGATTGCCTCTAATGTGGGTGGACTGGCATATCTGGTGCGTGATGGAGAAACCGGTTATCTGGTGCCGGTTCGTGATGAACTGGCGCTGGCAGAGCGGATGCGTGATATCCTGAAGGACAGTGGGCTTCGAGATCGGATGGGTGTAGCAGCTCATCAGCGCGCGCAGGCCTATGATTGGGCGCAGATTGCTGATCAACTGCTGGAGGTGTTTGGGCAGGCGCGTGCGGGGCAACGTGCTCCAAGCAGCGAGGTCTGAATGTGCTGATAGAAGAGACAAAGCGGACGCAGAGATTGACCTGTGCGCCCGCTTTGTAAAATCGCCCTATGCTTAGCCGCCGTAGGCGTTAGGGATGTCTGCAATGTCGGGGATGATGTAGGCCGGTTTGTCTTCAAGTGACAGCACCAGCTCATCCGAGGCCATGACCTGCCCTTTGTGATAGAGCACATCGTTGAATCCGTCATAGAGATAGCGGCGCTTTACCCAACCGTATTGGTTGTGCTGAAAGACCGCTTCGAACAGCAGCGCTTCGTCCGAGGGGAGGAAGGTCTCTTCGACAATCCATACTGGCGCATACTGTGAGAGGTGGGGTTTCACCTTTTCGTCACGTTTTTTGAGTAGGGAGGGGCTTGGGGTCGCCATAAAATATGCCTTTGCTTCCACTAGCTTGGTTTGTTTGCCTGCAACATCTTAGATTGTAGCGTTGAGCGGGCGTTGAGACAAGCGTCGCGCCGGCGTTGGGCGGGCATTGGGTGAGCGTATGGTGCTGATGGAACCAGCATGTTACGCTAGACGTATATTCTATCAACAGAGTCGATGTAATCGAGGAAGGTGTGCGCATGAAGAAGCCAAACCGTTTTGTTGGTGTGTTGATGGTGACCTTGGCGTCACTTGTGACGCTGCTGGTGCTGCCTGTGCAGGCGCAGACGTCGCAAGCTGCATGGAAGGTCTCGTACTACAACAATATTTATCTGTCTGACCCCCCGGTGGTGGATACCACTGTGACCCAGATTAACTTCAACTGGGGCAGTTCTTCGCCGGCGGCGGGTGTCAACCGCAATAACTGGTCAGCACGCTTTGGCACGGATGTATTCTTTACGCCGGCGACCTATCGCTTTTCGGTGCGCGCCGATGACGAGTTTCGTCTGTGGATTGATTATAAGCCGGTGCTGAGCACGATGGATGCTGGTCAGCCCGGATCGACGCTAACGATTGATGTGCCACTGGGTGGCTCGCATCACATCCAGCTGGATTATCGTGAGCGTTCAGGTGATGCGTCGCTGGTGCTGACGTGGCAGGATGTGCGTACCGTTGGCTTGACGCCGACGGCGAACGCTCAGCCGGGCACTGGTGGGGTGACTGCGTTGGTGAATACATCGGTTCTGAACGTGCGGAGTGCACCGAACCTTGGTGCCACGGTGCTGACGAAGATTGCGCGCGGCCAGACATATACGGTGCTTGGCCGGACGTCGGATGGCACATGGTATAAGCTGGATGTATTGGGCCAGCAAGGGTGGGCGAGTGCGGCATATTTGGCGGTATCTAATCCCGCGGGTGTGCCGGTGGTCAGCAGTGATGCAGTGCCTGTGAACCCCAATGATACCTTGGTGCGGGCCTATGCGCGTCTGAACTTCCGCAGCGGCCCTTCGACAGCGGCCTCGGTGCTGCAAATTATCCCTGCCAATACTTCGCTGAAGGTGGTTGGGCGCAGTGCTGATGGGGCATGGCTGAAGGTGGCTTATGCCGGGCAGGAAGGTTGGGTCGCGCTGGCTGTGGTGCAGGTGCTCACCCCGCAGACGTTGGGCTTTGTGCCAACGGTTCAATCCTGAAAGCCTAAAAGGCGCACAGCCGCCGGTAATTTGTCATAGAATGAAAAGGAGGCGAGGCGATCTTGCCTCCTTTTTTGATGCTCATACACAGGGAGAGATGATGATGAAGCGTTTTGGTCTTGTGCTGGTGCTGTTGGCGATATTTGCACTGCCGGCGGCGGCGCAGCGGCAGTCTCCTGCTGCGCCTACCGAGAGCGTGATTGAGATTGGCGTGACGGTGGAGGGGCGGTTAGAGAATGCGGTGCGCACCTACACCTTTAGCGCGCGGGCACAGCAGGTGATTATCTTTGACCTGAAATCGGATGATTTTGACCCGTATCTGCAAATTGAGGCGGCGGATGGTGATGTGCTGGCCTCGGATGATGATAGTGGGGATGGCCTATACTCGCGCGTGGTGTTTATTGCGCCAGAGGCTGGGGTTTATGCCGCGACGGTGCGCGGGGTTGGTGGCAATGCCACTGGCAGCTATGTGCTGCTGTCGTCAGAAGATGTATCGCAGCTGGTGTTTGATGAGCCGGTGGTGGTGACTGTGGCCGCCAACAGCACTGCCACCACATTTTTTGTAGGCGAGTCTGGGCAATATGTGACGATTACCGGCGAAGCGTTGGGCGATTTGGATGCGACTCTGCGCCTGACCGCCGCAGATGGCAGCGAAGTGGCTTATAATGATGATTTTACCGGTGTCGATCCGACGTTATATCGGGTGGAACTGCCGGCTACGGGTTTGTATACGCTGTCGGTCGCTGCCCTTGGTTCTGGCGCCGGGGACGTACGGATTGTGCTGAAGCGCGATGAACTGCCGATGATTGGCGCAGACGGCATCACCATGCGACTGGGGCGTGAGGCGTTACGTGACGTCGCTGGGGTTGAGGTGGAGCGCGGCAAAACCTATCTGATTACGGTGACGGCGGATGAGACGGCCAGCGCCAACCTTGAACTGCGTGCCCCGCGTGAGACATATGCCACATCTACATTGTACTTTACGGCATCGCAAGAGGTGTCGATGATTTATCGCGCGACAGCAACCGGTGTGATGCGGGTGGAACTGCGCGATAACAGCTATTCTGGTACGGTGTTGTATACCGTTACGGTGAGCGAAATCGCCCGCTAGTTTTGATAATATGACCAATGCGCGCCAGATGGCTTGACAAGGCCTAATGGCGCGCTATGCTTATGCGCGTATGTGGAGAAACGTTTGTGCCCGCCGACTTGACCGAGGCCTTCGATCTGATTTCGGAGTGTCTGGTTTTTTGCGTGCCTGAACGAACC
>DAOUCZ010000144.1:0-22997 GCA_034431675.1 Anaerolineae bacterium | reverse complement strand
CTTAACGGGCCCATCGCGATGCGCCCCTACGCACCATTTGGCCCACTCACGAGCCAATGGCTGATTTTGAAGCGATTACCCTAATGAGGGGGCAGCCTACTCAGTCACCGCCGGCGGCAGGGTCGGGCGTGACGGTGGCGACCGCAAAGATGGCGGTGGCGGTAGCCGGCATATCGGCGTATTCCTCGGCAAAGCGCACATCGCCAAAGCCGCGCACCACCTCTACCCATGTGCGCCCGGGCTTCATCATGATCGATTCGTTGTTGCCATAGATGATTTGCAGGGCTGTGCCCGGACGGGTATCACGCCGACGCCAAAAGCCCTGATAATACACCCCATCACGGAACAGCAGGGCGCGCCCCTGCCCTTCCAGCACGATGTCCACCGACTCATAGTTTGCCCCTTCGGGGAACAGGTCGGGGCGGCGGCGGTGCTCCACCTCAATCACCACGATGTTATCGGCCCACAGCTGCTCGCCGGTGGCGGCGTCGGTGTGGATCAGGCCTTCGGTATAGCGCAGATAGCGGCCCGTGGCCGGGTCATACTGCCAGCGCGCATCGGTCTGGCCATACCAATCGACAAAGATGTCGTTGGCGGTGATGCCGTTGGGGTCGGGGGTTGCGTTGAAGGCAAAGCCAAACGCGCGCAGCGGGGTATTGACGTTGCGGCGGTCGGCCTTTTCGTAGAGCAGGGCCGGCTGAAGGAACAGGGTGTGCTCAAAGGCTTTGCCCTCCTGCGGGACGCGGATAAAGCCGGCATCCTCGTTATCCCCCTTCAGCGGCGAAAAGGTCTGGTACACCCACTCCGAGGCCAAAATCAGGCGCTGAATCGGCTCGGACGTGCCAGAATAGGCCAGCAGCGCATTATACATCGGCGTCAGATAGGTATCGGCAAGGCGTGCGCTGCGCACAGAGCCAATCAGGTCGGGCAGCTGACTGCGATAGATGGCGGCAAAGCGCGTCACTCCGCCCTCAGCCTCAAACTCGTACACCACGTCGGCCATATTCACATTGGTCTGCGGGCGCACCAGCGGCGGATAATTGCTGATTTTGACAATCAGGTTGCGCCGGTTCATGGCCGCCTCGTCCGGATAGGGCATACCGGTCAGTGGGTTGATGCCCTCGGGATAGAAAAACGGGCCAATCGGGGTGGGGGTGGGCGTCGGGGTCGGGGTCGGGGTATCGGTCGGGGTCGGGGTGAAGGTCGGCGTAAAGGTGGCGGTCGGCGACGGGGTCGGCGTCACGGTTGGGCCGGCGGGGGTGTTGGTGGCAAACGAGACCGGACGCGGTTTGGGCGTGTTGGTAAAGAATTGGGCCGACGCGGGCACGGTCGGCTGTGCAGCAACCCACACAGCCAGCATCACGGCGGCAAACAGGGCAAATAGGCGGGCCATCGGGCGAAAACCTCAGCAACCACAGGCGTGCAAACCCATGCAGTATAACGGCGCACAGGCAGGGGCGGGAGGGCGCGCCGCACAGGCGTAGGGCAGGCGCGCAGTAGGGGCAGTTCGTGAACTGCCCGACGTCACGGGCGCATCGCGATGCGTCCCTACGCTGGTTTTGAAGCGATTGCCTTGGCTTGTACCCCTTGCAAACACCCCAAAAACTGGGAAAAAAATGCACAAATGACCAGAAAGTCCTATACAATGAGCGTTATCCATTCACACACAGATGAGGAACGCATGAAACCGTCTTACGAATCGCGCACCCCCGCCCCAGAAATCATCATCCGGCGCATCGAGGACGAAACTGGCGCATCCGAATCCACCCGCGCCAGCTTTGCGTTCGAGCTGGTGGCCGCGCGCCCGCTCAATGACCCATCACATCTGCTGCACGGCTGGCTGGGGGTGCTGGATGCGCTGCGCATGGCACAAGATGTCAGCCAGAACCGCTATGGGCTAGACGTGCGTTTGCGCCTGCGCCTGCGCCTGATGGGCGGGCAGCATGAGCCGCTGCGCGTGGTGGTGGTCGGTCAGGCCGAGGCCAACGACTCGTCCATCGCGCGCGAGGCCGGCGAGGCGTGGCACAACCTGCTGCTGACCCAGATGCCGGCACTGGGCAGCGGGCTGATTTTTCGGCTGCTGCCGGCACACGACCACGCATGGGCCGTCCTGCCCGATGCCCCCAGCACGGCGATGGCGGTGGTGCGGCGCGAAACCCATTTTATGCTGGAAGACAGCGCAGTATATGTGCGCAACGCGCTGGCCCGCATGAGCACCGGCGGCGATTTGCTGTCGATGGTGGAGCGGGCCGATGCGCCGGTCGTCATCGACATCCAGTGCACCCCCACCGACATCACGCCGGCAGAGCGGCAGGCCGCCGCCGAGTCCGCCGGCATCTGGACGCCCTCTGGCAGTGCCACGCAGGGCGACCATCACCGCGAGATGGAAGAAGCGCTGCGCCGTCAGTTCCTCAGCGAGCGCATGACCGGCGCTGGCTCGCGCTATACCGACTTTATGACACAGGCCGCTGACGGGCTGTATGAGGTGCGCGTGCAAGTGCTGACCAGCGGCTCGCTTGACCTGATGCCGCTGGCGCATCAGGTGGGCAAGACGCTGTTTGGCCCGCTCAAATACGAGGCGGTGACCTGCGCGCCGGCCCTGTGCGACGGGCATGATGTGCTGCACGCGCCGTATGCCGCGCGCTGGGCGCACAGCCTTGCGCCGTCGCCGCTGCGCCGCATCCGCGATGTGTTCACCGTGTCCGAAACGCTGATGGTGACCAGTCCACCGCTGCCCACCCCCGCCGGCCTGCCGGGCATCGCGCTCAATCGGGGCAAGATTGCGCCGCTGCGCGGCACGGCCCGTCCCCGCAGCGGGGTGACACTGGGTGATGCGATGCTCAGCAGTGGGCTGCACGCCGTGCCGGTGGTGCTGCCTGACGAAGCCCGCAGCAGGCACACCTATCTGGCGGGCAAAACCGGCGTGGGCAAAACCACCCTGCTGGTCAATATGGCCCTGCAAGACATGGCCGCCGGTCACGGCGTGGCCTTCATCGACCCGCACGGTGACGCGGCCCAAGACCTGCTGCTGCGCGTGCCCGCGCACCGCGCCGACGACGTGGTCTATTTTGACCTTGGCGACCAAGAGATGCCGCTGGGTTTCAACATCATGGAGGCCAAAGACACCCGCCAGCAAGACAGCGTCATCCGCGAGTTTATCGCCCTGCTGATTCAGCTCTATGACCCGACACGCATCGGCATCATCGGCCCACGCTTCGAGCAGATGGTGATGGTGGCGATGTCGATGGCCTTTGCGGTCAAAAACCCCACCCTGCACGAGGTCATCCGCGCGCTGTCCGAGCGCTCCTATGCGCGTGATGCCATCCAGTTCGTCAAAAATCCGGTGGTGCGCACCATCTATGACAACGTGGTGGCCGAGATGTCTGCCCACACCCGCAGCGAAATCATGGACTGGCTGACCAGCAAATTCGCCCACTTCCTCGTCGATCAGACCGTGCGTCACACCGTCACGCGCAGCAGCAAAACCCTCAACTTTCGCCAGCTGATGGACGAGCGCAAAATCCTGATTGTCAACCTGTCCAAGGGAGCGATTGGGCAGGATAACGCCCAGTTCGTCGGCCTGCTGCTGCTGCCTCAGCTGCTGTTGGCGGCCTTCACCCGCGCCAACCTGCCGCCAGAACAGCGCCATCTGTTCTGCATGTATGTGGACGAGTTCCACAACTTCAAGACGCCGGCGCTGCAAACCGCGCTGGCCGAGGGGCGCAAATATGGCCTCAGCCTGACGCTGGCTAACCAGTTCGTCACACAGGTGGATGGGGCCACCCGTCAGGCCATCTTTGGCAACGCCGGCACGCTGGGGGCGTTCCGCGTTGGCCTCGAAGATGCGCTGGTGCTGGAGCACGAGATGTACCCGGTCTTCAGCGCCGACGACCTGATGAACATGCCGTCCTATCAGGTGGCGCTCAAGCTGGCCGACCACGGCGAGTCCATCCCGCCCTGCCTCGTCCACACCCGCCCGATGCCGCCGCACCTCGACCCCGAACAAGCCGAACG
Organism: Anaerolineae bacterium; assembly: GCA_034431675.1. GTDB lineage: Bacteria > Chloroflexota > Anaerolineae > Aggregatilineales > Phototrophicaceae > Flexicrinis. Next base: position 18,983 of record DAOUCZ010000144.1, on the reverse strand, counting down.
CATCCGCCAGAACTCGCGCCAGCGCTACGGCATGAAGGCCGAGGACATCGAGGCCGAAATCAAGGAACGCTACGAGCAAAAGCCGCAGCCCGCCGACCCGTCGATGCTGCCGCCCACGTCCTCCAAGCTCTCCCCGCTCCGTAAATTTGAGGCGCGCCCGCTGCCCTCGTTTGGCAGGCCGGCCCAACCGGTCAATACGCCAGATGACAGCGGCGACGATGCGGCTGCATCCGATGACAGCAGCGGCGACGATACCCTACCCGTCATGAAGACGCCGCTGCAAATCCTCGAGGAGATGCTTCAGCGCGGCCAAGCTGCCAGCGATGACCGCCCAGCCCCCGCCATCAACACCGCCAATGTCGATCAAGACCTGACCGACCCGTTTGAAGATGACGAGGATAAGTAGCAGCCAGCCTCAACACCGATGGGGGTGGGGCATTATCCCCACCCCTGCCGGCACACCCACCAAAGCACTGGCGCTGGAGGTGACTGATGACGAAAGAACCCGATTCTCGATACTCCTCACCACTTCCGGTCAACAGCCGTCTTCAAGCTGCCAATCCCCCGCCCCGCCAAAACCCTGAAGCCCGCATCCAACACCTTTGGCAGCACATTTTTCGGGGTATCTTTTTGCTCATACTGCTCTCCGTGGGGGCAAACATCTATCAAACACGGATGAAAAACGTGCCGCCCTCATCAGAACAGCCGGCCTCGATGATGCCCAATCCTCACACGCCGATGCCAACACAGCCTCCGAGACCTCCCACTCACACGCCGATACCAACCGTTTTCGGTAGAGACCTGTCCGATTGCCCCAACCTTGCCGGCCTCCCTTACGAAGTGCTGGGATATGTTCGGACAAACGCCAATTCCATCAACATTAGAAATGGCCCGGGCACAAACTATACCAAGGTGGATATGGTTGCAAACCGTAATCGCATATGTTTGCGCGGACGCAGCCGAGACGGAACATGGGGCATGTTGAGTAGGGGTCGCTGGGTGTCGATGAGCCTTATTCAGCTGCCCACGTCTCAGCAAGAGCCGTTCTGGAATCTCCCCATCACAGACTAGGCCGGCAGCGCCGATCCGTGGTTCGCCCTGACCGCGGGTTGCGCGTTATAATCGCGTGTTTGCGTTGGATTTGTGACACTGTTTATGGAGTGCTTCGGCCATGCCCGACTCGACCAACCCCCAGCTCAATGCCCGCAGCCGCACCCTGATCCAAGGGGATAACCGCGCTGCCGCCCGCGCCATGTTCAAGGCCATCGGCCTGACCGATGAAGACCTCGAAAAGCCGATTATCGCCATCGCCAACACGTGGACAGAGATTGGGCCGTGCAACTTTCACCTGCGCCGCCTCTCGCACGAAATCAAGAAGGGCATCCGCGCCGCCGGCGGCACGCCGCTGGAGTTCAACACCATCAGCATCAGCGACGGCATCACGATGGGCACAGAGGGGATGAAGGCCAGCCTGATCAGCCGCGAGATGATTGCCGACAGCATCGAGCTGGTGGCTGCCGCCAACTACTTTGACGGCATCATCGCCATCTCGTCCTGCGATAAGACCATCCCGGGCACCATCATGGCGCTGATTCGGCTTGACCTGCCGGGCTTGATGCTGTACGGCGGCAGCATCGCCCCCGGCCATCTGGACGGCAAAGACCTGACCGTGCAAGATGTGTTCGAGGCCATCGGGGCATATGCGCGCGGCGCAATCAGCGCTGAGCAGTTCAAGGCGGTCGAGAATGCGGCCTGCCCGGGGCCGGGGGCGTGCGGCGGACAGTTCACCGCCAACACCATGGCCATGATTGCCGAAATCATCGGCATCAGCCCGATGGGCTTTAACGATGTGCCGGCCATGGACAGCAAAAAGGACACCGTCAGCTATCGCGCCGGCGAGCTGATTATGCAGCTGATTGCGCAGGACTTGCGCCCGTCGCGCATCATCACGCGCGCCGCGCTCGAGAACGCCATCGCCAGCGCGGCGGCCACCGGCGGCAGCACCAATGCCGTGCTGCACACGCTGGCCTTTGCCCGCGAGGCCGGCATCCCGTTCACCATCGACGACATCGAGGCGATTTCGTCGCGCACGCCGCTGCTGGCCGACATGAAGCCGGCTGGCAAATATAACGCGGTGGATATGCACAACGCCGGCGGCATCCGCCTGCTGGCCCAGCGGATGCTAGAGGGCGGCTATCTGCACGGTGACACCCTGACCGTCACCGGCCAAGCCCTGAGCACCGAGGCCGCCAGCGCGGTCGAGACCCCGGGCCAAAAGGTGATTGCCCCGTTGGATAAGCCGGTGAACGCCTCTGGCGGGCTGGTCATCCTCAAGGGCAACCTTGCCCCCAACGGCTGCGTCATCAAGCTGAAAGGCGACGAGCCGACTCAGCATCGCGGGCCGGCGCGCGTGTTTGAGCGCGAAGAGGACGCCATGGAGGCCGTGCAGGCCGGCAAAATCGTGCCGGGGGATGTGGTCATCATCCGCTACGAAGGGCCGGTGGGCGGCCCGGGGATGCGCGAGATGCTGGGCGTGACGGCGGCCATCAGCGGGCAGGGGCTGGGCCGCGAGGTGCTGTTGATTACCGATGGGCGCTTCAGCGGGGCAACGCGCGGCTTGTGCATCGGGCACGTCGCGCCCGAGGCCATGTTGGGCGGCCCGATTGGGCTGGTGCGCGAGGGCGACATCATCAGCGTGGACATCCCCACCCGCAGCATCACGCTGGACGTGCCAGAGGCCGAGTTGGCCGCGCGCAAAGCCGCGTGGACTGCCCCAGCACCCCACTATCGCAGCGGGGTGCTGGCCAAGTATGCCGCCACTGCCCGCCAAGCCGACGACGGCGCAGTCACCAACCTGAAGGCCTAGGACACGCCATTTTTTTGCCCCTCACCCTCCGCCCTCTTGCACCGCCCACAGCACACTGGGGCGAAAGAGGATTGGGGGATGAGGGGCAGACGGGGTCAGAGGGGCGGAGGTTACAGGGTTTTCAGCTCGGCGCGCACGTCCGAATTGGTCTTGAGCGCCACAATCAGGGCGCGCATCATCACATCAAGGGTGCGCTCGCCGTTGGGCGTGGTGAAGGCATCCAGCAAGCTGGGCGCGCCCAGCCACACCAGCGACGAATCAGGGCGGGCGTGCGGGTCGGTGACGTCCCACACCACCTTGTCGGCCTTCAGCTTGGCCAGCTTGGTCTGCACATCGGCCATCTCGTCGAGCGCGGCGCGCACATCGGTTGCCCCCAACAGGCCCGGATACAGACGGCGCATCAACATCGGGTATTTAGTACCCCATCCGCGGGGTTCAAGGTGAACGCTGATGCTGGACATCAGCGCATAAAACTGCGATTCGAGGCCCAGCGTGACCGTCTCGGTGTTCACGCGCAGCACAATAGAAGCGGGGGTTTTGGTCTGGGTGCTCATCGGGCATATCCTCCCACCGACATCAACATCGGATGACATTACTGTCGCAGATTCGCCCCCCACAAACAATCAGCGCGTCACACAAATTTGTGACGCGCTTCACAGTCAAAATGACCAAAAATCGCTGCCAAGCCGGCTTAGGCGGGCCGCAGGCTCATCTCTTGTTCAAGCTGACGACCAATGGCCAGCACTTCGTCGGCCAAAATGTCAAAGTCTTCGAGGCGTGAGCGGTGGTTGGTGGCCGACGGGCGCAGACAGACCTTGCCGTGTAGGCGGGTGGTGGTCACCAGTGCATGGCCGCGCTCGTGCATCCGGATAACCAGCTCGTCGTTGAGGGCGTTGAGGCGCTCATCATCCACGCCCTGCACCACATAGCGAAAGCACACGATGTTCAGCGAGACCGGCGCAAGGCGTTCCAAGGCAGGTTCGGCGTCCACCCGCTCGGCCAGATAGCGGGCTTGCGCGCAGTTTTGGGCGATGATGCGGCCATATTTATCCACCCCGTGCTCCAGCATCGACATCCACACCTTGAGGGCCTTAAACCCGCGCGACAGCTGGATGCCATAGTCGCTGAACCACAGGTCGCCGGCGGTCGCGCCGCGCTCTCCGTGCGTCAGATAGTCGGGGATGGTGGCAAAGGTGCTGTAGTGCTGGTCGCGACTGCGGACAAGTACCAAGGCGGCCTCGTACTGCACAAACATCCATTTGTGCACGTCAAAGGCCAGCGAGTCGGCCCGCTCCATCCCGCGCACCAGCGGGCGCAGCGACGGCGCTAGCGCTGCCAGCGCCCCAAACGCGCCGTCGACATGAAACCACAAGCCTTGCTCGGCGCACAGGTCGGCCAGCGCATCAAGGTCGTCAAACGCGCCGGTATTGACCGTGCCGGCCGTCCCAATCACGCAGATTGGGCGATGGCCTGCCGCGCGGTCTGCCGCCAGCTGGGCGCGCAGGGCCGCAATGTCCATGCGGAACTGGTCATCCACCGCAATCAGGCGCAGCGACTCGCGCCCCAGCCCCAGCACCTCCAGCGCGCGCGGCACGCACGAGTGCACCTCGGCCGAGGCGTAATAAATCAGCTGCGGCTGACCATACAGGCCGTGCTGGCGCACATCCCCGCCTTTGACGTTGCGCGCCACCGTCAGCCCGACCAGATTGGCCATCGACGCGCCGCTGACCATGATGCCGCTGGCCTCGGGCGGGAAGCCCATCAAGGTCTTAAACCAGTCAATCACCTGCTGCTCGACATAATTGGCGGCATGCTCTGCCCCGCCAAGGTTGGCGTTCATCACCCCGGCCAAGAACTCGGCCAGTGCGCCCAGCGGCGTGCCTGTGCCCACCACCCAACCCCAAAAGCGCGGATGGGTATTGCCGACCGGATAGGCCAGCACCTCTTGCACAAAGCGCTGATAAATCTCTGCCGCGTCCACCGGTTGATGCGGCACAGGCTGGCCGCGCAGGCCGGCTTTGACCTCGGGCGGTATCGGCCGCCAGACCGGACGCTGACGATAGGTCTGCATGTGCTCAAACATGTCATCGACCATCTGATGCGCCAGCGTGCGCAGCGCATCCCACTCCTGCGCGCTGGATGGGTCGAGAGACTCTTCAGGGGGATAGGTCATGTTTTATCGTTTCCTTGTCATCAGCTTGTCATCAGAGGGATGAGGGGTGCTGCCCCCTCTCCTCCGCGTGCTGTGGGAGAGGGGCTGTGAGGGTTAGGGCCATGCCGCCCTTAGCGCAGCGGCTGACGGACGATGGTGCGCAGGTGATACTCGGCCTGATCGAAATGGTCGAAAAAGCGCAGCACCGGACGGTTGGTGTTGAACACCACCAGCAGCGTCAGGCGGATGATTTTATCGGGCGCGGCCACCAGCAGGTGCTCAACTTGACGGCCCTGAAAGTAGGTTTGCGGCGGGCGCACATTCGATAACCCATTGCGCCCAAGGCGCACCTGCGACGCATCCACCATTAACACCAGCGGCACGGTAACCGTTTGCAGAATCTGGTCAATGTCTTGACCGATGCTTACGAAATCTTCCAGCGTCACTTCGCCAGACAGGGTCAAGACCAAGACACGGTCATTGGCCCGCCAGACCAGTTTGTGTGCCATAACGTTCCAATCTGCTTACATCAAAGCCTCTAGGCGGCGTGCAAAGGCGGTCGAGTCGATGGGCTTGGCAAAATAGGCGCTGAAGCCGGCGGCGATGGCCTCTTCGCGCAGTTTGGAGGTGTGATAGGCGGTGACCGCCACGCACGGGATGAACGAGGTGCGCGGGTCGGCCTGAATGGCGTTGAGCAGCTCCCACCCATCTTTGCCCGGCAGGGCAAGGTCGATGATGACGGCGTTATAGGCTTTGCCGCTGAACAGCAGGCGCTCGGCCTCTTCGGCATTGGGGGCAACATCGGTGCTGATGTTCAGGTGCTCTAGGATGGTCGAAACCACCTCTTGTCCGTCCGGATCGTCCTCGACCACCAGAACGTGCCAATTTCTGCTCATGCGTGCTTCTCCTTCGTCGGTGTGTGTGCCCGATAAAACCCAAAACCACTGCCTATATGGCCGGTCAGATGTTCAGCGACTCGGCCAGTGATGGGATGTCCAGCAGCAAGTTTAGCAAATCTATAATAAACGTATCCGGCGTGAGGGGTTTAGAGAGATAGTTATGAAAACCGGCCTCAATGGCGCGCTCACGGTCGCCCAGCATGGCGTGGGCGGTCAGGGCGATGGCCGGGGTCTCGCGCAGTTCGGGGTCGGTGCGCAGCGCGTGGATAAACCCCCACCCATCCATCACCGGCATCGACACATCAGAGATGACAAACCGCGGGCGCACGCGGCGCACCACCGCCAGACCCTGTTCGCCGTTGTTGGCGGTGTGCAGGTTTGCCCCATATTCTGTCAGGATGATTTCGGCCACCATCAGGCTGTCTTCTTCGTCGTCGATGACCACCACGTCCCAACCCGCCAGCAAGTCCCTCGGTATGTCCAGATTGCCGCTCACCCTTAAACCTCCTGAAGTCGTCTCATCTGCGCGGCGGTCACCATCGGCAGGCTGACGGTGAACTCGCTGCCCTTGCCTATCTCACTCTTAAGTGTGACCTGTCCGCCCATCGAGCGGGTGTATTTTTGCACAATCGCCAGCCCAAGGCCCGTCCCGCCATATTTGCGCTTGGAGGTCTGGTCCACCTGCCGGAACTCCTCGAACACAAACTCACGCGCGTGGGCGGGGATGCCGATGCCGGTATCGGCCACGATGATGTGCCAGAAGTCGCCATCGGCGCGCATCGTCAGCGACACCTTGCCCTGCTCGGTAAACTTGATGACGTTGCCAATCAGGTTGATGGCGACCTTGGAGATGGCCTCTTCGTCGCCCACCAGCGTCTGCGGCAGGCGCGGGTCAACCTCCACCTCAAACCCGATGCCCTTGTTCTCGGCCAGCACACCCAGCTCGCTGCGCCAGCGCTGCGCCAGCTTGACCGGCTCGAATGGCAGGCGGGCAAGGTCAAGCCGGCCCGACTCCACGCGCGAGAGGTCAAGGAAGTCGTTAATCAGCGCCAGCAGGCGCTGACTGTTGGCCCGCACGCGATGCAAATAGCTGGCGGTCTTTTCATTGAAGTCTGCGCCGCCCATCTTGTTGAGGATGATGCCGACAAACCCTTCGATGGCGTTCATCGGGGTGCGCAGCTCGTGCGACATGGTGGACAAAAACTCTGACTTCAGGCGCGAGTTCTCTTCGGCAAGGCGCTTGGCTGCTTGCAAGTCGCGGATCAGGCGATCACGCTCGATGGCGCGCTCGCCCACGATGCGGATCATGTCGTTGAAGGCTTTAATCACTTCACCGACCTCATCGGCGCGGTTGAGCGGGATGCGCGCGTCATAGTCGCCCTGTGCCACCCGATCAAGGCTGCCGCGCAGCTGCGACAGCGGGTTGAAGATGAACTGCCGCAGCACCACCGCCATCACCGCCAGCGCAGCCACAAACACAATCAGGCCGGTCACCATCAGCACCGTCAGGGACTGGGTTGTGCCGGTATAGACCTCGTCCTCCACGATTTCGGTCACAATCAGCCAGTTGAGGGCCGGGATGCGCTCGCTGGTGCCCACCACAAACACGCGCTCAAAGTTCTCATATTCCAGCGTCTGGGTGTCGAACATGGTGGCCTGCCGAAACTCGGGCCGCCCTCCCACGTTGATATTGGCCGCCACCACATCGGGGTTGCTGTGGGCCAGCACAAACCCGTCATCACCCACCACATAGGCGCGCCCCGTGCTGCCAAACGACAGCTCATTAATCAGCTCGCTGAACACATCGAGGCTCAGGCGAACCGCAACGACGCCCGGCGTCTCACGGGTGGCCAGCGCCATCACCACATAAGGGCGGGTATCTGCCGCCAGCTGGATCGAGCTGACGTAGACGGTGTCTGGGCGGGCGGTGGCTTGCAAAAACCAGTTGGCTTGGGTGATAAAGGCTGACGCCCCCAGCACCGAGCGATCGCGGAATTCGTTGGCCAGCACCTTGCCGGCCTCATCCACAAACAGCACCTCCAAAAAGGCGTTGTTATCGCTGAGCAGCAGGGCCGGCAGCTGGGGGCGATCAACAAGGTCGGAGAACTGCGCGGCAATCCCCAGCTCGCGCTGGGCCGCGCCAAGGAAGGACTGCACCCGAAAAACCGCGTTGCGCGCGGCCTCCGCCTGCCGGCCTTGCCACTGTACCGCCTCGGTATTCGAGACCGTGATAAACACCGCCACCAACAGCACAACCAGCAAAACAATCAGGACAGCGGCGAACAGCAGCAGCACGCGCGCGCTGATGCGCGAAGACGGTGGCTTAATCGCAGGGACGGTCATGGTCATAATCAGGGCTGGGCCTCGCTGTCAGAAGAAGCGGAAGACAGGCGCCGCCAGTGCGCCTTGAACTGGGCGTCGATTTGGGGCTGGAACGGCAGCATCAGCTCGCTGCCGGCCAGCATCTCCGCCGTCGGGAAGATGTTGGGGTCACCGCGCAGCGCCTCGTTCACATAGGGGGTGACCCCGTCGATGACCGTGGCATAAAAGAACTCGTTGGTAAACACCGCGGCGTTTTGCGGGTCAAGCAAAAAGTTGATGAACGCCTCGGCCTCGGCCTGATGGGTGCTGGTGCGCGGGATGACCATCAACTCGAGCCAGAGCAGAGAACCATCTTCGGGCAGCACATACAACACCTCGGGATTGAGGTCGGCAGCAGTGCGGGCGTCATAGGCCCACCCCAGTGCAATCGATAGCGTGCCATCGGCCAACGCATAGGCGGCGGTGTAGGGGTCAATCACCTCGTCCACCATCACCTGCTGCCCCCAGCGCTCCTCCAAAAAGGCCGCTGCCTCGTCGATTTGCTCGGGGTTGCTGCTGTTGGCCGAATAGCCCAGCGCGCGCAGCGCCACCCCAAACATCGTGCGCGGGTCGTTAAACACGCCGGCCCGCCCCTCGCCCAGCGCCCACAAATCGGGCCAAAAGCGCGGCGCGGTCTCCAGCAGGTCACGGCGATACAGGATGCCGGTTGTGCCCCAAGACCACGGCACATGCCGCGCGCCGCCCGGGTCAAAGGCGAGGTCGCGGAAGCTGGGGTTGATATAGCGCCGGTTGGGGATGTTGGCATAGTCGATGGTGGCCAGCTTGCGCTCATTGAGCAGGCGCGCCAGATTGCCGTTGGTCAGCCATGCAATGTCGGCCACCTCGCCGTTATAGATACGCTCCTCGGCCTCCTCGTAGTTGAGGATGTAGGCATACTGAAACTGCACACCGGTCTGCTCGGTATAACGGTCAAGCAGGGTCTGCGGAAAGCCCCCCTCGAAGTGCATCAACGTCAGGGTGACCGCTTGGGACGTCGGGGTCGGCTGTGGCTGCGCCGGCGCACACCCTACCAACATGCCCATGCACCACAGCGCACACAGCCCCCAAAGGCTCATCTTTTTCATCGCGATTACTCCTATCCCCACCACAACGCATTCCACAGTGTAACCGGATTTTACATCCTGAATACATCAGAAAAATCAGGACAGGCCGATTTGTCACGTTTGCGGCGGCTTGAGCGTGAACCAAAAGGTACTGCCCTGCCCCTGCACGCTGTCTACGCCAACCCGCCCGCCTAGGCGCTCCACCGTGCGCTGCACAATCGACAGGCCAATGCCCAGACCGCGCTGCTGCTGCCCCTCGGGCAGGCGCGTAAACATCTCGAAGATGCGCTGGCGGTCTTGCGGCGAGATGCCGATGCCGTTGTCGCTGACCTCATAGCGCACCCACGCCCCATCTGACCGCCCGCGTATCGTGATGCGGGGGACGCGGTCTGGGGGGGTGTATTTGAGGGCGTTGTTGATCAGGTTGGCAAACACTTCGACCAGCCACGGCGCATGGCCCAGCACTGGCGGCAGACTGCCCTCGATGGTGATGTGGTCGCGCTGGTTCTCAAAGCGCTCCAAGGCCTGTTGCACCACCGCGTTCATATCCACCGACACCACCGAGGTCTCGGCATCCCGCAGGCGGGCCAATTGTAGCAAGTCGTCGGTCATCTTGGCCATGTTTTCGCTGACAGTGGTGATGGAAGCCAGCATGGCCCGCCCTTCGTCCGACAGCGGCTCACTGTCCAGCAGATAGGCATAACCGGTAATCAACGCCAGCGGCGATTTGAGGTCGTGGGCCAGCGTATACGAATAGGCGTTCAGCTCGCGGTTGGCCGCCTCCAGCGTGTGGGCATAACGCCTCAACGCGGCCTCGGTGCGGTTGCGCTGATGCAGATAGAGCAGCATCAGGCCGGCAATCAGCGCCACCACCGCCGCGATCGGCAGGGCGGGGCGCTCAATCAAGGCATCGACCGCCGCCGCCGGCACGTCAAAGGTCGCCAGCCATGTGCGGTCAGCCAGCGCCACCCGCCCGACCCAGTTGAAATCGTCGGGGTTGGCCTCCATCGCATCAAAGGCGGCGGCGCTGTAGAGCACGGCCTGCGGGCTTTCGGCATCATACAGGCTGATGTTGAAGCCGGTGATGTCGAAGTCTCGCAAGGTAGCGCCCAAAAAGTCGCCGACCCGCAGCACCACCGGCACAAACCCCATCAGCGAGCGGATGCGCTCGGCCTCGGTTTGCGGCGGGACGCCTTGGGCATAAATCGGCTGATAGAGCAGCACGCCGTATTGGTCGCCCTGCTCCTGCACAAGGCGCACCGGCCCACTGGCCATCACCCGGCCGGTGTGCCACGCCTCGATCAGGATGGCGCGGCGCTCGGGCAAGAAGCCGGCATCCAGCCCATGGGCCGCTTGATTGCCGGCCATCGGTTCGATGTAATAGACCGGAAAGTAGAACGGGCGCGGAGTCACCGGCACGTTTTGGCCGCTGGCATCGCGCTCAAAGATGTGAAAATTTGGCCCAAACTCAACCCTACCGGCGGCCTCGCGGCGAACGAGACCGTCCGCCGGCGTCAGCGGTATCCATTGCAAGGCTTGGATGTCGGGGTGATAGATGAGGGTGACGACGGCAAACTTTTTGAACTCGACCTGCGTCACCATCTGACCGACGCCATAAAAGGCCTGAAAGGCCTGAAGCACTTGCAGCTTGGCATTCACGCTCTGCTGGATGGCGATGCTGAGCTGTTGGGCCTGCTGCTCTAGGCGCAGCACGGCTTTGCCGCGCGCCTCTTGATACACAATGCTGGACAAGCTCAGTGCCAGCGCCGTGGCCACGGCAAGGGTGAAGAGGTACTGCATGAGGGGAGATAAAGGGCGCGGGCGCACAGCATATACCTCTAGCAACAACTTGTCACAGCTTGACGAGACTTACATGCGAAACACACCGTACTGCGTACGCTTCGGCTCGGCATTCAGGGCGGCGCTGAGGGCAAGGCCCAGCACCCGCCGCGTATGCACAGGATCTAGGATACCATCATCCCACAACCGCGCCGACGAATAGTACGGGTCGCCTTTGTGGTCATAGTCCTCCAAAATCGGCTGCTTGAAGGCAGCCTGCTGCTCGGGCGAGAGGTCGGGCTGGCCAGCGCGCGCCAGCTGGTCACGCTTGATGGTCAGCAGCACGTTGGCGGCCTGTTCGCCGCCCATCACGCTGATGCGCGCGTTGGGCCACATCCACAAAAAGCGCGGCCCATAGGCGCGCCCGCACATGCCATAATTGCCCGCGCCAAAGCTGCCGCCGATGATGACGGTGAACTTGGGCACATCGGCGTTGGCCACCGCGTGCACCAGCTTTGCCCCGTCTTTGGCGATGCCGCCGGCCTCATAGGCCTTGCCCACCATAAAGCCGGTGATGTTTTGCAAAAACAGCAGCGGGATGCCGCGCGCGGTGCACAGCTCGACGAAATGCGCCCCCTTCAGCGCCGACTCGCTGAACAGCACCCCGTTGTTGGCGATAATGCCGACCGGATACCCCTCGATGTGGGCAAAGCCGGTCACCAGCGTCGTGCCATAGTTCTGCTTAAACTCGCGCAGGCGGCTGCCATCGACGAGGCGCGCAATCACCTCGCGCACGTCGTAGCTCTCGCGAAAGGTCGTCGGGATGATGCCGTACAGCTCGGCAGGGTCATACAGCGGGGCTTCGGGCGGGCGCACCTCCAGCGTGATGCGCTTGGGCCGGTTAAGCGTGGCGACGATGCTGCGCACAATCTCCAGCGCGTGCTCGTCGTCCTCGGCATAGTGGTCGGCCACGCCTGAGACGCGCGTGTGCACCTCTGCGCCGCCCAACTCCTCGGCGGTGACTTCTTCGCCGGTGGCGGCTTTGACCAACGGCGGGCCGGCCAGAAAAATCGTGCCCGTGCCCTTCACAATCACCGTCTCGTCGCTCATGGCCGGCACATACGCCCCGCCGGCGGTGCAGCTGCCCATCACACACGCAATCTGGGGGATGCCGGCAGCGCTCATGCGCGCCTGATTATAAAAAATGCGCCCAAAGTCATCGACATCTGGGAAGACCTCGTCCTGCATCGGCAAGAACGCCCCGCCGCTGTCCACCAGATAGATGCACGGCAGATGGTTCTCTAGGGCCACTTGTTGGGCGCGCAGGTGCTTGCGCACGGTCATCGGGTAGTAGCTGCCGCCTTTGACCGTGGCGTCGTTGGCCACAATCATGCACTCGATGCCGGCCACCCGCCCGATGCCGGTCACGATGCCGGCGGCAGGGGTATCGTCGGGATAGAGCTGCCACGCCGCCAGCGGCGCAACCTCCAAAAATGGCGAGCCGGCGTCCAGCAGCTTGTCGATGCGGTCACGCACAAACAGCTTGCCCTGCTCGCGGTGGCGCTGCTGATAGCGCGCGCCGCCCCCCTCCCTGACCATCAGCAGGCGCTGGCGCAGCTGATCGGCAAGCTGACGGTTGTGCTGGGCATTGGCGGCAAAGCGGGCATCGGCGGCGTGGATAAACGATTCTAGGGTGTCCATGGCACAAAAAGCCTTTTATCAAATGGAGATGTAAGCGGGTCTTTTCGCCTTCATCATACCATACTCGGCCCGCCCTACGCCGTCATCCATGCGCCTGCCCCCAAGGCAATCGCTTCAAAATCAGCCATTAGCGTAGGGGCACATCGCGATGTGTTTTGACCCTAGTAGAAAATTTGAAGCGATTACCCTAGCGCCTGACCGCTGTAACCCATTCGTGACTGAGTCGTGACCGACCTATATGATACAATCGGCCTTAATTCGCACGTTAGGCAACGAGAACCCCCATGACCGATACCTCTACCCGCCCAATCAAGCAGATCGCGCCGCACGGCGGCACGCTCATCAACCGCCTTGTGACCGGCGAAGCCGCCGACCCCTATCTGGAGCGCGCCGCTGCCGCCCCCAAACTCCCTATCAGCGACGTATCGCTCAGCGACCTGACGCTGATTGCGCTGGGCATCGCCAGCCCGCTCACCGGCTTTATGGACAGCACCACCTATTGCAGCGTGGTCGATACCATGCACCTGCCCAACGGCCTGCCGTGGACGATCCCGCTCACCCTGCCGGCCACCACCGAACAAGCCGCCGCCCTGACCGAAGGGCGCGACGTCGCCCTGACCGACGCCAGCGGGCGCATCGTTGGGCTGCTGGAACTGCGCGAGAAATTCACCTATGACCGCCTGCACGAGGCCCAACAGGTCTATCGCACCACCGACGGCAATCACCCGGGCGTGGCGCGCGTACTGGCATGGGGCGAGGTGTATCTGGCGGGCGAGGTGTATATGCTGGCCGAGCCACAGCCCGAATTCCCCGACATCTTTATGACACCGGCCCAAACCCGCGCTTTCTTTGCTGAGCAGGGCTGGCGGCGCATCGTGGCCTTCCAGACGCGCAATCCGGTTCACCGCGCCCACGAATACCTGATGAAGTGCGCGCTGGAAATCTGCGACGGCCTGATGCTGCATCCGCTGGTCGGCTCGACCAAGAGCGATGACATCCCCGCGCCGGTGCGCGTCAAGGCCTATAAGGTGCTGCTGGAGCACTACTTTCCGCGTCAGCGCACCCTGCTCAACAGCTTCCCCGCCGCCATGCGCTATGCCGGCCCGCGTGAGGCCATCTTCCACGCCATCTGCCGCAAAAACTACGGCATCACCCACTTCATCGTCGGGCGTGACCATGCCGGCGTCGGCAGCTATTATGGCACGTACGACGCGCAGCTGCTGTTTGATGAGTTCGACCCTGCGCTGCTGGGCATCACCCCGATTATGTTTGAGAACGCCTTCTACAGCCGCAAGCAGGGCCAAATCGTCACCGCCAAGACCGCCCTATATGGCAAGGACGATTGGTTGTCGCTGAGCGGCACGCAGGTGCGCGAGATGCTGCGCGCCGGCCACCCCCTGCCCGAAGAGTTCACCCGCCCCGAGGTCAGCGCCGTGCTGATTGAGGGCCTGCGCGAGTAGGGGCGCGTCGCGACGCGCCCCTACACCACCTGCCGCTTGCGCCCCTACACCACCTGCCGCGTGCGCCGCACGCAAAATATGCCCCCTTCTCCTCATGCAACATGGGAGAAAGGGGCTTTTTATCTCTGTCAGGGTGTGTCAGCTGCCCGGCGCATAGGTCGGGCCAAACACCTCGCGCAGCAAATCGGGCAGGCGCTCATAGTTGGGCACGGTCAGCGTGCCGCCGTCGCCGGTCACCACGATGTTGGCCAGATAGCGCCCGCTCATCGAGGCGGTCTTGATGTTCTCGACCGGCACGCGCGCGGCAAACAGCGCCAGCGGCACCAGCTCGTCGAGCGTCAAGTCGGTATAGACGTGGCCGGTCAGCTCGCCCATCAGCGATGGCGCGTTCATCAGCAGCGAGGGCAGCAGGCTGCCATCGGTGGCCTTGAGGCCGACCGCCTTGAGCACCTGCATCTGGCGCTCGCCGCGCTGATAGTCGTTGTCGCCGTGACGGGTGCGGGCATATTTCAGCGCGGTGCGCCCGTCCATGCGCTGCCGCCCCGCCCCAATCACAAACGGGTCAAAGCCGTAGTTCATGTCGGGATAGGTCGGGTCGCTGATGGCATACGGCACATCGATTTCGACACCGCCCACCATGTCTACCAGCGTGATGAACGCCTCAAAGTCGAAGGCGACAAACCCATCGATGTACATGCCCAAGTTGTAGCTGAGCGTGTCGATGGCATAGAACGGCCCATAGCCCTCCTGAATCGCCTCGCCCTGCACCATCAGGGTATTGACGCGCGTATAGGCGTTATCGACGTCGAGGGGCTGCACGTGCACATCACGCGGCACGTGCAAGATGCCGATGCGGTCGTCCAGCGGGTCATCGGCCGCGCCCGGGTCAAAGCTGACAATCATCATCGCGTCGGTGCGCGAGTTCAGCGTATCACGCGCGCCCGGGCGGCGGTCTAGGCCCATCACCAACACGGTAAAGCGCCCCTGCGGGTCCCAACGGCCCTGCGCCGACGCCCCGCCCAACGCCCCAATCAATACCACCATCAACAGCCCAAGCCGAAGCCACTGCCGCAGTTTCATACGTCTCTACCTTCAGAAGAATAGGATAATGCCACTGTCACCATTATAAGGCGGTGCGGCGGTCTGCTCCCCCACGTTTGGCGGACGTTTCGGGGGCGCTAGCGCACCGTGCGGGCCGCCAGCACCAACAGCGCCAGCAGTCCAACCCCGCCCACCCAAAACGGCGCGGTCGGCCCATAATCCTGAAACAGCACCCCCATCAGCAGCGGTGAAAAGGCATTGGCCGCGCTGACCAGCGCCGCGCTCGCCCCCAACACCGCCCCAAAGCGCTGTTCGCCGGCCCGTTTGGTCATCAGGCTGTTGAGCGCAGGGCGAATCAGGCCGCTGCCGACCGCCACCGGCACAACTGCCGCAAACAGCCACAGCACCCCGCCCAGCCCGCGCCCAGACTCCGACGGCAGCGGCACTTGAATCTCACCAATCAGCAGCTCGGTGCTGTTGGGCGCTAACAGGCTGATTTCGCGCTCGACGATGCGCCGCACATAAAACGGATGGCCCTGCTGCGGCGTCAGCGCCAGCATCAAGAACCCCAGCGCCAGCGCCCCCAACGCCAGCAGGGCCATCCCGCGCTCGCCAAAGCGCGCATTGAGCGGCTTAATCAGGCGCGTCTGCACCACCACCAAAATCACCCCCGCCCACAGAAAAATCAGCCCGTTGCCCTGCCCCAATACCCCCACGCGGTTGAGCGAGAACAGCCCCAGCACCACCTCGAAACCATAAAACAGCACCTGCTGGGCAAACATCAGCGCCAGCAGCACTCCGATGGTCGGCAGGGTCAGCACCCGCCCAAACGAGGCCAGCGCCTGTGCCGGCGCAAAGCCCCCGCCGCTGCGCCGTTCGGGCGGCAGGGTCTCGCGAAAGGTGAACACGGTCAGCAAAATCGACACGAACGAATAGGACGCCGCGATATAGGCCGGCAGCGCGAGGCTGTCGGTGAACTCGAACGAGCCGATGGCAATCAGCGGGCCAAACAAAAACCCCAGCCCAAAGGCCGCGCCGGTCACGCCGAGGCCCTGCGCCCGCGTGCGCTCATCGGTGATGTCGGCCAGCGCCGCTTGCGCCGTGGCCAGATTTGCCCCAAACAGCCCGTCAAACACGCGCGAGGCAATCACCATCCCCAGCGAATTGGCCATCCCCAGCATGATAAAGCTGATGCAGGTCGTCACCTGACTGATAATCAGCAGCGGCTTGCGCCCGAAGCGGTCGCTGAGCGCCCCCATCACCGGCACGCCAATCAGCTGTGCCAGCGGGAAGGCCGCCGCCGTCAGCAGCACGTCCATCGGCGAGGCGTTGAACGCCAGCGCATACAGGTGCAGCAGCGGCAAAATCACCGTTAGGCCCAGCACGTCCACAAACGTCAAGGCAAAGATCGGCAGCACGCGCGCAAACGTCAGGCCGCCCGCCTCTTCTGCCGGCGCATCAGGCACAGGGGCGGGCGAAAGGGTAGGATCGGTCATACGGCATCGTCCTGAGGGGGTGGGTTCTTGGGCAAAAATCGGCTGAACACACCGACGGTGTAGTTCTGCACCAGCCAGCGGGCAATCCGCGCAGTGTTATAGGCGTCATCCCTGCCGCGGTGGGCCGTGCCTTCAAAGGTCAGGCCAATCGATTCCAGCGTGCGCACCAAGCCCAGCCCGTGCTTGGTCTTGGTGGCCTTGGCATAGATGCGCTTGAGGTTCTGGTGATAGGGGCTGAACGGCATCTGCACCTGACGCGCGTCACACTCGCGCTGCATCATCTTCAGGTCATCGCTGCCCCAGCTCACCCACAGCCGCCGGTCGGTCTGATAGGTGTCTTTCAGCCACTGACAGGCCTCGGCATAAGTGACGCCCTCGGCCTCTACCATCTGGGGGGTGATGTGCGTCAGCTCGGTGCAAAACGGGCTGATTTCGGAGTCGGTGGGGCGGATCAGGCGCGTGCCGTGCTGCACAATCTCGAGGGTGGCAAGGTCGAGGGCGGCCACCCCGATTTCGATCACCTCGCTGCGCTGCCCATCCGGCGGGTGGCCCAACCAGCAGGTGGCCTCAAGGTCAACCACCAGCACCCAATCGTCTAAATAGTGCATGCCCCCAACAACCCATCACCCTTCCAGCGCGATACAGTCTAACCCTCACGAGGCAAGCGGGTCAATCCAGACATGGACGTAATGGTCTATGCGCCGATACACGCGCCCGCGCAGCACCTCGGGCGCAGCGCCCTCGACCGGGGTCAGGCGCACGCGCAGGCGGTCAGCCCCCGGGCGGCCAATCGACTGCCATTCGTCCAACAGGGTTTGGGCCACGATGAAGGCCTCAGAGCCGGCAAAGCAGTAGGCCTCGCCGCTGCCTTTATAGGGGATGAAACACGCGCTGCCGGGCGCAAGGATGACATAGCCGCTGCCGGCCTCCAGCCCATAGGCCTGCTGGCCTTCGGGGATGAAATAGGTGGCCAGCTGCACATCGGGCGGGGCATTGAGCATGGTGTACTGCATCAGGCCGGCCCATGTTTCTTCACCGGTCAGGCCGGTGTGCAGGTGATTGACCTCGTCGTCTTGGGCCAGCAGCAGGTGCAGGCGGGCGGGGTCAAGCTGCTCGGCATCCAGCGACCACAGCGTGAGCGGGCTGCTGCCAATCTGTCGGACGAGGTTGGGCACGGCGGCGCTGCCGCGCATCAGCACAAAGCGGCACGGGATGTTGTGCGCACTGTAGAGTGAGCCGTCGGCCTGAGGGGTGAGCGAGACCGAGGCTTGCGCGGCGTGCAGCTGAAGCGGCATCACCAACCGCCCGCGCGGCTTGAGCTGGCGCGTCCACGCCGGCGGCACATCCCAAACGGCGGTAGTGGCGATGATGCGGTCATAGGCCGCGCGCGGGGCATAGCCCGCTGCGCCGTCGGCGTGCACCACCGTCACCTGACTGAAGCCGGCCCGATACAGGTTTTCTTGGGCCTGTTGGGCCACGTCGGCATCCAGCTCCAGCGCGGTGACGCGCCCCCCCTCGCCAACCAGATACTGCATCAGGGCGGCGTTATAGCCCGTGCCCGCGCCGATTTCCAGCACGTTCATGCCGGGCCGCAGCGCCAGCTGGGCCAGCATCTCGGCCATCATGGTGGGCTGGCTGGCGGTGCTGATGGCCGCGCCGGTCGAGTCGCGCTTGGTGACCACCGCGCGATCTTGATAGACCTCTTCGGCGGGGTGGCCGGGCAAAAACAGCGCGCGCGGCACAGCCTCAAAGGCCGCGGCGATGGCCGGATCGGTGAGCACGCCAGCATGTCTCAGCTGGCGCACCAGCGCCGCTTGACGCGGGTCAGCGCGCGGTGAGAAAGGCATACCACGCCCGCCGCTTTCTCAACGTCACGCCGGCATCGGCCTGCGAGGTGCGGCGTGCGGTGCGCACGCGCCCCTGTGCGTCGATATGGACTTGGCCGGCGTTTTGCAAGCGCGCAAAGTCCTCTGGCGTGATGACCGGTGCAGGCTCGCCGCCAAGACGCTCTAGCCGGTCAGATAGGTCGTCCTCGGGCGCGGGGGCGGGGGGCGGCGCGGCGCTGACCGGCGGCGACGGCGCAGCTTCGACCGGTGCTGCCGGCGCGGGCGGTTCGACAGGGGCGGCGGGCACGGCAGGCGCTGTGCCTTCTTCGAGAAAGTTG
>DAOUCZ010000143.1:0-2527 GCA_034431675.1 Anaerolineae bacterium | reverse complement strand
CAGCAAATCCCGCTGGGCATGCAGTGCCCCGCTGCGCTGACGATAAACATGGGCGAAAGTCTGCAAGGTCAACGGCTGGCGCGCCACCAACGGTCGCAGATAAACTTGCAAATTGACCCCATCAAAGCGCGGGGCAATCTCCCGATCTGCAAGCTCCACGCCAACCAGTTCAACCACGCCGCCAAAATTGACCGGAAAAGTCAGCGGCTCAGCCCAATCGGCCAACTCGCCCATCAAAAACGCATCTCCACCCCACAGATAAACCACCTCACTGCTCGGGGATAAGGCTGGCACAGCATCCAGTTGGTATACCTCATAGGCCACGCGCCCATCTTGCCTCATCACATCAGGCAGGCGCACCACTGCCGCATCCTCCAGCAGCGGGCGGTGCGGCGGTGTCAAAGGGGAAAAGGGTGAGACAAACAACACTGCATCCTGCGCAAAGACCACGCTGGTATCCCCATCAAAAAAGGATACCTTCGACGCATCCCCACCCATAAACGGATACATCTGCGAGTCGAGCGCCACCTCTGGCGTGCTGACCAAGGCCCGCCCGATGCCGTTTGAAGATGTATAACGGGCCAGCTGTTCCAAATCATCCCGATAAATGGCCTGAACCTCGGACAATCGCGGCCAATCCACCCAGAGTGCCCGCATATCCAGTATGCCGGTCACGCCCACAATGGTTACGGCAGCGACCCACCCCGTGCGGCCTGTAAGCCGCTGAACACACAAGCCCACACACACTGCCGCCACCGGCAGTACCGCCACGCTCCGCAGCATCGAAGGCGCAGAAACCGTCAATAGGCTCGGCACAAGCCCCAAAGCCCCAACCCCCAACCAATAGGCCCACACCGGCTGACGGCGCACCCGCCCCAGCATCAGCACCGCACCCACATAGACCAACAGCCCAACCCCGCCAAACATGGCCCGCCCGGGAATACCATAACGCGCCTCAGGGTCTCCCGTAAACGCAAACATACCGGCAAGGCCAATCGCATTATCCAGTAGTTCTTGAGGCTGTCCTGCCAATGCATCCGTCAACGGGCGGTTGATGGTGCTCACCCGATTAAACCCTTCCCTGTCGGTCAAACGGGCATAGACCATCGGCGCACAAATCACCGCAGCAGTCACCCCAAACACGGCCCATATCCGCCAACGATGCCGCAGATTCCGGCAGTCAAAAAACAGCAGGCCAATCCCCATCATGCCAGCCCCGCCCAACAAAGCCAGCGCTGAAGTATAGGTATAAAGGCTTGCACCCAGCGCCACTCCGGTCAGGGCCGCCACACGATAGGGGTTCAGCGGCAAACGAGGCTGACTCAGACGCCACAAGCCCCAGCCCACCCATACTACAAAAGCCGGCAGCATCGAGGCGCGCAAACCCACCCGCCCGACAAATGCCCCCCAGAATGACACCGCTACCAAGCCGGCTGCCACAAATCCCGCCCGCAGGCCGACCGCCGCAGAGACAGCC
This sequence comes from Anaerolineae bacterium, assembly GCA_034431675.1. Taxonomy (GTDB): domain Bacteria; phylum Chloroflexota; class Anaerolineae; order Aggregatilineales; family Phototrophicaceae; genus Flexicrinis. Next base: position 1,050 of record DAOUCZ010000143.1, on the reverse strand, counting down.
CGAAATGTCAGGGCCACCGCCAACATCCCAAACACCATGGCAGGGAAGCGCACCCCCAGCAAGTTGTCGCCCATCAGCGCCTGACTCACCGCCGAGAACCATACATAGCTGCCCTCGTGCCCCTGATTGGACGGATAAAACACCCGCCAATCCCCGCTGTTCCATGCCGCAAGGCCTTCTATCGCCTTAAACATCTCATCATGCTGCATCCCGGGCGGCGACTCGCCAAACGCAATAATGCGAGCCGCCGCCGCCAACAGCAGCACCAGCACGCCTAACCACAGCGCACAGGCTTGGCGTGATGTCACGGCTGTCCTCGCGTGGCAAATGGCAGCAGATAGAACAGTGGGCGCGCCGATGTAAACTGAAGATTACCCTCCGCCATCACCAACAGGCTGTAACCTGCCGTCTCATCCCGATTCTGCAACGTGATGGGGTTGGCAAAGTTTAAGTTCCACAAAATCATCACCCCTACATCAGGCCGACCTAAGCCAATCTCGAAAGCCCGCAGCGTATAGTCCGCCTGCAACTTGGGGGTATTCTCCCGCATCCACAAGTTCGCATCCTGAGGATCGGGCACGACCCCGCCCAAATCCTCCCACACCGTCCAGCCGAACTCGGTCACCCACATCTGCACATCAGCATGGCCGTTGCGATTCATGATGGCACGCGTATCTTCAAGAGTGTCCAAAAAGAAGAACTGCGGTTGATCGTCCCACCCGCGATTGGGGGATGGGTCGCAGCAGCGCGCGTCTGGCGGATTGGCCCACCCATACGGGTGAACACCAATGACCACATCACGATAGCTGCCCAAACCCGCATCATACATCTCTTGCAGGTATACACGGTCGTTGCGCGTGCCATCACTATCACCCGTTGGCGCCAGCGCCGCGACAATAATCGTCAAATCCTGTCGGTATCCACGCACCGCGCCATAAGCAGGGCCAAACAACCGCATATACCCTGCCCCACTGAACGGGTACTGGTCTGTCTCCCATTCCAGCCTCAGGTTCGGCTCGTTCCACAGCTCAATCGCGTCAATCGACTCGC
>DAOUCZ010000142.1:0-9790 GCA_034431675.1 Anaerolineae bacterium | reverse complement strand
CGATTTTGGATAAGGCAAACCTGATTCTGATGGGTCTGTAGTGAAGTTTTGTCCGCCCACCTTGACATATTGACATATATCAATATGATGGGGGGTATGAGCACACAACAACTCCTCTTTGCCAAGGCGCTTGCCGATGAAACCCGTCAGGAGATGATGCGGCATTTGTGCTGCGCGTGGCTGAGTGTGAATGAGCTGGTCGATAAGCTGGGCGGCAAAGTGAATCAGCCCACCGTCAGCCACCACCTGAAGAAGCTGGAGGAGGCGGCGTTGGTGCTGGTGCGCGAGGAAGGGCGTTTTCGCTATTACACCCTCAATCAGCAGCAGTTTTTGCGGTGCTGCGGCCTGTTGATGCAGCAGTTTGCCCCCAATCGCGCCGATAAAGGTATCGGGCCTGACGGGGAGTGAGTGCGCTCTTTTTTTGGGGCGAACATATCGATGTGTGTCGATATGTCGGGGATGCACAGGGGGACAGCGGGATAGATGGATACCTATGATGTGATTGTCATCGGGGGTGGGCAGTCTGGGATGGCTGCGGGGTATTATTTGCAGCGCGCTGGGCTGAGTTTTGTGATTTTGGAAGCGGGCAGCGACACAACGGGGTCTTGGGGACGTTATTACGATAGTCTTAGGCTGTTTTCGCCGGCGCGCTACTCATCGCTGCCGGGGATGAGCTTTCCGGGTGACCCGCAGCGTTATCCGGCGCGCGATGAGGTGATGGATTATCTGCGCAGTTATGCGCGTCGGTTCAATTTACCCATCATGACCCATACGCGGGTGGATCGGGTGGATCGCGGCGGCGCTGGCCGGTTTGAGGTGCAGATTGAGGGTGGGCAAACCTTAAGTGCCCGCAGCGTGATTGCGGCGACGGGTGCGTTTAATCGCCCACATCTGCCGCGATTTGATGGCATGGATGGGTATCGGGGGCGCATCTTGCATTCTGCGCAGTACACCGTGCCTAAACCGTTTGAGGGGCAGCAGGTCTTGGTGATTGGGGCGGGCAACTCTGCGGTGCAGATTGCGGTTGAGCTGGCGCGGGTGGCTCGGGTCACCCTAACCAGTCGTGAGCCGGTGCGATTTCGGCGACAGTATATTTTGGGCAGGGACGTGCATTTTTGGTTTAATGTGACCGGTTATGACCGCTGGCAGCGGCGGTTTCCGAAGTGGAATCCTTTCGAGTCGGTGCAGACGGATGTGCTGGATACGGCAGGGTATCAAGCGGCGCTGCGGTCAGGTAATCCCCAGCGGCGGCGCTTGTTTAGCCGCTTTGTGGCTGAGGGCGTCCAGTGGGAGGATGGGGCGCAGCAGCGGTTTGACAGCGTGATTTCTGCCACCGGATTCCGTCCCAATCTGCCTTATTTGCAGGCGTTGGGGGCGCTGGATGCGCATGGCAACGCGCTGCAAACGGGCGGCATCAGCGACACGGTGGCAGGCCTGTATTATGTGGGGATTTCGGGGCAGCGCTCGTTTGCATCGGCCACGCTGCGCGGGGTAGGGGAAGATGCTGCCTATGTGATTGAGCATCTGGCGCAGTATCTTCAAAGTCCAGCGCCGCGGCTGCCAGCGCGGTGCTGCCTAAGGCCGCATTTGGTGACATAGCGCACAAAACCAACCCAGCGGGCTGGTTTTGTGTTTGGGCGGTATCGCATGGGGGTGGCGACTTTAGGGTTTGGCGCGTGTTTTGAGCCACCCCTGAAAAGACCGGTTTTGCACCCGCTGATACAGCCCCTTTAGGCCGGGCACGATATGCCCCAGACGCCAGATGTTGTGGAACAGCGGCGACGGAAAGACCGCGTCTTTATCGCGCTCGATGCCGGCGATGATGGCGCTGGCCACCGCTTCGGCGCTTTGGGTTGGCCAAGGCACGGGCGTGTCCCCTGCTGCCGCGCCAAAAAAGTTGGTCTTGGTGGCAATCGGATACACCAGCATCAGCTTGCCGTTTGGCTCAAGTTCATAGCGGAAGGCGTCGGCAAAGCTGTCTAGGGCGGCCTTGGTCGAGCTGTACAGCGCATAGCCGGGCAGTGCCCATCTGGCCATGGCCGAGGCCGTCATCACCATGCAGTAGCGGTTGGTGGGGTTGACCTCGCGCAGTTTTTGCAGGGTATAGACCGGCGAAAACACATTCAGCCGATAGATGCGCTCGATGCGCTCCCAGTCTGGCGCGCCGATTTTCTCGTAATAGGCAAAGCCGGCGTTGGCGATGAAAATATCGACGCCGCCCATCTTTTGCTGTGCGGTCTCAAACAGCAGGTCAATTTGGTCGGGGCGCGACAGGTCGGCGGTGTGGGCGTGGAATACCGCCTTGGTTGAGGCAAACTCTTGAAGCGTGGCTTGCAGCCCGTCACTGTTGATGTCTACCGCCAGCACTTGGGCATCATAAGCCGCCAGACCGGCCAAAACCGCCTTGCCAATGCCTGATGCTGCACCGGTCAGGACGATGCGCTTCTGATTAATTTGCATGGGGATGTACTCCACTCACCTGCGAAAATGGCAGAACTTGTGCGACCGGGAAGGTCAGCCGGAAATCGCGCGCACGCAGTGCCAGCAGCGGCTTGAACGGCGCAATATCGGGGAACAGCGCCGGGTTCACGCGCACGTCCGACACGCGCGCCCGCTGTATCTTGCCGCTGCCGCCCGGTGAGGTGATATAAAACGAATCCTGCTGATGCTGCCCCAGCGTCGGCTTGATGGGCGACCATGCGGTGTTGAATGGCAGGCCGAGGCCGCCAGACTGGATGTTGAGGCTGAAAAACGGCTCACTCTGGCCAAGCTTGACCTGTGCACGACTGTCGTCTGATAGGTCAAAGGCCGCAAGCTCTTTGGGGATGGCCCAGTTCGTTCGGCCATTGTCCACACTGATTTGAGTGGAGACATAAATTTTGGTGATGGCATAGTAGCGCTTGCCGGCAAACCGAAACTGCCCGGGGATAAACAGCAGTTCCTGATAAGGGCCGGCGTCCGAGGTCTGGTAATCCACCAGCATCACCGTGCCAAAACCCCCCACATATGCATCACGATACTGTGGGGGCACAAATCCGCCGTCGAGCACAAACTCGCGCGGGAAGCGATAAACGAGGATAAGGCCGCTGCCAGTGAGACCCCATGGGGCAGGGACGGGGGGTGTCATATGGGTTGTTCCTTGGATAATTTGACGCAGAGTACGCTTTGGCACAGTCAATGATAGGCGCTGGCCTAAGCCACCGATGTGTGAATTTTATCACGATAAAAATACGAAAGATGTCTATGGTTTGTTGTCATAGCGTTTTATTTGATTTTGGTGGGTTTGCTTGCACATCAGCCAAGGTAATCGCTTCAAATTTTCTGGTAGGGTCAAAACCCATCGCGCTGGGTTTTTAGGGGCAGTTCGTGAACTGCCGGACGTCACGGGCGTATCACGATGCGCCCCTACGCACCATTTTGCCCGCTCATGAACCAATGGGTGATTTTGAAGCGATTGCCTTGACATCAGCACCAACTGCTTGACAGACTGTCTGATGCGCGTTATCTTAGTCCTAGATTAGTTCATTCAGTGATAAAAGTCCTTATGAATGCCTTTGTGCGTGGTAACCGTGATTTAATCAAAGCGATGAACCGTACGCTGCTGCTGAACATCATCCGGCGCGAGCGCGGCATCACGCGCAAGCAGTTGATGGATATGTCGGGCTTGAGCGTCGGGGCGATTTCGCAAATCGTCAGCGAGCTGTTGCAGCAGGGGGGGCTGTTGGAGCAGGAGGACGACGAGCAGACTGGCGGTCGCCCACGCACCAGCTTGCGGTTGAACCCGATGGCGGGTTATGCGCTGGGCATCAAACTGATGGAACATCGCGTGGTGGCGGCGGTCACCAACTTTGAGACCGATGTGCTGTATTATCGGGATTACAGCTTTGACTTTGACGACGACCCGCACCGCCTGACGCGGATGCTGGCCTCGGTGATTGAAATCACGCTGGGCGAGGCGCGTGTGAACCGTGCCAATTTGTTTGGCGTTGGCATCGGGGTGGCAGGGGTGATTGATGGGCAGAATGGGGTGGTGCGTCATTCCCCGTTTTTTGGCTGGCGCGACTTGGCATTGGCCAAGCTGCTGCGTGACCTCGCCGACCTACCGGTCTATGTGGAAAACGACGTGAACACCCTCACCATCACTGAGCAGTTGTTTGGTGCGGGCCGTGACTGCACCCATTTCGTGGTGGTAACCATCGGGCGCGGCATCGGGATGGGGATGGTGATTAACGGGCAGCTGTATCAGGGGGCATATGGTGGAGCGGGGGAGTTTGGCCACACTGTGATGCTGACCGACTCGCAGGGGGCACACACCCTCGAGGCGCTGGCAGCAGACCCCGCCGTGATTGCCGCGGTCGGCGGCGCACGCACGCTGGCCGATGTCATCGCATTGGCGGATGCCGGCAGCGCCTCGGCACAGCAGGCCCTGAACCACAGCGGCACACTGCTCGGCATCGGGCTGGCCAATGTGGTCAATATCATCAGCCCGCAGTTGGTGATTGTGAGCGGAGAAGGGATTGCCGCCGGCGCGCACCGCGTCGAGCCGATGCTGGCGGCGCTGAAGCGGCACACCTTCAACGGCCTGCTTGATCGGGTGGAGCTGGTGATTGAACCCACCGACGATCGTGCATGGGCGCGCGGCGCGGCCAGTGTGGTGATTAACAAAGTGTTCGAGTCCCCCACAGTTGAGGCACGCATCGAGGGATAGTTTTTTTGTCAAGGTTATTTCACTGAGTGAAAGATACGGTTTGGGATGGTTGAGCAGCGTGGACGGGGCAAATGGTTGTGGGTGGCGGCTTTTTTAGTGCCGAGCCTGCTGGGGCTATTGGTGTTCGTGGTGCTGCCGATTTTGTCGTCACTGTGGTACGCCTTTCACGACTGGAATCTGCTGTCGCCGCCGCGTTTCATCGGCTTTGATAACTTTACGGCGCTGATGCAGGATGCGGCGTTTTGGTCGGCGGTGCGCTACACCCTGACGTTTATTGTGATGTATGTGCCGGTGGTGTTTGTGCTGGGGTTGGGGTTGGCGCTGCTGCTCAACCAAAAGGCGCGCGGGATATTGATTGTGCGCACGGCCAGCTTTCTGCCGGTGGTGGCCTCGTGGGTGGTGGTCTCGCTGATTTGGAAGTGGATTTTTAACCCGTCCTATGGATTGGTGAATTATGCACTGGGATTGGTGGGCATCAGCGGGCCGGCGTGGTTGTTCGAGCCGTCGTCGTCGTCGTCGGCAAAATTTAACCGTGCGGTGGTTTGAGGTTTCCATGCGTTAGCGCCGGCCTTACCTGTGGATAACCACGTGCCCCATCCGCGGGAAAACCGCGATTTAAGCCGATGCGTGGAAACCCGCTGCCGATGCGCCTATCCTACGGTCTGCGCACACAACAGACGGATAGGAGCGCCGCCGCATGTTTCGATATGACGAGACCGATCCTCGCCTGCTCATCGCCTATGATGTTGAGGAGGCCGACCTTGCCGGCTATCGCGATTTGATGGCCCGTTGGATTGCCCGCCTTGAGGCTGGAATGCGTTTTGGGGTTGTGCTGGTCAGTGAGCACCATCACGACGAGGATGAGCACGACCACCACGAGCACGAGCGCAACGCCGAATTTGAGGAGGCCTTCAGCCGCCTGCTCAGCACCTTTCGCCGTGACTATCGCGAACAGGCAGGTCGCTTTACGGTGGCATTTGCGCGGGTGCTCCCGCATTATCCGGCGTTTAATCAGCCCGACTCGGCAGAGATAGCAGAGGCACGGGCCTCGGCAGATCGCACAGCGCGCTACATGTGGGGCATTCCGGGCAGTGTGTTCGGCACGCTGAGCGAGGCGCGCGCGTGGGTACTCTCACAGTTTGACCATGTGCCGGATGCGCCGCTGGATGCCCCCGCCCCGCGGCACGAGGCCGGGCAGGTCGGGTTGTTTTATGGCAGCACCACCGGCATGACCGAGGTGGTGGCCTTGCAAATCGAGCAGGCATGGGCTGCCATGGGCTTAGCGCCCATCACCGCCCAGAACATCGGCGAGGTCAAGGATTTATCGGTGCTGCTGACCTATGACTGCCTGATTCTCGGCCTCTCGACGTGGAACATCGGGCAGCTGCAAGACGACTGGGACATCGCCTTTGACCAGCTGGATTCGCTGGATTTTAGCGGCAAATCGGTGGCGCTGTTTGGCGTTGGCGACCAGTACGGCTATCCCGATAACTATCTGGACGCGGTCGGGATTTTGGGCCACAAGCTGCTGGAGCGCGGGGCGCTGTTGGGCGGCTTTTGGGACACTGCCGGTTACGAGTTCACAGCCTCGCGCGCGCTGCTGCACGGCAAGTTTATGGGGCTGGCGCTGGACGAAGAGCATCAGTCCGACCAGACCCCGCAGCGCATCACCCGTTGGCTGGCACAGCTGGCCCAAGAATGGGCGCTGCACCCTGCTCACACCGTCTGATTTTGTACGTATTCCCCTGTTTTGCACCACATATTCGGAGTCTGCTGCACCATGTCAAAACGCTTGCTGACCGCTGCGGTCATCGCCTTGTTTGCTGTCCTGATGCTGATGCCTGTCAGCGCCCAATCGGCCACCCCCGAAGCCACCGAAGAACCCGCCGCGTTTCCGGTTACCATTGAGCACCGCTACGGCTCAACCACGCTAACCGAAGCCCCCAAGCGCATCGTGTCGATTGGCTATACCGAGCAAGATGTGCTGTTGGCCTTTGGCGTGACCCCGCTGGCGGTGCGCTATTGGTATGGCGAGGATGACGCCATCTTGGCGTGGGCAGAGGACTATGTGGAAGGCGATGCGCCGGCGGTGTTGAATATGCCCTATGGCAGCTTGAGCTATGAAGAAATTCTCAGCTTTCAGCCTGACCTGATCAGCGCGGTGACGGCGGGCATCAGTGCCGAGGAGTACGAACTGCTGTCGCAGATCGCTCCGACCATCACTCAGACCGACGAGTACATCAACTTTGGCGTGCCTTGGCAGGCGGTTGTCGAGATGATTGGCGCTGCACTGGGGCAGACCGACGAGGCTGAAACGATGATTGAAGAGGTGGAAGGCCTGTTTGAGGACGCCCGTGAAGCTCATCCCGAATTTGAAGGGCAGACGGTGGCTGTGGCTTATTACTACAGCGGCACTTTCGGCTTCTACACCGATCAGGACAGCCGCGCGCGCTTCTTCACCGACCTCGGCTTTGTCGTGCCCGAAGAACTGGTCGAAATCGCCGGCGAGTCGTTCTATGCCAACATCAGCGCCGAGCGCATCGACCTGCTCGATCAGGACTTGATTGTGATTATCAACCTGCAATTCATCGAGGGTGGGCGCGAGGCATTGGAGGCCGACCCGCTCTTCAGCCAGCTGGAGGCGGTGAAGGAAGGGCGCGTGCTGTATATGGATGAGACCACCGAGAACGCGCTGGGCTTCAGCTCGCCGCTCAGCCTGCCGTTCGCGCTCGAAAACGTGCTGCCCGCGCTGGAAGAAATCTACAGCGAATAATCGCCTAAATCTCCAATACCCCATTAGACCTGACGCCGGTGCACCCAACGCACCGGCGTTTTTTGGGGCCCTGTGTGGCGGCCTTGACAGGGTCGCCCAATCATGATTAGATGATGACTGTATAGTCATAAAATGACTAATAAGTCAGAAGGGCGTGTTGTGGCCGGCAGCGACACCAAATCGTTGAAAGACCGCCAGCGCGAGGAGCGTGCCGCGTTGATTATCCGCGTGGCCTACGAGGTGCTGGTCGAGAAGGGGTACTACGAGGCCTCGATGGATGAGATTGCCGCACGGGTTGGCATCTCGAAGGGCGCGTTGTATCTGCATTTTAAGAGCAAGGAAGAGCTGATTTTTCTGCTGATTGAGCATGAGACGGCCAAGTTTATCGGGGTGATGGAGCAGATTATCGCGCAGGAGACCACTGCCCGTGCGCGCTTGCAGCGTATTTTGCAAGAGGCTTATCGTGCCATTCACGGCGGGCGGCAGTTTTTGTTTGCGCTGCACTCCATCGGCTTGACCGGCGGCGCGATTCGCGATCGGCTGGCCGAAAAGGTGGGCCTGACCGGCCTGATAGGCCGTCTGGAGGCGGTGTTCGAGGCCGGCCAGCGGGCGAGGGAGTTGGATGCTGATACGCCCCCTGCGGTGATGGTCTCGGTGTTTTTGGGCTTGCTGGAGATGTACAGCGCCGACCAGACCGCGATCAATCAGTTTTCACCCGATGCGCTGGCGGGTTTTGTCAGCCGCATCTTTTTCGATGGGCTGATGGCCAAGCCCTGACCTGTATCTACGCACAAGCCAAACAACCATAGGAGCTAAACGGTGCTTATCGACTCTAAACCCAAGCCTTTGCCCGGCCCTAAGAGCTTTTTGGGCATTCAGAACTTGCGCGGCCTGAGCGCGCACGGCATGAAGGACTTTATCTATCAGGCGTGGCAGACCTATGGTGACCTGTTTGAGGTGCAGATTGGGCCGCAGAAGCTGGTGGTGGTGATTCATCCTGAGCATGTGCGCCACATCACCCTGACCAACGCGGCCAACTATGACAAGCTGGACAGCTATGAACCGGTGCGCCGCTATGTGATTGGCAACGGCCTTGTGACCAGCACCGGCGAGCTGTGGAAGCGGCAGCGCCAGCTGATGGCGCCGTTTTATACCCCGCGCGGGGTGCAAGAATTCGCCGACATCTTTCTGCGTGATACCCTGACCTTGGCCGAGCGCTGGCAGCAGCTGGCCGCGGCGGGGGAGACGGTCGAGATGTTTGACGAGATGGCGCTGGTGACCGCCTCGATTGTGCTCAAGGCCATCTTTAGCACTGGCTCGGATGACGACATCCTTGACATCAAGGCCTGTGTGGAGACGATGATTAACTACGCCGGCAGCCGCATGACCAATCCGTTTGGCCTTCCCGATTGGCTGCCGACCGCCAGCAATACCGCCTATCACCGCGCGCGTGAGCGGGTTCACAACTACATCGACCGCGTGCTGGATGCGCGCTTTGCCATGGACGAGTCGCAGTATCCCAACGACCTGCTGTCCAAGCTGATTATGGCCCAAGACCCGCAGACCGGCGAGCGGATGCCGCGTGAGCTGCTGCGGGATGAGGCGCTCACCAACTTTTTTGCTGGCTACGAGACGTCCGCGCGCTCAATGAGCTATGCATGGTATGCGCTGGCCAGCAATCCACAGGTCAAGGCGCGCCTGCACGACGAGCTTGACCGCGAGCTGGCAGGGCAGCCCCCAACGCTGGAAACGCTCAAGCGCCTACCGTATACCCTGCGTGTGATGAAAGAGACTCTGCGCCTTTTCCCGCCTGCGCCGATGTATGCCAAAGACGTCATCGCCGACGATGTGTTGGACGGGTATCACATCGCAAAAGGCTCGACCATGCTGATTTTTCCGTATTTCACGCATCGTCACCCTGATTTCTGGGATGAGCCGCAGCGTTTTGACCCCGACCGCCACGCCCCCGAAGCTGAGAAGGCGCGCCACCCACAGGCCTATCACCCGTTTGCGTCGGGGCAGCGCGTGTGCCTTGGCAATCATTTCTCGCTGCTCGAGACGCACATCATGCTGGCGATATTGGCGCACCGTTTTGACCCGCAGTTTGCACCGGGCTATACCGCCGATTTCTCCATCGAGTCGCTGCTGGAAATCAAGAACGGCCTGCCGATGCAGCTGAAGCCGCGCTGAGGCCGCCGCGCGGGCGGGGGAGGGGAGCGTTGCGCCACTCTTCCGCCCGCTGTGGTGGTTTCTGACAACTAAACAGATGAAAATTTGTGGATTGCTTGACAAACAGAAAAGTGCGCGCT
>DAOUCZ010000141.1:0-5469 GCA_034431675.1 Anaerolineae bacterium | reverse complement strand
GAAATGATAATCAGTGAGCGTCGGCGGGGGATATGATGCTTCGTGTAGTCACTTACTTAACCCTGATACTGAGTTTGAGTGGATGTGCGCCGTCAACGGCAGATGATTATCTAAGGGTTAGCGTGATACATCCAGACCAAGCCGATGCGGCTTTTAATGCGGGTACGGCATTAATGTTAGAAGGTGACCCAGAATTGGGTGCGCAGCTGCTAGAAGAGGCTGTACAGCTCAACCCCGCTGATCGGGATGCGATATTTAATCAAGGGGTGGCCTATTTTGAGATGGCTGACTATCCCAAAGCTGCGGCCTTATTCCGACAGATACTGGTAGATGACCCCTCTGATGCCGATGCGCGCTATAACTATGAGCTGTCGCTGTTTTATATTCAGCAGGCACTGCCCGAGTCGCAGCAGCAGCTCACTCAGCCAGAAGATGGCGCGCAAGACCCCCTTATCACCCCAACACCGGCGCCGGGCGGATTGGATGGCCCAACCCCAACGCCACCGCGTATCGAATTTGAACCTGACTTAACGCGCACACCAGAGGGGGGCAGTGGGGATTTTGCCAGCGATGCCGAGTCTACACCGGTGCAGCGCTCTGGTGGCGCGCTGGATATTGAGATGGCGATGCAACTGCTGAGCGGTGAAAACATACCGCTTATTATGCCGTTTCAGGGTGGGCCATCGGGTGGGGGAGACAACGGAGAAAAAGACTGGTAATGCGGTCAATTATCATCATTCTGACCTTGATATTTGGCCTTGAAAACGCCTTATCGACACCGGCAGCAGCACAGGATACACCATCGGTTTTTGTGAGTGCCGAGGTCTCCGCACCGCTGGGGCTGGTAGGTGAACAGATGACATATCTCGTCCGTGCTTACAGCGATACCGCACAAGACATCACTCTGATGCCACCGACCATCCAAGGGGCATATCGCGGAGATATTCGCAGCATCGCATCTTCGGCTACGGTGGGAGAAAAGCAGTATAACGTGGTGATGTTTGCGGTTGTATTTTATCCGGCGATTGCCGGTCAATTGACTATCCCGCCGGTAGAAGTGCGTTTTGAGGGGTCTATATTTGTTGATGCTGTGACCCTACAAACATCTGCCTTAACAGTTGAAGTTGTGCATGTACCTGATCCCCCAGCAGCGTTTGATGGGTTGATAGGGCAGTATCAGAGTGCTCTAAAGATAACGCCGGATACCGTGACTCTGGGAGAGCCGCTGACGGTCGAATATCGTGTATGGGGGACAGGCTATACCCCTGCCTTGCAAGCCCCGACCCTGCTGCTGCCAGAGGGATGGCGCAGCTATCTAGACCCATCACAGACAGAGACGGCCTTTGAGGGTCTTATTAGTGTGCGCGAGAAGGTATTTCGCTGGAGAGTCATCCCTGACCGTGCCGGTTTGTCGAGTATTGGCGTGCCACCACTGACGGTGTATGAGCCAAACAGCGGCACTTTTGAGGTGATTGAAATGGATGAAATTGCGATAAGGGTACTACCTTCAGCAGATGGCCAGACCGTACGGACGGGAATACCCCCACGCGCAGAGCAAACAGGTTTAGGCCTGCCGGCAGCGGTGCAGCAGAGCGTATACGGGCCAGATTTGTCCCTATGGTGGGGTGGGCCGCTGCTATTGGGGGTGGCCGTGTGTGGCCAAATCGTGATCCGTCGATTGAACGCAACTCAACGGTCATTGAGACGCCGTCAAGCCTTGGATAAAGCCCGTCAAAATCTGGAGCGAGCAGTTCGTTGGCAAGGAGAGCGCGCGCTGCACGAGATGGAAGCGGCGGTAGATAAATATCTGCGTGACCGTGAAATCCCTGAAACATCGGATATACGACGTATTCGCCTAATTTTGGAATCGCTGCGTTATGCGCCCAAGGTGGAGGATGTGCGGGGGATTGGGACAGCGGTTTTAAGCGCCTTACGTCGGGCTGATGAAGAGGCGATGTGATGTGGCGCTGGATAGGCATCATTGGTTGGGTGATATTGGGTGTGTTAGGTTTGCTTGTGGCGACAATGTCACCAGATGCGTTGATGTGGGATCCGATAGCAGAGGTACAAGCAGGGCATCGTGCGCTGGCAGAGGATGCGCAAGGTATGGCGCTGTGGCACTATTTGCGCGCGCAAAGTTCTGCCCCGCGTGATTCGGCGGTACAGCTTGGTGTGGCAGTGGTGCGCAAGCTGCGGGCAGATATTTTGCCAGAGGAAACCCATGTAACTGCTGTGTTCACCCGTTTGACATCAGATGTGATGAGCTTGGCAGAGCTGCGCTGGTTGGGGCTTGTGATATGGACAGCAGCGTTTGCGACAAAGGCACTGAGTGTGCTGTGGCCCTCACGAGGTAAGAGGCGTGCTGCACAGGTATTATGCGTGATGGCGGGGGCTGATTTAGCGGCAGCGGTAATACGCGGGTGGGTGGAGGTTTATCAGCCTGTGGGGGTGGTAACCGTCTTTGAGGCAGAGGGGCGTTCTGCCCCGCGTGAGGATGCGCCGGTTCTGTTTGTGCTGTTTGATGCCGCAGAGGGGCGCATCCTTGATACACGGGTGGGATGGGTGCGTTTGGGGCTGGCTGATGGGCGTGAAGCTTGGGTCAGTCAGGCGGCGGTACGGCGGTTGTGGGATGAATAACGCTTAGGGAAAGGCTTGAGCGACCCACTGCATCGGATCGACGACTGTACCGCGCACCCACACTTCCCAGTGAAGGTGTGCCCCGGTGGCGCGGCCCGTCGCCCCGATTGTGCCAATGGTCTGGCCAGCTTGTACGAATGTGCCAATAGAGGCATAGCGCTCATTGAGGTGGGCATAGAGGGTGTAGATACCCCAACCGTGATCAATGACAATGGTATTGCCGCGGACATTGAGGGTATCTGCGAGAACGACACGTCCACCAGCAGCTGCAAGAACGGGTGTGCCGGGCGCGCCAGCAAAATCTGCGCCGGTGTGGTAACGGTCAAGTGCGCCGCCATTATAGGCGCGCTTTGCGCCATAGGCGCTGTACATCGCTGCGGCGGCGGGTAGGCTCATCGGGCCATTAAAAAAGCGTTCCGCAGTGTAAGGAGTGGTGATACGGCGCAGCATGTCGGTTTCATTTTGTTCGACGGCAGGGGCGAGTAGATTTTGTTTATCTGCCGGCAGGGTTACGTATTGTGCACCATAACGCCCTGCATTGACCTGCACATTGAAAGCAATGGTATTTACCCCGCTTGCGTCACTGACGGTGATGGTGAGTGGATAAATACCGGCAGTGATACCCAATGGGATGGCGACAAACCCGATGTGAGACTGTCCGTTGTCAAGCGCTGCAAGGTCGAAGGTTTGGTCTAGAACGCTGATGGAGACGCTGGCGGGGTTGGTGGTGGTCAGGCGAAGACGACCAGTTTTGCCTTCTGTCCAAGAGAGTGGGGTGACATCAAGGCTGGCGATGTTGGCCGGCAAGGCCGAAGGCGAACTGACCTGCGCGTTGGGGATGGTTAGTTCTTGCCCGGCAAGGATGCGAGACGGGTCGGTAATGCCATTGGCGGCCTGAATGCTTTCCATGGAGACACCGTATCGCTGGGCGATGCGGAACAGGGTTTCGCCACTTTGGATGCGGTGAGTGACAGCGATACCGACGGGGGTGGGTTGCGCGCTGGTGTTGACGCCGGTGCTAGAGGTTGGCGCACCTTCGCGCAGGATGAGCACCTGCCCGACATATAGCGCATTGGGGTTTTCGAGGCTGTTTAGGCGGACGAGGGTATCGACATCCACTCCGAACGCAGCAGAGATGGCCTGTAAATTATCGGCGGGTTGAACGGTGTAGGTTTGGGGCGCTGTGCTAGAAGTACTGCCGGCCAGCGGGATAAGCAGGCGCTGGCCGGCTTGTATGTTAGAGGGATTGATGATGCCGTTGGCTCTGGCAACTGTATCGACGCTGAGTTGGTAGCGTTGGGCAATGCTAGAGAGTGTTTCTCCGCGCTGCACCACATGAACAGTGGCGCGGGCGGGGTCTGTTTGGGCAGAGGCTGACAGAAGCATCCCTAACAGCATGACCAAAACGATACCGTATCTCACGCGGGTCTCCCTTGTTAGTTTGGTTAATCGGCGTGTTGATGTGCCGCCGGTTCATCAAAGGTTAGGACATCACCAACCTGTACGTGCTCTAACACGTGGGGGTTGGCTTCTAGATAATACTGTGCGGGCCTAGATGGGGCATAGGCTGGACGCCATGGTTTAGCCAGTGTTTTGTGCACGACTACCCCACGGGCATCAAGCCAGACAACGCCAATGGCAAAGCGCATAAAGAACATGTGGATGGTGGTGTTGACCACACTCTCACTGCGAGTGACGAAGAGCAGGCCTTCATCGGTTGGGAGGTTGGCACGGAACATCAGGCCTTTGAGGTGGCACCAGAAGCTGGCACACCAGCGGGCGCGGGGCAGGATGACCTGCCCCGACGCTTGATTGCGAAGGATGCGATAGTTACTCATTGGGGATGCGGATGATCTGACCGTATAGGATGCGGTTGGGATTGGTGATATTGTTCAGTTCGACGATGGCGCGTACCGAGGTGTTGAAGCGGGCGGCAACGCGGCTTAGGGTGTCACCGGGGACGATGACATAGCGGCGGAAAGTTGGGGTGGGCTGAGGTGCGGCGGAGTCTTCACCGGATGCGCCGGTATCCGTGGGAGCGGCGGGGGGAATGCGCAGCACCTGTCCAACGCGGATGACATCAATCACGGTGAAGCCGTTGTAGGCCGCAAGCTCAAATTCGTTGACGCCAAACGAGCGCGCAATCGCAATCAAGGTGTCACCGCGGCGGACGGTATAGCGCTGCTCAGCGGTGGCACTGCTGGGTTCTGTAGAGGTTTCGGTGACCGGCTCTTCGGTGGGTTCTGGTGTTGGGGTCGCAAGCGGCTCTGGAGCACCAACGGCCAGCGGAACGGGGATGGGGACTTTCAGCACATCTCCGGGATAAAGAACCGTCTCGCGGTCGATGCCGCTGGCTTTTGCGATGGCGTCGATGTCGCTGCTGTAAACCAGCGCGATGGTGTATAGGCTGTCGCCTGACTGAACGACATACTCAATTTGGCTGAGAAACCCTTCTACCGTGCTGACGGTGTCCGGATCGGGGGTGCTTTCAATCTCGGGGGTAGGGGTTTCGGTGGGCTGCTCAGTGGGCATGATGGGGGTGCCGGTGGGCGCTTCTGTCGCTTCTTGGGTCGGTTCAGCGGTGGGGTCGGGCGCTTGCTCGGTGATGGTAGGTACTTCTTCGGTGGCGGTTGGCACTTCTTCGGTTGACTGTTCTGTGATAACCGGTGTTTCATCAGCGCTGACGGGGGTGGGGTCTTCTGTGGCGGCAGGCTCTGCTGGCTGAGAGAATCCGACATCAGTGATGGTGAGGGCAGCATCATCTAGATAGACATCGGCGGCATAGACGCCGACGCGAGCGGTGATGCGGACAAAAGCGGTGATGAGGGTGTC
>DAOUCZ010000140.1:0-2391 GCA_034431675.1 Anaerolineae bacterium | reverse complement strand
AGCAATCACCACATCGCCCCCACCATCAGCCGAACCCTGCCAGTACTCTGCCGCTTTTTCCGCCAGCTCGCGCAGCGTAAACTCACTCAGCCCCAAATATGCAGCAAGCACCGCTGGTTCATCAAAGAAATGATGTACTGTCAACTCGCCAATCTCTGGCAGTATTCCACGGACGCCAGCTTCAATCACGCACACACTCACACCATGTGCAGCAATCAAAGCCTCAAAAACCTGCTCAAGCCTCTCGTCATCTGCCCCATAAATCCAGCGACCTACCCGTTCCCGAACCGCCGTCTCTATCGGCATAATCATCCCCAATGCCGCATCCACACTTTCGGCCTTTGCCGTGATACGTACATCCACCCGCCCGTTATGCGCCGCCAACCCAATCGTCGGATTGCCCAATTCCAACAAATCTGTGCCGATCTTTTCGTCCAAACTGCTCTCACCAATGCCGGCAGTATGCAGTACCCGCGCCTTTATCACGCCCAAATCATACCGCTGGCGCAAATAAGGTAGAACTTTCTCTTTGACCAAAAACTTCAACTCCCTAGGCACACCCGGCAAGCAGACGATTAAGCCACTTTCCCCATACTCCACCATAAATGCCGGTGCGGTTCCCACAGGGTTTTCAATGGCAATCGCCTTCTCGGGCAAATAAGCCTGCCGTTTATTGTTCTGGCTCATCGTCACCCGAAATGTTGCAAACCGCGCCTCGATTTGCGCCATCAGCGCTTCTCGAAACGTCAGCTGCTGCCCCACCGCATCAGCCACCGCAGCGCGCGTCACATCATCTACCGTCGGGCCTAATCCGCCGCAAACAATAATCAACTGCGAACGTGTCATCGCCAATCGTAGTGTATCCGCAATCCGCTGCTGATTATCCCCAACCGATGTCATATAAAACACGTTGATACCATGGTCTCTAAGCTCCTTGGCCAGATATACCGAATTGGTATCCACAATCTCGCCCAGCAAAATCTCGGTGCCAATACTGATCAGTTCACTGTCGATGCGCGCTTGGTTCATATGATGTTTTCACCCGATATTACTGCCGATTGTCACATACGAGTTTTTGCATGTTTTGCACCTAGACATTATAATCACTCTCGGTTGGACAGCAAACGGGCCAACTTTGCAATAAGTTTGTGCATCATGCACAAATACTTACCTGAATGGCTATGTTTTTTCTCGGTGGAGATCATCAATGGCAAGCGTGACTTTTCGCAACGTGTACAAGCGCTACGCAAATAACACTGTCGTCAATAACCTGAATATTGATATCGCAGACAAAGAATTCTTGGTGTTCGTCGGGCCGTCGGGCTGCGGCAAGTCCACCAGTCTGCGTATGTTGGCAGGTCTCGAAGAAATTAGCGACGGTGAAATCTGGATTGGTGACCGTGTCGTCAACAACGTTGCTCCTAAAGATCGCGACGTCGCCATGGTGTTTCAGAGCTATGCGCTCTACCCTCACATGACTGTCTATGACAACATGGCCTTCGGCCTCAAGCTGCGCAAGACCCCCAAGCACATCATCGACTCGCGCGTCAAGGAAGCAGCCGAACAGCTTGGTATCGCTCACCTGCTAGATCGTCGCCCACGCCAGCTTTCCGGCGGTCAGCGTCAACGCGTTGCCGTTGGTCGCGCCATCGTCCGTGAGCCACAGGTCTTCCTGATGGACGAACCCCTCTCCAACCTCGACGCCAAGCTCCGCGTCGAAGCGCGCTCGTTCATCAGCAAGCTTCACCAGCGTCTGGGCACTACCTTCATCTATGTGACCCACGATCAGGTCGAGGCCATGACCATGGGTACGCGCATCTGCGTTCTCAACGCCGGTGAACTCCAGCAAATTGACACCCCGTTCAACCTCTATCACAACCCGCGCAATGTCTTTGTGGCCGGCTTCATCGGCAGCCCCTCGATGAACTTCTTTGATGCTACCTTGGTCAAGCGTGATGGCCAGCTCGTCGTTGATACCGGTGTCTATCAAATCCCCGTTCCTCCTTCCAAGGCGCCCACCTTCGAAAAACATGCCGGCAAGAAGGTTATTTTCGGCATCCGCCCCGAAGACATCCACGACATCGAATACAAGCCGGGCGGCATCACCCCCGCCAATGTCGAGGCCAAGGTCGAAGTGGTTGAACAGATGGGTAACGAGATGATCGTTTACCTCGAAGAAAAGTCCAAGAGCTTTGTCGCACGCACCGACCCGCGTACCAAGGCACATGTCGGCTCTCGCATGGGCTTTGCCTTCAACACCGACAACATGCACCTGTTTGACGCTGAGACCAAGCTGTCTCTGTCCTATCAGGAATAACCCCCAGATATAGAAATACAGCATAAAATAAATTAAAAAAGGCAGGTGTTCTCGGACACCCGCCTTTTTATTTG
>DAOUCZ010000139.1:0-2544 GCA_034431675.1 Anaerolineae bacterium | reverse complement strand
CGCCGCCCAGCTTCTTCGAGCGCGTGCAAGAAAACCCGCTCATCGCGGTGATGATTCTCATCATCATACTGGCGCTGATTGGCCTGCTGGTGTTCTTGATTATGGGGGGACGACGCGAACGCACCCGCAATCAGACCAGCGTATCATCGCTGCCCAGCATGACCGGCGCGTTCGTCATCTCCAAGCCCGAAGACACCGAGCCAAAGCAGCTCGGCGGCCCATCCTCTACCCCCACAAAACCCGCCGGCAGCGCGGTCAGCAGCGCCACGGTCAGCCTTGATGAACCCACCATGCGTCCCGGGACACTGGACGCCGAAAAGACCAATGCACTCATCGGGGGCTTTGCCGATGCAGACAAAACCAATGCTGCCATTCTCACCACCGGCTTCTTGAAAGTGCGCGAGAGCGGCGATGCAAACATCGTTGGCAAAACCCTGATGCTGAGCAACCCGTTCTATATCGGGCGCACCGGCCCACGCACCAACAACCTGAATGTGGACGGGGACAAAAACGTCTCGCGCAAGCACGCCGAGCTGCGCCTTGAAGGCAGTGACTGGGTGATCGAAGACAACGGAAGCGCGCTGGGGACAAGTGTGAACGGCACGACCATCAGCGGGCCAACCACCCTCAACGAAGGGGATGAAATCCGCCTTGGCGGAACGACAACCCTGATTTTTACACGTAAGGGCTAAGGCGTATGGCAGACGGGTTTCGTTTTCCACTTCACATCATCGGCCAAACCGATGTCGGCGTTAAACGCAAGCGCAACGAGGACTCGATGCGCATCCTTCAGCCCAAACCCGGGGAGGCCGAATTCAAATTCGGCGCGCTGGCACTGGTCTGCGATGGCATGGGCGGCGTCGGCAAAGGGGATGAAGCCAGCAAAACAGCGGTTGAGGTCATCTTCAAGGTCTATTATGACCTTGAAGATACCGAGACCAACACCAAAGAGCGCCTGAAAAAAGCCATTACTGCCGCCCACAAAGCGGTTCAAGAACGCGCTCGCGAACTCGGGATGATGTATATCGGATCGACTGCCGCCGGCCTCGCCATTCGTCCAGATGGCACGGCGGTGGTCTTTAACCTCGGCGACTCGCGCGCCTACCGCTTGCGCGGGGGCAAGTTCGAGCAAATCAGCAAAGACCAAAGCGTGCTGGCCGTCCAACTCGAACGGGGAGAAATCACCGAAGAGCAGGCGCGCGCCAGCCGCAATATGAACATCACAGCGTTCATCGGTCACCCGTTTGAACTCGACATCGTCTTCGACGAACTGCGCGTCGAGCAAGGGGATGTCTATGTGCTGTGCAGTGATGGCCTGTGGGACGTGGTGCACGAAGAAGAAATCTTCAACGCGCTCCAAAACAAGTCCGAGGATGCTGCTCTGCACTACTTCATCGCCGAAACCCTTCGGCGCGGCGCCCCTGATAACGTCACGGCCATCATCATCAGCACACGTGCTCCCCGCCGCCAAGTTCCCACATGGGTCTGGGGATTGGTCGGACTGGTTGGCGTGGCCTCGCTGGCCTTTCTGCTGATGAACAACAGCGTGAACACCCTCACCGGTGCACAAACCGCTGCCGCTGTCGAAACAGGCGACGCACAAACGGCACTCGCCGCCCTACAGGCCACCGAAACCACCGAGGCCACCCTCAACTTCCCCACCAGCACCCCAACTGATACCGCTACACCGCGACCAACCCACACACATACCCCCTCTCCTGCCCCGACCGATACCGCCACTCAAACCCCTGCACCCACCGATACCGCCACCCGGCGCCCCATCACCAACACGCCAACGCGCCGCCCCAGCACCACCCCAACCGATACGCCGCCGCCGTCTGACACCCCCACCCCAACTGAGCGGCCCTCATCCACCCCAAGCCGCACCCCTACGGCGACGCTGACCGCGTCCAACACCCCATCTCGCACCCCGCGGCCAAGCAGCACACCGACATTCACCCCATCACCAACCCAGACCGCCACCATTACCCGCACCCCCACCACGGTGCGGGCGACGCGAACCCCATCTCAAACCCCCACAGTCCCACCCACCAACACCCCCCGCCCCACCGATATCCCACTGCCCACCAGCACCCTCAGCGCCGCCGTATTGGCCCAGTTGGGCACGCCCCAAGCAGTCCTCACGCCAGTCAATATCGTGCCGCTGACCAATATCAGTCAAGCGCCCATCAGCGTCTACCTTGGTGACATCACCATCGTTGGGGCGCCGCGCCCACATCCCACCGATAAGAGCCTGCGCTTGCAGCTGATACGGGTGCGCGCCGGCGTGCTGAGCGATGATGCCAAGCTCTACTACTTGATTGAGGCTGTCGAGCCACAAATCGAGGTCAAAGTCAGCGGTGGCATCATCCTAAGGCAGTCAGACAGCACCTCTGCCGCACGCACAGGTGCGATCCCTGCTGGCGCTTTTGCCCGAGTCATCGGCATCAGCCCCTCTGGCCGCTGGTTTCTGGTGTCTGGGGACGGTGGGCGTGGATGGGTCTCGCGCACATTGGAAGACTCTGGCGACATCCGCTTCATCGG
>DAOUCZ010000138.1:0-2020 GCA_034431675.1 Anaerolineae bacterium | reverse complement strand
CGGACACCCGCCTTTTTATTTGTTGTTTCTGCCCCTTAAGGGGTGGCTCGATGAAGAAGTGGACGGAATTTATACCCATAGACAATCATCCCGCGAGTACCTTCTGTCGTCAGCTTGCGCGTCACCATTTCAACACGGTCGCCAATCGACAATTCCTCATCCACATCCGTGATCTGAGCTGTCACCATCACCCCATCGTCCAGTTTGACCAAACCGAGGATATAAGGCGCTTGGTCTTCATAGCCATCGGGAACTTCTGTCAGCGTTGTAAAGCTGTACAAAACCCCCTGTTTGCTCAGGGCAGCGGGTCGGACAACCGCATCCTGCGAGCGATTAGCGTCCATTAAGCAGCAACCACCTCAGCCCGCGCTTCGTGACCATCCTGTACGCTCACCTCAATGGCAAGGGCAGCATCTTCATCATCCTGCATATCAGCATAGATCGAACGAGCCTGTACCGACTTTTCACCGTTAATTTCATAACCATCAAGACGATAGCGGTTAGCGTTCAAGCGCCAGTGGCGAGAAATCTGCATAGAACACCTCCAATTGGTGGATACACTCATTCCGGACTTCATAGACTTAAGCCTAACGAGATGGGCCTATCAAAACCTCTCATACCCCCATCTCAATCTCTCACATCGCCTCTCAGGGCAGCTTTTGCAAGATGTGGGTAATGGCTGTGCTCCCAAATCCACCCACCGACTGAATCAGCGCAACGCTTGCATCTGGCACTTGATGCTGTCCAGCAGCACCCCGCAGTTGCAAGCAGGCTTCCACCGCCTGATAGACCCCGGTCGCGCCCACGGGATTCCCACGCGCTTTCAGCCCCCCAAACGTCCCGATGGGCGTTTTGCCTCTTGGGCGCAGGTTTTCGCCCGCATTGGCGGCTAGCGTCCAGCCCTGTCCACGCTCGGCCAGCCCAAGCGCCTCAAGCGCTAACACCGTCATGATGGTATAAGCATCATGCAGCTCCATAAAGCTGACATCTTGGAGGCTCACTTCGGCCTGAGCAAGCGCCTGCTGCGCAGAACGTTCCACCGCCCTCAGAGACAGTACATCTGCACGGTCATGCAGCGCAAGCCGGTCTGTCGCCGCACCACTCCCACTAATCAGTACGGCGGGTTTACCCGTCTGACGGGCATAGTCTTCGCTCACCAATACCACAGCAGCGGCGCCATCTGCATCAGGTGCACCATCGAACAGATTCACAGGGTCAGATATCATCGATGCTTTGGCAAACGCCCCGGGTTTAATCTGGTTCTGGAACATGGCATGACGGTTGCCCTTGGCGTTAGCATGGGCATTGATGCTGAACCCCTCAAAAGCATCCAAACCGACATTGTATTCGTGCATATACCGGCGCATAACTAGCGCAGCTTGAGCAGTCTGTGTGACGCCGTGAGCAGCCTCGTAATCCGCATCAAGGGCAACACTGCGTGCCTTCACGCGCGTGCCGGCGATGCTGTCGGTCGATTTCTCCACACCCAGCACAATCACCACATCCGCAGCACCAGATGACACCGCCAAATACCCAGCACGCAGCGCAGCACCACCCGATGCATCAGCCGCCTCGACTGTCCATGCTTCAATCGGCCCAAGGTTGGCATAATCTGCAATCAATGCCCCCAACTGCGATTGACTGCTGAAAGTGGCACCAAATGCATTGCCCACCACCAGCATATCCGCACGCTGCAAATCAGCGTCTTTCAGGGCTGCATGGATGGCCTCTGCCCCCAGCTCTCGCAAGCTGGTTCCCCAATGCTCGCCCACCTGTGTCTGACCAATTCCAAGGATAGCGACGTTTCGCATAATGCTTCCTAGTCCTTCAGTTTGCCGCGATACCGGCAGTAAGTCGCATAATCAATCACCGTGCGCCGCGCGATGTAGTCCCGTGTAGATGGTGCGCGATGGCGCGCCTCTTCAATGCGGTCGGTCACCACCAAATCAAACGAGTCAGACCCCGCACCACTGCCATAGCTCACCATCAAAATACGGTCACCCGCTTTGGCAACATCCAA
>DAOUCZ010000137.1:0-5241 GCA_034431675.1 Anaerolineae bacterium | reverse complement strand
GCTCTGTGGGTGGGGCATGATAGGCGGCGGTGGAATCATCGACGATGGCAGTCATCACCGTGAAGTCGCTGGTCAATCGGTCGGCGATGATTTGTGGCTCGCCGCGCCCGACATCGAATTTGCCTGTGATGACAAACACTTCACCCTCGGCCAGCGGCTTGTCGATGTCGCCGCTGGCGATTTGCGCCTCGACCTGCTTGAAGGTTTTGGGGAAGAGCACCACTTCAATCAGGCCGGCGCTGTCGTGCCAGTCTTCGACCTGCAAGATGCCCATGGCGTCTTTGTTCTTGGTATACACCTTGCGGAAGGTGACGATTTCGCCGGCGATGCGCACGTCTTGATCGCGCCATTGTTCAGGGTGTTCGCGCAGTTGGGTGATTTCGGCGGTGTGGGTGGTGGCAAGGTCGGCGCGGTATTTATCGATTGGACGCCCGCTGACATAGACGCCGAGCAGCTCTTTCTCGGCCATCAGCATCTCGCGGACGGTTTTGCGGTCGGATTCTTTGATGGGGGTAAGGCGCAGCTGCGATTCGGCGATGCCGGTTTCTGCGCCAAACAGGCTCATCTGACCAGTGGCTTTGTCATCCCATTCGCGTGTGCTAAAGGCTATCAGCGTATCGAGGTTGGCTGCCAGTTTCTGTCGGTCGCGTTCAAGCGAGTCGAGCGCGCCGGCTTGTGTTAGCACTTCGAGCGCGCGCTTGCCGACCTTGCGCAAATCGACACGGCGGGCAAGGTCTTCAAGGGAATGGTAAGGCCCGTGCGCCATGCGCTCCTCAATCACCGGGCGGACAGCGCCTTCACCCGCGCCTTTGATGGCTACCAAGCCGAAGCGAATGCCACGCCGGCCATCCTCGCGCGGTTCGATGGTGAAATTGATGTCACTGTGGTTGATGTCGGGCGGCAAGATGGGGATGTGCATCCGCCGGCAGTCTTCCAGAAAGATGGCCACTTTGGCGCTGTCATCGCGCTGCACGGTGAGCAAGGCCGCCATGTATTCGTGCGGGTAATGGCACTTCAGAAAGGCGGTCTGGACGCTGAGCACCGCATAGTCGGCGGCGTGGGCTTTGTTGAACCCGTAGTTGGCGAAATAGTCGATTTGGTCGAAAATTTTGTCGGCAGTTTCGACATCGACGCCATTGGCTGGGCCGCGTTCTTTGAAGATGGCTCGATGTTTATCGAGGTCTTCTTTTTTCTTCTTGCTTACCGCGCGGCGCATCAGGTCGGCTTCGCCAAGCTTATAGCCAAACAAGTCGCGTGCGACCTGCATGATTTGCTCTTGATAGACCAAAATGCCATAGGTGACGCCGACGATCGGCTCTAGCTTGGGATGCAGGTATTGTGTTTCTTCGTCACCATGTAGGCGGCGGTTGTAATCGGGGATGAACTGAAGCGGGCCGGGCCGATAGAGGCTGACGCCGGCGACGATGTTCTCAAACTCGCGCGGGCGCATGTCGCGCAGCATGGTTTGCATCCCCGAGCTTTCGAGCTGGAACACCCCGACGGTATCCCCGCGGGCGATGAGTTCAAACGCCTCGTCCAGCCGCTTTCGGTCATGATCGCTTAGGCGTGGGTCGTCATGGCGATAGGGCACATTATCCATGCTGTAGCGGATGCCGTGGTATTTCTCGATCAGCTCGCAGGCGGTTCGCATGATGTTGAGGGTGGCAAGGCCGAGGAAGTCGATTTTGAGCAGGCCGATGGCCTCGCAGGTTTCCATGGTGAATTGGGTGACCTGTTTGATGGGCAAATCGGCGTTTTCTTTGCCCGTTATACGGTGCAGCGGCAGATATTCGACCAACGGCTGATCGGCGATGATGACGCCGGCGGCGTGCACCGAGGCATGACGCCGTGCGCCTTGCAGTTTGCCGGCCATGTCCAACACGGCGCGCAGGTCTTTGTCCTCTTCATAGACCTTTTTGAGGTCGGGGATTTCTTCGATGTACTTCTCGATGGGCTTGGGCTTGGGTTCTTGTGGGATGAGCTTGGCGGCGCGGTCAACGTGGCCGAGGTCGATGCCCATCGTGCGTGCCACGTCGCGCACCGCCTGCTTTGCTCCCAGCGTCCCAAACGTGATGATGGCCGCGACCTTTTCACTGCCATATTTCTGCACGGCATAGGCCAGCATCTCGCTGCGTCGGTCATCGGGATAGTCGATGTCGATGTCGGGCATGGTATTGCGTTCGGGGTTCAAGAAGCGCTCGAAAAACAGTGCGTTTTGGATTGGGTCGATGTTGGTGATGCCCAGCACATACAGTGCCAAACTCCCCGCGCCCGAGCCGCGCACATTAAACCAAATGTCGGTTTGGCGTGCATATTCGCACAAGTCCCACACGATCAAGAAATAGGTGTTGTAGCCCATCGTCTTGATGACATCCAGCTCATAGTTAAGGCGCTCGCGCAGGGCGGGGTCATCGGCCCGCTGGCCAAAGCGCCAGCGCATCCCGATGTCGCACAGGTGGCGCAGGTAGCTCTCGGCATTGAACCCGGCAGGTACGGGGAACTTGGGGAAGCGGTAGACCTTTTTGGGGAAGGCAAACGAGCACTGCTGCGCGACGTCCAGTGTGTTGCGGAGGGCGTCGGGGGTCTCGCTGCCAAAGATACGCCACATCTCCTCGGCGCTGGTCAGGTAATAG
The DNA here is from genome assembly GCA_034431675.1 of Anaerolineae bacterium. GTDB lineage: Bacteria > Chloroflexota > Anaerolineae > Aggregatilineales > Phototrophicaceae > Flexicrinis. Next base: position 2,608 of record DAOUCZ010000137.1, on the reverse strand, counting down.
CTGTTGTCCGACATCGCCATGCGCCCACGGTCATTTTCATCGTCATGGTCTTTGCGCTTGGGTTCAGCTTTTAGCGCCTGAGTCTGGATGCACAGCAGGGTATCGTGGGCGTCAAAATCGTCTTTTTCGATATAGTGGACGTCGTTGGTGGCAATCAGGCGTGGGCCATTGGGGTTGCGGCGAGCATAGTCAATCAACCAGCGGTTAACTGGGCCAAGCTCTGGGATGTCATGATGTTGCAGCTCCAAAAGGAAGTTATCACGCCCAAAAGCCTCAACGAACTGCCCGATCCACTGTTCTGCCTCTTTGTGTTTATCCTGCATGATGAGCTGTGGGATGCGCGCGGCCAAGCATCCGCTGGTGCAAATCAGGCCTTCGGCGTGAGCGGCCAGAAAATCAAAGTCGATGCGTGGACGATAGTAGTATCCCTGAAGCTGGGCGGCACTGGCAATTTTCAGCAGGTTTTTGTAGCCGGTTAAATTGCTGGCCAGCAGCAGCAGGTGATTGGGGCGCCGATCCAAAATCGGGTCACGATCGGTCATGCCGCGCGGCGCCAAGTATGATTCGATGCCGAGGATGGGCTGAATGCCTTTATCCATACAGGCGTTATAGAAATCCATCACACCATACATCGTGCCATGGTCGGTGATGGCCAGGGCCTTTTGGCCCAGTTTTTCGGCCCGGGCCACCAGTTTCTTGATTTTGCTCAGGCCGTCCAGCAGCGAAAACTCGGTGTGGACGTGTAGGTGCACAAAGCCTTGTTCGGGGCTGGGCATGTCGCTCATGAGAAAGAAAATACCATCCAGCAGATTGTTTGATGCGAAGGGCTATGCCTCTATTTTAGCATCAAACCTGCTGGATGGTATGAACAGACGTGCGATGTTATGCGGGTAGGTTAGTCGTCATTACCGCCATCATCGTCATCCCCGCCGCCATTATCGTCGTCCCCGCCGCCATCATCGTTGTCCCCGCCGCTAACGTTGTTATCATGATTGTCATCCCAGCTGTCGTCGACATCCATCAGCTCGGCTTCATCTTCTGGGTCATAGAAGTCATTGAGCCAATCGTCGTCAAGGTCTTCGAACCACCCATCTAGATAGGCGTCGAAGTCATCGTATTCTGGCAGCTCAATTTCCCATTCTTCAAAGAAGGTGTCATAAGCGCCAAATTCGCTGCGATCATAGGCCTCTAAATCGCTGGGTTGGCCGTAGACCGTGCCTTCTTCATCGATTTCGATGTACAGCTGACTGCCGGGGGCCATCAGCTGAAAGTAGCCTTCGGGGGTTTCGACCAGCCCACGCCCTTGCAGCAGCGTGACGCGCAACCGCTCGCCGGTTTCGCTGTTTTGGGTGGTGATAAACGCGCTTGACCCAAAAGCCATACGTGCGCCGTTCACGGTCAGGTTGATGATGCCGGCGCCTTTGGGGGTTTGAATCATGATGCCGGTGGTGGGGGCGGCGGCGCACTGGGTGGTGCCGACGCCGGTCTTGAGATAAAAAGCCTGCATCGGGCGGATGCCGGCATTGGTGGTATCTTCGTTCACCATAATATCGCCGAACATCACAAGGGTGACGTTTTGGCCCGGTTGGGTGTCTGGCAAGCTGGCTTGCACTTGCATCACCGCCACGCCCCATTGGCCGGTTTGCTCATCCAGTGGGGTGAGGGTGATGCCGGCAATATCCGTCAGGTTTACGCGGTCACCGGCCTTTTCCCAGACCAGTTCTGTAGACAGGTTGCGCGGCGTGATGCTGCCCTGTACATTGCCGTAGCATACTTGATTGCGTGCAGTCCCTTCACAGGCAGCGTTTGCGGCCTGAAGGGCGACACGGACGGCATCTTCACAGTTTGTGGGTGCATTCTGGGCGATGACCGCCAGTGCGGTAATCACCAGAACCCATGCTGACGCGCTGAGGCTAAGTAGTGTTTTGAGGATGGGCATCACGGCATCTCCATAGAACTAGGTACATCGGGACGAATTATGGGCAGGCGTTGGCGATATTTCGGACGATTGGGCCTGTTCCTGCTATTTCGTCTAGAACCAGTTGGGTGCAGGGAGCGGTTTGGACGACGAAGTAATGCCTCCCGTGCTCGATGGTGGTAGATACGTTGGCATTGGTGGTGCTCAGGGTCGCTACCACGCCGGCATCCGAGCAGTCGAGGTTTTTATAATGCAGTTCATAGACTGTGGTCGGTGGGTCGGCCACCGCCCGCCCGACATCGATGGTGGTGGTGTTGGTGAGGTGATAGGCGCAGGCTTGGATGGTGATGGTGCTGCTGACAAAGGCGGTTTGGTTGTTGCTGTCTGTGATGGTGAGGGAGACGGTGTAAGTGCCGCCGGTGCTATAAACGTAAGACCCACCCGGTGCATTGGCTGTGCCGCCGTCGCCGAAGTCCCAGTTCCAGCCGATGATGGTGCCGGCACCGGGGGTAGAGGCGTCGTTAAAGACCAGCTCACTGCCGTTGACTGTCAGGTTCATGTTGGCTGTGGGCGGGATTGCCGTGGCTGTGGGGGTGATGGGGGTGGGGGTATAGACGCTGCCCACTGCGATGGTCTGTGACACGCGGTGAGTGCCTGTGGAAGTGGTCACCTGCAAGCGTACGGTATAAA